>CAZMUU010000062.1:0-3224 GCA_964569215.1 uncultured Cytophagia bacterium
CTGGAAGCATGTCATCGGGCTCAATGAATTCACGGCCAACACCCTTTTTGCTTCAAAAATCGAGGCGACGGATGAGTACGATTTTAACCTGGCGCTCAAATACGTCTTTCACAATAATGTTGATTCGATTGTCCTGGTCACCCCCGGTGGGGTTTACACAACGCAGGATACGGTTCCCATGTTGATTGAAAAACCTCTGACCATAGTCGCGGCACCGGGATTGGCGGAAAAACCGATTATTACGCATAGCGATCCGGATTCCAATGTGCTGGAGATTTTTTATGTCTGTAATGATCTGACGGTTGAAGGCGTCGTCTTTGACGGCGGGCACGAACAGTGCCATGGAATGAAATATGCCCTTCGTGTCCAACATACCCCGAGCGACTATCCTGGCGGACAAAAATTTGTTAAAATCGGCACCAATATTCGGGTAAAAAATTGTGATTTCAAGAATGTCATTCGCGACAAGATCGTGGTGCCCGAAATGAATGCCGGTCATGCCCTCTATTTCAACAGGCCTGATGGTCAAAATGATCCCACTATTAAAGCCGGTACTATTGTTTTTGAAAATTGCACCTTTTATCGAATCGGAGATGAAGCAATACGACTTACCGAAACGGAAAAATATCCCATTGACCGGGTTGCTGATACGCTCATTGTGAGAAACTGCACATTTACCGATATTGATGCTGAATGCATTCGATTTTATGCAGACACTGATGAGAGTACAGAGGATGCCTATGTCATGCTTGAAAACCTGACGATGAACAATTGTGCCACCAGAGTGTGCTATATCAAAAACAATTTTGGCACGACGTTTAGAAATGTTATTATTACCAACAGCCGTCTACCCGGAATATCACGGTTGGACCGTACCGATTTTCTCGTTCAGATTCAGCGGCCCGGCTCGCATATTTGCTGTGTCGATTCTTTTAACATCACCACTCTTGATGGCACAGACGAGGGGACGGAAATTTACGTCTCCAAAAATCAGGGTATGGGAGTAGATGAACATACCATCTATGGCTTTGATCCCATGTATGCGGATGCGCCCAACATGGATTACACCCTTTTACCGGATTCTCCGGCTTATTTTGGTGCTTCCGACAATGGGCCTCTCGGCGACCGCCGCTGGGCTACCAACTCTCCAGCCCGCATTGCCTTTCATTATACCAAGACCGGTGACGGTTCGATCGTATGCGATCCGCCGTTGATCGGACGCAGCTATCCGGCAGGGACACAAGTCACCGTAACAGCTGCCCCCGATTCCGCCTGGACATTTGCAGGATGGGGAGGAGATTTGGCCGGTTCAGGTAATCCGGTGACGGTAGACGTCACTTCCGCAGTTCATTTTAGCGTTGCGTTTGAGTCATCCTCTACCGCCGTTGCAGATTGGTCTAAAAATCCACATGTATACAAACTGGAACAAAATTATCCCAATCCTTTCAATCCGACAACGACTATCGTCTTTTCTCTTGAAAAGCCCGAAAGAGCGACGATGACCATTTACGATGTGTTGGGAAAGGAGATGTTCACCCTTTTTGAAAAACATTTTACCGCCGGCGAACATGAAATCACCTTTAACGCCTCTGATCTTCCGACAGGTGTGTACTTTTACAAGCTCGGTTCAGGACATTTTGAACAGGTGAAAAAAATGATCGTAATCAAATAAACCATAAAGGAGGTGAAGCTTTTATTATACGGATGATCAAACCTGTAATGCGAAAGGAGGTGAGAGCCCTCTGCACTTTCAACTCGTATAATTCGTTAAAATCCTCATAATAGGGAGGAAGATATGAAAAAGATACCATTTATTTTCGTATGCTTTGTTTTTATGCTGTTTATCACTAATCCGTCATTTTCTCAAACCGTTCATTATGTTGAAGCGGGTACCGATGCGCTTGCGCCGGTTGTCGAAGCGGCCGCTGACGGTGATATTATCGAATTGGTGACCGACGGCGGTTTGTATCTGGAGACCAGCAGCATCGAATTGAACAAGAGCATCACCATCCGGGCAATGGAGGGCCTGGAAGAACTGCCGCAGATTCAGAATGATGATTTTGGCGACTCCGACGGTGTCTTCAAGATGATCGCCGGCGGCAATTTGACCCTGATCGGCGTGGAGTTTTTTAACGCCAAACACCTTATTCGTGTGGATAACGATTCCTCAAGTGCCGTACTCAAAATCATGGATTCCTTTGGTCATACCGGCAAGGAAACCCTGGTTAAACTCTATGGCGGCTCCTGGCTGGATTCGCTCATCATCAAGAATACCATTTTGCGCGATTGCGGCAAGGAAGGCGTTTATCTGAAAGAACCCAATACCTTTCACTATGCGCATTTTGAAAATTGTACCTTTTTGCATACCGGTCGCGAAGCCATACGCGTTCGCGATAACGATGATGCCGTTATGATGATCAATCATTGCACCTTTGATTCCATCACTTATGACAAGGATTATCGCGCTGTCTATCCTGAAGGTGTCAAGAATGTAACGGTCAAAAACTCGATGATCACCAACAAGCTGGGCACACACAGTGATGCTATCCGGCTTTTTGGAAACTCAACCATCCATCATAGCAATCTCTTTAACGCCGGGGATGTAAACACCACCGATAATGCTACGGTTGGCGACGGCATGTTGGCGGTAGATCCGCTCTATACCGATCCGACAACCGGAGATTATACGCTTGCCATGGACTCTCCGGTTTTGAATATGGCGGACGACGGATTCGCCATGGGCGATTTGCGCTGGGATCCCACGCGTGCGCTGCCCACGGTACACCTGGTGGAAGCGGGAACCGACCAAATCGCTGCAGCTTATGATGCCGCAGAAGAGGGCGATATCATCGAGCTGGTCACCAATGGCGGGCTTTATCTGGAAACCAGCAGTATCGAGCTGGACAAAAGCATTACCGTGCGAGCCCGTGAAGGATTGACGCAGATGCCCAAGATTCAAAATGACGACTATGGCGAATCCAACGGTGTTTTTAAACTGGAAGGCGGCGGCAACCTGACCCTGGTCGGAGTTGAATTTTTCAACGCCAAACATCTCATCCGGGTTGACAACGGCGGTACCGATGCGATTTTAAAGATTATGGGCTGTTACGGCCATACCGCCAAGGAAACTCTGGTAAAGGTTTACGGCAGCTCTATGGTTGATTCCCTGATTATCGTTGATACGATACTACGGGATTGCGAAAAGGAAGGCGTTTATCTGAAGG
>CAZMUU010000062.1:3234-14569 GCA_964569215.1 uncultured Cytophagia bacterium
ATTATGCAAAATTTGAAAATTGTACGTTTATCCATACCGGCCGTGAAGCGATTCGTGTCCGTGACAACGATAATGCCGTTATGATGATCAATCATTGTACCTTTGATTCCATCACCTATGATAAAGATTATCGCGCGATTTATCCCGAGGGCGTGCAAAATGTAGAAGTAAAAAATTCGATTATCAGCAACAAACTGGGGACGCACAGCGACGCGATCCGGCTTTTTGGCAACTCAACCATCCATCATTGTAATCTTTTCAACGCCGGAGATGTAAACACCACCGATAACGCTACGGTTGGTGACGGCATGTTAGCGGTTGATCCGCTTTATTTTGATCCGGCTACTGATGATTACCGGTTGGCTGATAACTCGCCCGTTCGCGGTGCCGCTGATGACGGTCGCGCTATGGGAGATTTGCGTTGGGAAGTCTCCCCGGACAAGTTCTATCTCACCGTAATGACCGAAGGCAATGGTCAAGTCAGTCTGAGCCCGGCCGGCGGTTGGTATGATCCCGGTACCCAGGTCACCGTAACCGCCGCACCTGATTTCAACTGGAAAGTCGCCGGTTGGGAAGGTGTATTTGTGTTCCCACCCGATGCACCGAGTGCCGGCGTCACGATGGACGCCAACAAGACGGTTAAGGTTATTTTTGAACCGCTGCTGGAAAAGTACACCGTTACGCTCACGACGGTTGGTGTCGGACATGTGGAATTTACCCCGGCCTCTCTGGATACGGCGGAATATGTTTTTTATGAAGGAACGGATGTCACCATGACCGCGGTTTCAGACACCACATCCATGGAATTCGGCGCCTGGAGCGGCGATGTTGCCGATACAACAAATCCCCTTACGGTTACCATGGACGGAGACAAAGAAATCACTGCCACGTTTGAAACGGTGGTACCACAAAAGACGCTCGATGTTGAGATCGTTGGGCTGGGTGAGGTGATGATGGAACCCGAGCCCTATGCCGATTACGGCACCTATGATTCCACGACAGTGGTAACTTTGGTGGCGATGCCTCTTGCCGGTTATGAGTTTAACGGCTGGAGCGGTGACATGACCAGCGATCAGGATACATTGACGGTTGAGATGAATGAGGATGTTTCCCTTACCGCGACCTTTACGGAAATCGTTGTCGCCGGTGGCATTCTCGAGATCGATACCACCTGGGCTCTGGACGATGCAGTCGACTTTGTCCGTAACAACACCCAGGTCGATACCATTGTGCTGACCACCGACGGCGGTGTGTGGCCGGCGCACAGCTTTATTACCGTGGATATGGATCTTGCCGTGGTGGCAAAAGCGGGTCTGAACAAACGACCCAAAATCGAAGGAAATCCGGACCTCTCCTATGCTTCCGGTGTTTTCCAGATCAAGCGTCCCGGCGGCAACCTGCTGTTGAGGGGGCTGGAAGTTAGCGGATCGAAATACCAGATTAGAACCGACGATGACACGCTGACCACCGAAATTCGCATCGATGATTGTTATTTCCACGATGCCGGTGAGGTACACGTCAAGGTCTATTTGTTCAGTATGGTCGATTCGCTGATCATCACCAACAGCATGTTCAGGGAATGCCGGAAAGAGGCCATTTACCTCAAAGAGCCCAATACCGTCAAATACGTCAAACTGGAAAACACGACCATTGTTCGTTGTGGCCGTGAAGCGCTTAGAATGCGGGACAATCCCGATGCCACCGTTTGGGTCAATCACTGCACCTTTGATTCGACCGATTGGGAATCGGATTATCGCGTCCTCTACCCGGAAGATACCAAAGACGTCACGGTAAAAAATTGCATCTTTACCAATCAATTGTTTACGGTGGAGCGCCATCCCGATATTCTCAGGATTTATGGTACGTCTCATGCTTCTCATCTGTTGACCTATAATGCGAGCAGCAATGTTGATTTGGAAGAGGAAGCGACAAAGGATACCACCACCCAGTGGTCGTTTGATCCGCTCTATGAAGCACCCCCTGAACGCAACTATACCCTGTTGCCGGCTTCACATGCCTATGGTCTGGCAGATGATGGCGAGGCCGTAGGTGACTTGCGCTGGGCCACCAATGTACCGACACATGTTGCCCTTACCGTGGTGGTGGAGGGTGGCGGAACGGTTCAATTGGACCCCGCTCCTGTGGGTGAGACCTATGATCCCGATACCGAGGTTATGCTGCATGCCATTCCCGATTCCGGCTATACCTTTCAGGGCTGGAGCGGTGATGTGAACAGCGTTGAGATGAACGTTGGTTTAACCATGGATGCGGATAAATCGGTTACCGCCATGTTTAAGGCGGAGACCGGTGTCAATGATTTGAGTGAACTTCCCCGCGAGTATCGTTTGAATCAGAATTATCCCAATCCGTTTAATCCTTCTACAAATATCAGTTTTAGTCTGAAAAAAGAGGGACGAACGACCCTGAAGATCTATGACACTCTGGGTCGTGAGGTCAAAACCCTGATGGATCGCGATATGAAAGCCGGACGATACAATGTCATGTTCCGGATGCATGATCTGGCAACCGGTGTTTATTTTTACAAGCTGGTCTCCGGAGACTATGTATCGGTCAAGAAGATGATCCTGATGAAATAGGTTCCGGTTGATGAATTGACCTCCAATCTGTAAAATCCTCCCGAAGATTCGTTCTTCGGGAGGATACTTTTTTGCCAAACCAAAGTATTTTATCAAGGCCCATTTACTCCAACCACTAAACGAGGTGAAAAGTGAACTTGTGCAAAAGCGGTGGAATTTTGTTCCTGGTTATGTTGCTGGTAGCGACATCGGTTACAGCCGGCTCCTTTTATGTGACCAATGCTGATGAAATTAAAACGGCGATGAGCATGGCCCGGCCCGGCGATACCGTGTTGATGGCCAATGGATTGTGGACGGATGAACGCATCCTTTTTGAGGGTAACGGCGAAGAGGGCAATCCCATCGTTTTACGCGCTGAAACCCCTGGGTCTGTCGTGTTGAACGGGTATTCCACCTTGCGCATTGCCGGCTCTTATCTGGAGGTTGATGGGTTGCGCTTTATCGGTGGGCGCAGTATTTCCGGAGCTGTTATCGAGTTCAGAAATGGCTCCCGCAACTTGAGCCATCACTGCCGCTTGACCAACACCTCCATTGTCGATTATAACCCTTCCAGCCGGAGCAATGAGTATAAATGGGTCTCCATTTACGGGCAATACAATCGCGTCGATCACTGTTATTTCAGCGGTAAAACCAACGGCGGCACCACGCTGGTGGTCTGGTTCGAGCGTACCAGCAGCCCACCGGCACATTATCATCGCATCGATCACAACTATTTCGGCCATCGTCCGGCCCTGGGCGTCAATGGTGGTGAAACCATACGCATCGGCACCAGTACCTATTCCTTACTCAACTCGAGAACAGTTGTTGAACACAATTATTTTGAGCATTGCAATGGCGAAATCGAAATTATTTCCAACAAGAGCTGTGAAAATATTTATCGCTATAATACCTTTTTTGAATGTGAAGGGGCACTGACATTGCGTCACGGCAACCGCTGTACGGTGGAAAAGAATTTTTTTATTGGTAATCGCCTTGACCTGACCGGTGGTGTGCGCGTTATCGGTGAAGATCATAAGGTTATCAACAACTATTTTCAGGGTCTTTACGGCAGCAGTTTTAAATCGGCACTGCCGATCTTGAACGGCGTACCCAATTCTCCGTTGAACCGCTATTTTCAGGTTAAAAACGCTTTGGTGGCATTCAATACCTTTGTCGATTGCCGCTACTCGATGATTATCGGTGCCGGGAATGATTCGGAAAGAAGCCTGCCACCGGAAAATTGCACCATAGCCAACAATGTGATCATGACAACCTATACAGCCATTCGCCAGGAAGATGAACCGATTAATTTAACCTGGGAAGGCAATATCATTCAGTCACTCGATTTGGGCATCAGCCGTCCGGATGGTATAATGCTTGCCGATGTAAACCTGACAGAGGCGCCGGACGGACTCTGGCGACCCTCGGATGCCAGTCTGCTTATCAATGCAGCACGGGGTGATTATCCGGATGTCACTCATGATATGGATAATCAACCTCGTGATGCACTCAAAGATGTGGGTGCGGACGAGTTTTCACAAGACCCCGTTTCAAACCGTCCGTTAACTTCTCAAGATGCCGGCCCGGATTGGTACGGTATGCCGGTTCCTTTGTTGCTCAAGATAACAGCATCCGAAGGTGGAACCGTGCAATATGAACCGTCCCAGGTTATATTTGAAACCGGAACAGAGGTGACGGCTATTGCGATTCCGAATTCCGGCTATAAATTTATCGAGTGGCAGGGCGATATCAACAGCGATGAGGATACGCTTAGATTTACCATGAACGAGATCACGGTTCTCAACGCGGTCTTTGCTTTGGATGTACCGCCGCAGTACAAACTGGCGGTGTATGTCTTTTCCTCCGGCGGTACGGTAGCGTATGATCCGCAAGCGGAAACCTATGAGGATAGCACGATGGTCACGATTACCGCTATTCCCGATTCCGGCTGGCGGTTTGTAGAATGGCAGGGCGATCTCGACAGCAAAGCCAATCCGGAGCAGGTATTGATGGACTCGGACAAATTCCTTCTCGCTGTTTTTGAACAAATCACCGGCGTCTCGTTGATAGCACAACAGCCGTTTGAGTATCGCCTGGAGCAAAATTATCCCAATCCGTTTAATGCGAGCACAACCATTGCGTTCAGCCTGAAACAATCACAACCGACCACTTTACGCGTTTATGACCTCCTTGGCCGCAAGGTAACGGAATTAGTGGACGAAACCCTGAGCGCAGGCCGGCACGAGGTGCGCTTTGATGCATCCGGACTCGAATCCGGCATCTATTTCTACAAACTTGAGGCCGGTCATTTTCAGGCGGTGGGCAAAATGACGTTGACGAAATAAAGGATGCATTGCCGCTACCTGAGCCTTTGTATTAAACCGCAGAGAGAACGCGAAGGAGCGCGAAGAAAAATACGTTTGATTGTCTTTTTCAAGATTGAAAAGTACTATTTGATCCAGTAATTTGAATGGATAAAAAAATGATGCAAAACAACAGGATTATAAACCGGATACAAACGAAAAGTTGGCTGGTTGATTGCAGGTGGCTCGTTCTTTTTTTGTTTTTATGGATGCCGGCCATTTTAGAGGTGTTATATGGCTGGGAATCGCAGATTGTCTATTACGGGACGAACGATAGTTTGGTGTATGTTTCTGACGGGGAGGGGAACCGCATAGCGGATTTCAGTTATGCCGGTTACATGGGCGGCGGAGTTGAAATCCCCGAGGTTGAGGTTAAAAAAACGATTTCGCCTGTCGAAGGGGATAACACCGGTCACATCGAAACTGCATTGTTTGAGATCGGTCTTTTGCCCATGGACGAAGGTGGTACTCGCGGTGCTCTATTGCTGGAGGCCGGTGTTTATGAAATCCACGGCACTGTCAATGTCGGCATCGACGGCGTGGTATTACGTGGCGTTGGAGACGGAGAGAATCCGGAAAACAATACCATTCTAAAAGCTGTGGGCAATACCCCTCATCAACGCAGTGTAGTGGTTGCAGGAGGAGGCGGCACCAGCCGATGGCGCGACAGTGTCGCCGGCAGTGAAACGGATATCATCAGCGATACCGTACAGGTCGGCTCCCGTACCTTTGAGGTGGAAGACGCCTCTTCGTATCAGGTGGGCGATAATATCATCATCTATCACCCCTGTACGGAAGGGTGGCTTGCTGCTGTAGATTCCGGCGGTACATTTTGGGACTGGCCCGGTGCGGTACCGGGAACCGATTTACCGTGGCAACCCGGGAGTCAGCCGGTTGTTTTTAATCGATACATTACCGCTATTCAGGATAATCGTATCACAATCGATGCACCGGTGTTTAACCATCTGATTCGGACGCTATCACAATCCTATATCTATAAATACGCCAGAAATGGGTTGCGGACACAGATCGGTATTGAAAACCTGCGCATCGATATCGAAACAGCCCATTCGGCTGATGAATATCATGCCTGGAATGCTCTCGACCTGTTCCAGATCGAGGATGCCTGGGTACGCAATTGTACCATGCGGCACTTTGGCCTCTCAGGTGTTCGAACCAATACGGCGACACGGATTACTGTGGAGAATTGCCGTGCTGTGGACCCGGTGTCGCGGGTTACCGGCGGGCGACGCTATAATTTTCAGGTATATACTGCTTCACAACAAATTCTATTCAAAAATTGCCATGCCGGCAATGGCCGGCATCATTATGTCTCCAACGGCACCAGCTGGACATCCGGCTGTGTATTTTTGTACTGTACATCATCGGGCGCTTATGCCGCCAGCGAGGGGCACCGGCGCTGGAGCATGGGATTATTATGGGATAATTTGACGGAACTGGATGGACCGAGACCGGGCTATAATCCGCGCTTGCTCGGATTGTACAATCGCGGTTATTACGGCACCAGCCATGGATGGGGCAGTGCGCATTGCATTGCCTGGAATACCGATGTCGCGGATGGCGAATTGCATGTGCAAAAACCGCCGACAGCGCAAAACTACGCTATTGGTTGTTCCGGTGATCGAATTACCGGACAAAAACCACCGTGTTCCTTTCCGGCAGCGGATGGTTATATCGAAGGGAGCAATCAGCAGGGCTTGACCCCTGCATCTTTATACGAAGCACAATTGCATCAACGACTAAGTCAGACCCGTGTGATCAGGTTGGCCGAAGAGAAAAAGCATCCCCTGGATTATGTTTTACAGCAGAATTATCCCAATCCATTCAATCCCGTTACAACGATATCGTATGATCTGTTTCATGACGATGAGGTGTTGCTGCAGATTTTTAACATGAAAGGAGAACGGGTTCGCCTTTTGCTACGCGCGCGTCAAATCCGCGGTAACCATGTGGTGACCTGGGACGGCTGTGATCATAAAGGTTACAAAGTCGTATCCGGTGTTTATATCGCTGTTTTACAGGTTGGAAAGATGCGGCAGAGCATCAAGATGACATTGCTGCGGTAAGCGTTGTGCGAATTTGGAATTTTTGGTCAGATGTGTTTGATTACATTATCCGGCTTGTTTAAGCGAACAGGATTGCGGTTTGTCATTATACCAATGCCTCGCTTCTGTCAGACGAGAACTGAATTTAGCATATAATAATCGCGCAAATTAACAATTTACTCAAAACCGGCCATGACTTTCAGCAGGGGAATGACTCTACGGTTGGTTAAATAACGGTTATTATCGGGGATCTCACCATCTTTTTGTCTTCTTTCATCCGGGATCCGGACATTGCAAAAGGGGGAAAATGGAGTGCGCCGGACACAGGTTGATTTAAAATAGTTACACCTAAATACGCGACTGTAACAGACTTTTGACACCTCGATATATTTTTTGGGATAAGCCGACGATAAAGCCGGGAGTTATGTCTTTATTGGTGGCATGATATTTGTAACTATTTAAGATGATTGTCTTCGCTTAATTCACATAAATATGGGGTAAGATCATGAAAACATATCTGTTGATACTATTGTTGTTATTCTCCCAGCTCTGTTTTTCCCAGCTTATCATCAAGAATCATTCGGGAGCTGTATTGCAGGTTAATTCTGATGGCTATGTTGGTTTTCGTACCTCTACTCATAAAGGATTATTGAATGTCGATTCTTTGGGGGAAACCTACTCGCACAGAATTGCTTCCGGTAGTTTGGGCCTGGCGAGGTCGTGTTTATACGTAGAGACGTTGGAGAACAACGATTATGCTCAAAATAGTAAAAATATCGGTATTCACACAATCTCATACGCAGAGGCGGATCCAAATGACTATGCGGAGCCAAAACAGAACATCGCTATCGGCGCGCATCTGATGAATGTGGATGGAACCTATGCGATCGGAATCGGAAATCTGGCGCAGAATATGGCGTTGGGTTCACCGGAGCAATATCGGCGGGATGTTATCATGGTCAGGGGGATTGTGCAAAATGCGGATGCAATGCTCGGTTCCGGCCACGATGTACGCCGCATGATCGGTGTTGAAGGGGGCGTACAGACAAATTACAATACATTAAATCCCGAGGTTGTTTTTGCCGGTTACTTCCGCGGTGCCAAATCCTATTTCGGTGATGCCGTGGGAATCCTTACCGAAACGCCGGGTAATGATATGCTGGACGTCCGGGGAAGAGCCTATGCATCCGGCGGCTGGCAGACGACCAATGGCGATTATGCTGAATGGTTTGAAAAAGAGGGAACCCCCGGATCCGGTGATCTGATTGGGATTGATCCCGCAACCGGTAAGGCGAGAACCTACCAGGCTGGTGACAAATTTATCGGTATCCATTCCAGCAATCCGGCAGTGGTGGGAAACCGGATGAAGGAAAGTGAAGAGGAGATGCAGGAGACCCATGTCCTGGTTGGGTTACTCGGTCAGCTCGAGGTGGACCCGGATCAGATTACCGTTGAGAATAATCTGGTCTATACAAAGGACGGTACATATGTCGGCGTTATGCTCAGTAACGATAAAGTATTGGTTGGCCGCTAATTCCTGCAATAATGGATTTCAATACATAGAAATCACATCATTGTTTTACGGCTGATCGTATTGAAACCGGTGGTAAAGGTTATTGGTTCAGCAACAGCACAGGATTAAAAATTCGGCAACAACGGTTAAATTCAGCCCCGCATGACGATTCTATCGCTTTTTTCCCTGGCCGGCTCGATCAATGGTTGCCGGGACGGGTGATGATAAATGTTAAAAGGACTCTGATCTTGCGGATGTTCATCCAGACCGTTGATTTTATAACAGGAAACAGACGGAGGATCAACGGGCTCACCTTTCAGGGTTGCCATTAATCTTTCAGGTATGGTCATGAATACAATCTCTATAAAAAAATCCCGGAAGAGCATTTTTTGCTCTCCCGGGAAGGTTTCCATTTTCTATCGAATCATTGATCGAGTTCTGTATGCTCGGCAACCACTCTTTTAAGCCAGGGCATCATGCTGAAAATGGCAATTACCGCGATCATGGTCAGGCCGGTGTTGGTGAGAAAAAAGTAAGCTTTGTTGTCAAAGGATGTCCACAAACCAGACAAGACGCCGGACATTTTGTTGCCAATAGCAGTGGCCAAGAACCACCCCCCCATCATGAGGGCCGCGATGCGTTTGGGGCTCAATTTAGAGACCAGCGACAGCCCCATGGGACTCAGAAACAACTCTCCGATGGTGATGACACCGTAAACACCAAATAACCAACCCACCGAGGCTTTGGTGAGCCCGCTTCCCGATACAACGGCTGCAGCCACCATGATCAGCATGGACATGGCTGTGACAAAGAGACCGAGTCCGATTTTCATGGGGGTCGAGGGTTCTTTATTACGCCTCCGCAGGAAACCAAAGAATGCAACGACCAGAGGTGTAAAAATAATGATATAAAAAGGATTGATCGAAGCCTGTAGTTCGGTGGGCCATAGATTCAGCGCTCCGTATTTCTGTCGTTCTTCCGGAACGATTTTTTGCCAATCAGAATCCGATACATCTTCTGGCTTGTAGGTCAGACCACGAGGCACGAGACTGCCATAATTATCAAAATAGTAACTCGGTCCCATAGACGTTCCCAGATCCTCGCCATGTGGACCGGTTCGTTGTATCTCCCTGGGAACAGTGGATACCTCTTCCGTCATTTCTATTTTATCGAGAATTTTGGCCAATACCGGACCAGATTCACGATCCGTATAGCTTCTGGCCCAATAGGTGAGTGCCGAGCCGTTTTGATGAAAGATAGCCCAAAAGATGATCACGACACCAAAAACCGCGAGTAAGGCAGCGATGGGGTTTTTCTCTTTTGCATCTGCTGACCGCCAGATATTGAAATAGAACCCGATAAGCGGTATACTGAGAAAAATAAAGGCATCGGTCGAATCGGCTCCAAAGATATTGTTGGGGATGAGCCATCCCAGTGTGGCAAAAATAATTGCCGGCAAAAACATTTTATAGAACACCTGGCCCAATGGCATATCCGTGTCTCTTTTCTGTGCAATTTTGTCTGCCTCTTTAATGTTAGGCACTGCAAAATTACCCCCGATAAACCAGGCAACACCAATCAACATTCCTATTCCGGCTGCAGCAAATGCCCATCCCCAGCCGTACTGGATACGCAGATATGCCGCTACGAAATTACATACAAAGGCCCCGATATTGATCCCCATGTAGAAAATATTAAATCCCGAATCCTTGAGTTGTTCATATTTTGGTTTTTCATACAATTTGCCCAGCAAAACAGAGATATTGGGTTTGAATAGGCCGTTTCCAAAAATGATAAACAATAGCGCGATATAAAATGCGACCATGGAACCGGGAATGGCCAATAACAGATAGCCCGTGGCCATTAAAATTCCGCCCATGATAATCGCTCTTCTGTATCCCAGGATACGGTCTGCCAGCAATCCGCCGAAAAACGGCGTCAGGTAAACCAGGGCCAGATATGATCCATAGATATCTGCGGCATGTTTTTCGGTCATGCCAAGTCCGACAAATTTTTCGCCGGATCCGGCTATCATGTACAGGGTAAAGATACCCAACATGAGATAAAAGCCAAAGCGTTCCCACATTTCAGTAAAGAACAGCACCATCAATCCGCGAGGATGTTTTTTAAACATATAAGCTCCTTCCGATAGAGGTGTGTGTCAAATAATTTTATCCAATTCCATTAGCAATTTCTGATATGCAGTGTAAGAAAAAAAAAATAAACCTTAAATGCAACGAGTTTTTCTGCCACTTGAATGTAAAGGAGGGCTCGTCAACCTATTCAAAATTAGAACCCGACAGCGGCAATGTGGGCATCGGCCTTGCTTATTTTTTCGCAATCGCCCCACTGGATATTCTGCAAACAGGGTTGATCAATTATTCCAAATTGGCCATGTACGGCAAATTAAGAGATATTGATGTGTGTATTCGCCACTGTCTGCGTGGTTGCATCCGGCATGACTGAAAGAAACCGAATCGGAAAATGAAGAATTTTATTCGATCGGGAATTCCTTCCGACATGGCCTATGCATGGAGCCGCACCCGAATGGGACGCTGGGCAGTTGCCTGCACTCCAATTCTAAGCACGACAATTACAAATACCAGATTGGAACGCAGGGATACTATTTCAATGCTATCCTACACCCTTAAACTGACCCATGGTTGATAGCTTGCCCGCCTGCCGGCGGGAACCGCCGCTTACGAGACCCGTACGAGCGGCCTGCCCGGATGTTTTTTATCGGGGTGGTGCTGTGAGCGCCTGTCGGTGCTAGAGAGGCGCACTCCGGTCTATTGGCCGGAGCCGCCTACTCGATTA
>CAZMUU010000063.1:0-2351 GCA_964569215.1 uncultured Cytophagia bacterium
AGACACCTCCGTGTCATGTGATCATCAACCAAAAAAGAGGGTTCTTATGTTACTGGATAAAGATATGAAATTAAAAATCGGCCTGGCTGAAATGCTCAAAGGCGGTGTGATCATGGATGTCACCACGCCCGAGCATGCCAAAATCGCGGAAGATGCGGGTGCTGTCGCTGTGATGGCTCTTGAACGCATTCCCGCCCAGATACGTGCCGATGGCGGTGTGGCGAGAATGTCCGACCCCGCGATTATCAAAGCAATTCAAAAAATGGTCTCCATTCCGGTTATGGCCAAGTGCCGTATTGGCCACTTCGCCGAGGCACAACTCCTTCAGGCGCTTGGCGTCGATTTTATCGATGAAAGCGAAGTGCTCACCCCTGCCGATGAGGAACATCACGTCGATAAAACAAAGTTCAAAGTACCGTTTGTCTGCGGCTGTCGCAATATCGGCGAAGCCCTGCGGCGAATTGCCGAGGGAGCCGCCCTGATCCGGACAAAAGGTGAAGCCGGAACCGGTGATATCGTTGAAGCGGTCAGACACATGCGCGCCGTTCAAAGCGGTATCAAACGCATTCACAGCCTGGGCGATGACGAACTGATCGCCGAAGCGAAAAGCCTTGGAACTTCACTCGAAATCTTGAAATATATACAACAAAACGGTAAACTTCCTGTTCCCAACTTTTCAGCCGGGGGGGTAGCCACGCCTGCCGATGCTTCCCTGATGATGCAGCTCGGGGCGGAAACGGTTTTTGTCGGTAGCGGCATCTTTATGTCGAAAGAACCCGAAAAACGGGCCAAAGCGATTGTCAGCGCCACCACCCATTACATGGATTTTGACCTTGTCGCCAAAGTATCGGAAAGTCTGGGCGAACCTATGGTGGGCAAAGAAAACGCCAGACTACCGGAAGAGGAACGAATAGCCGGAAGAGGCTGGTAATGCAGAAAGATGACGACGGATGACCACAGGAATACTCGCGATACAGGGAGACTTTGACAAACATCAACAGACGCTGGAAACCCTGAATTGCTCCACACTTTTGGTTAAAAATAAAAGCCATCTACAGCAGTGCGACGGCCTGATCATTCCGGGTGGCGAATCGACGACACTGGTAAACTTGCTGAAAAAACATGATCTCTGGCAAAGCGTACACGAGTTCGGCCTGCAGAAGATCATCTTTGGAACCTGTGCAGGGCTTATATTGTTGGCCACCAGATTGGCAAATAACCGGCTGGATTCCCTGTCTCTGATCGATATCACTGTGGAACGAAATGCCTATGGCAGACAAATCGATTCTTTTATCGATACGGTTGACCTGCAGCTGAACCATAAAAAATTGAATTTTGAAGGTGTTTTTATCCGCGCGCCCAAAATTGTCGACGTTGGCAAAGAGGTCAACGTACTGGGGTGCTATCGGCAATCGCCGGTAATAGTTGAAAATGATCATATCATGGCCTCGACCTTTCATCCCGAAATAACAGACGATAGCTGCATTCATCAATACTTTATCGAAAAGGTACAAAAAAACACTCATGATCGTTCTTGAAGATAGAGGCATCAAAATTAAACAACATAACTTTTGGCTGGATGCCAGGAGAAAAGTAGACTTTAGTTTTGTCAGTCACGGTCATGCCGATCATTTAAAAAATCACAAAACCATCCTGGCAACACCGCCAACTGTTCGTTTTCATGCCATGCGGGCAAAACAGCAAAAAGCGATCGAGCTGGAGTATTCGACCCCCTATTTTTATCACGATCTGGAAATAAAACTCCATCCCGCAGGCCATATTCTCGGTTCGGCCATGATTCACATCACCTGCAATGATCTGTCATTGCTCTACACCGGCGATTTTAAAATAAAAACCGGACTTACCGCTGAAAAAATTCAAATCCCAAAAACAGATATTTTGATCATCGAATCCACCTTTGGCCATCCTGATTACCGCACCTTTCCAGAACTGGATACCCTCGTTAACGCACTTGAAGACTTTATTCAGGATACCATAAACCGGAAAAAGTTACCCGTCGTTCTGGCCTATAGCCTGGGCAAAGGACAGGAAGCGATGAAAATACTCTCGGACAAGGGGTATCGGGTGGCTGTGCATCCTGCGATATGGAGATTTGCCGGAATCTATGAAGAATTCGGCATCACATTTCCACAATGTGAGCAATGGTCCCGGGATACAGCATTATCAAATTTTAATGTACTGCTCTTCCCGCCGCATCTGAGCAGAAAACCGGAATATCACAGCATTCCAAACAAGCGTTCCGTTCTTCTGAGTGGCTGGGCAAAACAGGGCAACTCATTTTTTCAGTGTGACCACCAAATTCCCCTTAGCGATCACGCCGATTTTGATGA
>CAZMUU010000063.1:2361-11524 GCA_964569215.1 uncultured Cytophagia bacterium
TTTCATTTATTAAACGCAGCGGTGCTCAAAAAATTTTTACCACCCATGGATTCGAACAATTTCCCGCTTATTTAAGGGAGATGGGCTTTGATGCCCGGCTGCTAACGGATACAATACAATTGTCCTTCTTATAACGAACGATCTGTATGGGTAACCCTGAAAAAATTTTCAACTACTTGTCGGGCGATGTCATCAAAGCGATGCGGCAATCGATCGAGGAGGCTCTGGATAACGAGGTCTTCTTTATCGGCTATACCGATGACAATCTCATCGTCAATCGCGTCGAGGTTATTGCCCGCGGACATAAAACCGCTGTGCCTGCGGTAACAGAGATGGCCCAGGATGGCGATGTCGTTATTCATAACCACCCAAGCGGCAAAATGGCACCTTCCGAGGCCGATCTCAGTATTGCCGGCTATCTCGACGGCTTTCAGGTGGCATTCTATATCGTTAACAACCCGGTCGATGATATCTATGCCGTGATCGAACCCTTCAGCAAAAAAGAAACCAAACATATCGATACCGAGAAGATCAAAGCCTACCTGCTTGAAGGCGGATCTGTGCGAAAAAAACTTGCCGGTTTCGAAAACCGCCGCGAACAACGCCTGATGATCGACTATGTCTGTACTGCATTTAATGAAGACAAGATTGCCGTCATCGAAGCCGGCACCGGCACCGGTAAAACGCTGGCCTACTTATTGCCGGCCATTCACTGGGCCCTGGAAAACAAAGAACGGATCGTCGTATCGACCAATACCATCAATCTGCAGGAACAGCTGATCAAAAAAGATTTGCCTTTTTTAAAAAATGTCATCAAAGAGGAATTCCAGGCCGTACTGGTAAAGGGAAGACGAAACTATGTTTGTTTGCGCAAGATCGATGACATTGAAAATGATTTTTTCCAGTTCGATGAAAGTGAAAAAGAGGAGCTCAAAAGCCTGATAAAATGGGCGAAAAATTCCAGCGACGGCAGCAAATCCGATCTATCGTTCATACCGGATGAGGACCTGTGGGAAAAAATCGCTTCAGAAAGCGATACCTGCAGCAGAGCCAAGTGCCCCCACTTTAGAGAGTGTTTCGTCAATAAAGCAAGAAGACGCGCTTCTCAGGCTCAAATCCTTGTCGTCAACCATCACCTCCTCTTTGCTGATCTGGCCCTGCGCTACCATATCGGAACCGTAAGCGACGTTGCCGTCTTGCCGCCTTATCAGCGAATTATCTTTGATGAAGCCCACCACCTGGAAGATGTCGCTTCTCACTATTTCGGCGGCCGCATCACCCGTGCCGGCATCCTGCGGATACTATCGAGATTGCAGCGCCAGAAAAAAAACCGCATTCTTGGCTTACTGCCAAGCCTGAAAAGAAGAGTGGATAAAGAATCACACAACCTGACACCGGATCTGGTCAACAAAATCCAGAACCATCTCTCCCATCACCTGGTAAAAGAGCTCTTGCATCTCAATCAGCGCACGGACCAGGTCATGGAGATTGTTTACGAAACCATGAAAACCCTCTCCACCGGACACAACCAATACGAGCTAAAAACCCGCCTCAGCCCAGAGATTTCCCAAAAGCTCTTTCATCAGTCCCCTCTGGGCGATGATATGCGTGATTATTTACAATCATTAAAATCTTTTGCCTCCAAAATCCATGAACTGATCGACTGGATAAAAGATTGCCGGCGCCAGTTGAAAGCGGACTGGTCTTCTCTGATGATCGAGATCGAAGCACAGGCGGAGCGCCTGCTCCTGGCTGCCGCCACAATTGAAGATGTCCTGTTTCAGGATGACGATCAAAATGTTCGATGGATCGAAACCCGAATCTCCAGGTATGGCAATGATATCGTTCGCTTTGCCACCTCTCCACTCGATATTTCACAAACCATGGCCGAGGCCGTTTACGAAAGTTACAACAGCGTGATTATGACGTCAGCGACACTAGCGGTGGATCAGGAGTTTACCTTTTTGAAAAAACGGGTGGGATTATCGCTGCTGCCTCCGGATCGGGTGAACAGCCATATTCTCCAATCCCCCTTTGAATTCGAGAAACAGGTTTTGCTCATTATACCGACTGACCTGCCCCCACCCAATCACCCTGATTTTGCCGGGCAGTTGTCGAAAAGCATGTTGGAAATACTTGCCACAACAGAAGGAAAAGCCTTTATACTCTTCACTTCCTATGGTCTGCTCAATAAAATTTTTCAGCAAATCAGCGGCACCCTGGAAGACATGGGGATTACCACCCTCAAACAGGGAACCATGAATAGACATGACCTGCTCAATCGCTTTCGCCGCGACAGAGATTCCGTGCTTTTTGCTACAGACAGCTTTTGGGAAGGTGTCGACGTCGTCGGTGAAGCGCTGGAAAATGTGATGATCACACGGCTGCCCTTTAAGGTACCCAATGAACCCATCATCGAAGCGCGGTACGAAGCGATTGAAAACACCGGCGGCAACGCCTTTATGGAGTATGCCGTACCTATCGCCGTCATCAAGCTCAAACAGGGATTTGGACGCCTGATCAGAAGCCGTACCGACCGCGGTACCGTGGTGATTTTCGATAGCCGGGTGGTGAAAAAAAGCTATGGCAGAAAATTTTTGAGATCACTGCCGCTCTGTGATACCGCAATCGGCGACCAGAAAGAAATCGTGAATCAACTGAAATCGTTTCTCAATTCAACCGACGATTATCACTACGCACCCCTCGATGATTGAGAAAAAATCGCATTCATCAAGCCAATTTTCCTGACATGAACGGTATAAAAGGAATAAAGACTTGCAGGCAAATTAAAGAAAACCCTTTGCTGTGAACCGATTCGCACATTAAAACGTACCTCAGGGTACACATTTTACCGAAAATGAGCCATGCAGGGGACATTTTTTTCCACGCTCTCTTAATTTTACTGTAGTTAAAAGAGGTCTGACGAAAGAGCTAAATTTTGGCACAGGGGTTGCATAGAATTTTGACGAATGGATAAAGAGACGGTGGCAATGAAAAAAACCATAATTGTTATATTAACGCTTTCAACTTTAGGATTGTTATCCGGCCGGGCGGATAATGGTACAAAGGCGAAAAATCAGCTAAAACAACCGCTTCCTGAAAAACAAAATATACCCCTCGCCCCCGGGGAAAAAGTTGAGGGGGAAAAGGAACAACTCAACAACCTCATTTTTCGTGCCGAAAGCACCCTGTTGGAATGCGATAATCCTCAGGCGGAGAAACTCTTTAATCAGGCAAGTCGCCAAATGAACTATATCGAATCCGTCCTCAAACATAACAACCCGCAACTGGCTCTTAATCTCATCTACAACACGTCGCGTATGCTGTTACGCACCATTGATCTGTGTCGCGGTATTACCCCTTCGAAATATGACCAGGCTGTCGAGGAATTGAATTGGTTACAAGGAATGATAGAATGGTTCGAGATTCATCTGTCCACCACCAACACGCCCCAAAATATGACCCTTCAATCCGCAAAGCGGCTATACAATAATGCAAAGGAGCTTATCGGTAAGGAGCAGTACGATACGGCTATTTCCGAAATCCACCTGGCGAAAAACCTGCTCACCCGTCTGCGGGCTCAGCAACCATCCAACTCTGTTGCCGACAGGGCCCAATATGAGCTGGAGAAAATTCAGAGCGAAATCCGCCGCATAAAAGCTGAAAACAGCGACGCCAATGAAAAAATCCTAAAAGCGGCGGAACAATGTGCCCGGGATGCAATGGTTTATTTGCAGGACGGCAAAATACGCCTGGCACTGGAATCCATTCTGGCGGCCAACAGGTTTCTGCCGGCCAGCGAAAGGGCGGAAAACCCGGATGCATTAAACGTCAATCAAAATATCATCCTGTTGGCAGAGGAACTCAAAGCGTGTTCTGATGAGAGTAAAATAGACCAGGAACTTTACAACGTCGCGCAAAAAATGTACGGCCGGGCTATTGCAGCTGAAAACGCCGGCCAGCTCTTGCTCGCATACGAATATTCAATAATCGGCATCGATCTGGCACAAAAGGCCAAACAGTTTTAATTACAAAGGAAAAAACTAAACAAAAATCGGAAATACAATGACAGGACATATCACATCATATCGAGAAACTGATGAGCTGTCCACACCAAAAGCAATGAAAGCTCAAAAGGGGGTAGCAAGGACGGTATGAATATTCCGAATTGTATTTTATCTGCTTTTTTGCATAAAACGCTTTTTACCTCGTTTTTTCAGCGCACTCCTAGCCGTGAACTATATAAGAAAGGGTGTAAAAATTTTCATTTTCCACTTGCACCTGAAGACTTTGGTTCTTACATTACATCAGGAACGATAGGTGAGAAAAAGGCAAAGTCTGTTGCCGGTGCAGTAAAGGCAATAAACCAAAAAAAGAGCTTTGTTCAATCAACACGCACTGAAACGGGCAATCCATACATATTACACTACCACAACGGGGAAAACCACAAAAACGCCTGCATGCCGGGGAAGAGAGTCGGGTTTATTTCCACCAAAACGTACCAGGGCAATCATGACAAATTCCATACCTCCAGGAACGGTTTCCTGTGTAATACTTTACAAGACTCTAAACAATCCAGTCCGCTGATAAATCAATCAATGCCGCTGAGCCCATTAGAGAACAAAATAGACGTACACGGGGGCAAACATGTAGCGGTATAGCAAAACCTGTTGTCGCCTCAAGCCCAAAGGGGCGTTTTAAACAAAGAAGAAGAATGATATATATGTCCCATTTTTTTCATTCTTCTCTCCCTCAAAAGCGCAGTAAAACTTTTGTTCTTACTGCGCTTTTTTTATTGAATTTTTACATTATTTTTAATTCCTTATGCAGGAGAGGAGATGAAAAAAATGAAAAGAGAAGAAAAATATATCCTGTTGGGGATCGCGATCATTTTGCTGGGGCTTTTGGCTTTTTTTGTCAATCATCACTGGCTAACGCTCAGGCCGTCATTCATCGGTGCGCTTTTGCTGCTGGCCTGCGCCTGGTACTTTCATCAGTTACAACCGGCAAAAACCAGGTACAAATTCATGGCGGTCTTTTGTCTGATTCTGGGTCTGCTATTGCTGGTAAAATTCCTCTGGCCCGGATTGGGTACTTTTTGGGGAGTGCTTTTCCTGTTTACCGTATCGATCACGTTTACATCGATATACATCCGCAACGACAACCTTTGGTGGGCGGTGATTCCATCAGGTGTTTTTTTCACACTGGCCGTCATTCAACTGATCGATCGCCTTGATTGGCTCTCAGGTAGCGAAGTGAACGCCATTTTTTTCCTCGGCACAGGCCTGACGTTTCTCTATCTATGGCTCAATCATAAAACACGACATAAAACCGCATGGGCTCTGTTTGTCGCTATCGCATCTCTGCTATTGAGCTTTCTTTTGCTGTTTCAGACCTTTTTAAGTGAGATCGATACGCATCTGCTGTTTTCATTGGCACTGGTCGTTGCCGGTATTGTTATCATAATCAGAACCCTGACAAAATAGAAAGAAAAACAATGACTCAAACTTCAAGAGAACTGGTACAACGGTGCCTGAAATTCGAACATCCACAGCGAGTCCCCCGCGACTTGTGGGTACTTCCCTGGGCACGGGATCACTATCCGGAACCTCTCGCTGAAATCGAGGCTCAATATCCGGGTGACTTTATCAATGCCCCGGATGTATACAAACCCTCCCCTCGTGTCAAAGGCGATCCCTATGAAATCGGTACCTATGTCGATGAATGGGGTTGCTCCTTTATCAATATCCAGAAAGGCATTATCGGTGAAGTCCGCGACCCACTTTTAAAAGACATCGGCGACTGGCAAAAACTCAAACCGCCTTTTGAAATTTTGCCGGATGATATGCAAAAAGCAAGAGACCAGGTCAATGCATTTTGCCATTCCACCGATAAATTTGTCACCTCAGGCTGTTGTCCGCGTCCATGGGAACGCTACCAGTTTGTTCGCGGCACCGTCAATGCGATGATGGACGTTATGGATGCGGATGAACGGGCGCTGAGGCTTTTGAAATCAATCCATGATTTTTATCTCAAAGAGGTCGAATTCTGGACAAGCACGGATATAGATGCGATCGTTTTTATGGACGACTGGGGAGCGCAGTCACAACTTCTCATACCACCAGCTTCATGGCATGAAATTTTTAAACCGCTCTATGTAGAGTATGTGGAAATGGCGCATGCTGCAAACAAGTTTATCTTTATGCATTCGGACGGACATATCGAGGCCATCTATCCCGCTCTCGCTGAAATCGGTGTCGATGCGGTCAATTCGCAGCTTTTTTGCATGGATTTTAAGAATCTCGCAGAAAGCGTCAAGGGCAAACTGACCTTTTGGGGCGAGATCGACCGGCAGCATATCCTCAGCTCACCGGATCCGGATGCGGGGCGTAAAGCGGTACAGAGCGTGGTTGATCACTTGTATGATCCGGCCGGGGGCGTTATCGCTCAACTCGAGTTCGGTGCCGGTGCCAACCCGGAAACGGTAAAAGCTGTCTTTCAGGCGTGGAAGGAGCTCACCGAATAGAGCACAAGGTCGGTCGTTACGTTTTCTTTGACCATACTGTTTTCAATCTGTATAAACGATATAATTTTCAATGGAACTGTTTTTCTCTACGGCTCTTCATGATCTGCGTGGTTCATAAAAATCAAATATCAACCAAGATCAAAGGAGGTTCGACATGAGTGACACAACCATGATTCTATTAGGCTGCGCCGGCGGTCTGTTGCCGGATATTCTTCGTCTGGTCAAAGGCCGTCACGATCCCAACATCGGCGATTACTGGAAGTCCTGGTCTTTCTGGCTCGGACTCTTTTTCGCCGTCGTGCTCGGGGGCCTGGCGGTTTATCTGATCAAACCAACCCAGGTGGTCGAAGCCCTGGCCATCGGATTCAGCGCCCCTGAAATCCTCTCCCGGCTCTTCGCCAAAAAACAACCAGACCCTACCAGAGACGGCGGTGAAATGACTATGCGTACCTGGTGGGCGATTTAAAACCACTGTTTTCTTAGTAAAAGGGAAATCAAAGGGTACACGCCGGACTAAAGTCCGGGATTAAATTATGGAACCTCATTGGGGCTGTATTAAAAGTATTAAAAATATTTTTTTTGGATTTATTAACTATTCATAACCGCCGAGAACGCTGAGAATCGCTGAGAAAAAATCAAAAACCTCTGTTCCGGATTGACGAAATTCATTTAATTCAAAAAGAAGCTTTACAAAAATGAGCACACTCCACCGGAGGCCTGACGGTGAAACGTCTTCAAACTTTGCTCTATGGCGCTATACTGCTTGTTGCCATATTCCTAACACTCGGATTTCCGCGCTGGACCGCGGATGACGCCTATATCACCATGCGCTATGCGCAAAACCTGGCAGAGCATGGCGAGTTGACCTTTAATGTTGATGCCAACCCGGTGGAAGGGTATACCGGTATCCTTCTGCCGCTGCTGCTGGCCGCTGCAATCTATGCCGGGCTCTCTCCTGTTATCATCGGACAAATTATCGGAGTCGTCGCCTTTGCCGCCTGTCTGTTGCTCATGCAGCGGTTTCTCACCAGACTTGAGATCAATCCCTGGCAACGGCCGGCAACACTGTTGCTGTTCGCCACATCTGCCATGCTCTATCCTCACATCTTTAGCGGCATGGAAACCATGTTGTTTACTGCCCTGCTGTTGTTCGCTTTTTATCAACTCTTCAGGTTGTTGGAAGACAAACCCACATCACATCGCCAATATATAATCAGCGCTTTCTTGTTTTTGCTACCCGCCCTCTGCCGGCCGGAAGGCGCCCTCTTCGCCCTCCTGGCCACGCTGGTAACCGGCTATGCAGCGGTTCAAAAACGAGAAACGCAGAAATGGCTGCCGGCGTTTACACTGGGCTTGCTACTACCCGGCGCTCTCTATTTTTTCTGGCGCTGGTCTTATTACGGCTATCCCCTGCCCAACACCTTTTACGCCAAACTCGGCGGCAGCGATACCGCCGGTACTTTGGTCGGTTTTAAAGCCTTCCTGAAACAATACCTGTTGCTGCCGGCCATCATCGCCATTCTGCCCTTTGTCACCTCGGTGGATGAAAGCGCCGCGGTGTTAGCCCGTCAAAAAAAGACAACAGCGGCATTAGCGCTTGCGATGTTGACTATTGTTCTCTTTATCTTTATCGTCATGCTGCACTATGCACGATCAACGCTGGAAATGAACTTTTCCTATCGCTTTTATGTGCCGTTTTATCCGCTGCTCCTGATCCAGCTGAATGTGATTCTGGCTCCTGGACTGGAAACGATAAAAAGACACCGGCCATCGCGGCCATTGAGCTACAATGTCGTTATTATGGTCTCATTGTTGTTGTTATATATTCAAACCGGCCGGCAGGTGAGCCTCTGGTTTATCCATGAAAAACCCATCGCAAAATCCTATCGCGCCGGTTTGAAGGAAATGCATATCGCGGCGGGAAAGGATCTCAATCAAATCGTTCCGGAACCGGCATGGATCGTTGTCTACAAGGATGCCGGCGCCATCCCCTATTATGCCCAACGCAAAATCATCGATTTCGGCGCCCTCAACGATGAATACCTTGCCCACAATCCCGATCTTGCAATTTCCCAACGCCTGGATTATCTCTTCAGCAAAAACCCTGCCGCTCTGGCAATAACCAGCTATTCGGCCGACTCGCTCTACTATAACGAAGAAACAGACACTCTGCTCGTGCGTCCCGAAATGCAAAAGTATGAGCTCAAAAAGATATACAAAAACTCTAGCGGCAGGCAATATTATCAGTTTCTCTACTTGCATCAAAGGCTTGAAAATCACAAAAGAGAACAGTATCCATTGAGGCGTAAAATTTCCGGGGACGGTCTTTAGTAATTTTCCTTTTGTTGGCTCTAAATCTACAAGATAGACATCAAATCGTCTGATACGCATTCAGCAAATCACTCCCAAATCCATTCTTCATCATACCATGAACGCTGTCGGGCCCCGGGCAAAATTATAAAAATCTCTGCCGTGTTTTTGCGTCAGGATTATGAAATGGAATATTATAAAGCCGTTCTCTGCAAAGATATTGCAGAGAACGGCGCTGAATGTTTTCTACAGCGAAGAGGGAATGGCCACCCTCCAGGGGCAAATAACGGTTTACAGCATGCCCGCCGGCGGAGATTTGAACAGCTT
>CAZMUU010000063.1:11534-14479 GCA_964569215.1 uncultured Cytophagia bacterium
ATACCGTAAATAATGCCCATCACCACCGTGGATATGGCAATGTTCCAGTCCGGCACAATGGGGACAGCCATGGGAATGCTGGCAATAATACCGATAACAATCCCGTGTAACCACCAGGACAAGCGCAATGCGCTGATGCCGAGCATAAAGCCGAGCATGATGCGTCCCAGAACGATAGAGACTTTGATGGAACCACTGAGAGGTTCAGCACCCGGGTCCATGGTTGCCAGACCCAGACAAACAAAACCAAACAAAACGCCACAAAGGGTTGCAATGATGACTCTCTTCGTTGTCAACATATTCCTTCCTCCTTTTGTTGAATTTACCTCTGAATGATAAACGACCACAGCCCAGTATCCCGTTAAAATTTGATCGCTACGACGGCTCGATGAAAGCTGTCGAGACAAACATCCCGTTAAGATCTCTTTCTGATTCTGAACAATTCAAGTTAAGCCAAGAGAAGAAAAATTGCAACTCTTATTTGGATTTCACGCTTATTTATTCTATCTTTATATAATATAAAAATCAAACAATGCAAAAACACAGAGGATATTATGCTGAAAAGTGGTCTGGTCTCCGTGACCTTCCGGCAATTGACGGTGGACAAAATCATAAAATTGATGCAGAAATCAGGGCTCGACCTGATCGAATGGGGCGGCGATATACACGTCCCGCACGGCGATATCGCTGTTGCCAAAAAAGTCAAACAGAAATGCAACGACAGCGGTATCAATATCTGCTCCTACGGCTCTTACTACCGGGTCGCCGAAAGTGCCAAAGAGGGACTCGCCTTCGAAACCGTACTCGATTCCGCCGAGGCGCTGGGTGCACCCATGATTCGCGTCTGGGCCGGCAATAAAGGCTCCGCCGATGCCGACGCCGGCTATCGCAGCCGCGTCATCGAGGACTCGAAACACATCTGCGAGCTGGCCGCTGAACGGCAAATCAAAGTCGCCTATGAATATCATAAAGAGACCTTGACCGATACCAACCTCTCGGCAGCAGAGCTGCTCAGACAAGTCGACCACTCCAACCTTTATACCTACTGGCAGCCGCCAAACCGTATGGACGATGATTACTGCGCCAAAGGCCTGCAAACCATCCTGCCCAGATTGACGGTCATCCATGCCTTTCAATGGCGATTCAGCAACGGCCATGGTGAACGCCGTCCCTTGCAGGAAGGCAAGGAGCGCTGGCTGCGCTTTCTCGATATCGCCAAGCAAAGCGATACCGAGCTGCCGGTATTGATTGAATTCGTGCGCAATGACGATCCGGAGCAATTTCTTCAGGATGCCGAGGCATTGAAATCATGGCTGCGCACCCTTAACCAGGGGCAATAGACCATCATGAACAAACAGGATCAGTTGAAACACATCCCCCCGATCGACCAGCTGCTCGACAGAGCACTGAAACAGCCGTTGCTGGCCACCCTTGACCGCGACCTGCTCAAGGATCAAATTCGAAGCGCAGTGGCTGTGTTGAAATCACTTATTTTAAAAAATCACTATAGCGGGGAATCCGATCGTACGGCACTCAGCGACTGGATTCTCGACAAAACGCTCGATGAAATAGATGGTCTGTCGGCGCCCAGTCTCAAACCGGTGATTAACTGTACCGGTATCGTCCTGCACACCAACCTCGGACGCGCGCCGTTATCGAAAACGGCGCGGCAGAATATCGAAAATACCATGCAGGGTTATGTCAATCTCGAAATCGATCTCAACAGCGGCAAACGCGGGCACCGCCGCGACCATGTTGCCGATCTGCTGCATCAAATTACCGGCGCCGAAGACGTTGCGGTCGTCAACAACAACGCCGCCGCCGTGTTTCTCGCCCTCAATACCATGACCTTTCAAAAGGAAGCGATCATCTCAAGAGGCGAGCTCGTCGAAATCGGCGGTTCCTTTCGCATGCCCGAAGTGATGGAAAAGAGCGGTTCCATTATGCGCGAAGTGGGATCGACCAACAAAACCAAAGCCGCTGACTATGAAAACGTCATCAACGACAACAGCGGTGCGCTGGTGGTGGCCCATACCTCCAATTACCGCATCCTGGGTTTTACCGAGCAGGTGCCGCTTTCGAAGGTGGTTGAAATCGCCCACCGCCATCAGTTGCCGGTGCTGCACGATATCGGCGCCGGCATTCTCTTCGACCTGACAACCATCGGCCTTCCCTATGAACCCCGGGTGCAGGACAGTATTAAAGCCGGTACCGATGTCGTCACCTTTAGCGGCGACAAGGTCCTGGGCGGACCGCAGTGCGGCATTATTGCCGGGAAAAAAGAGTGGATCGAAAAAATTAACAACAACCCCGTGATGCGGGCAATGCGCTGCGACAAACTCGTCTATGCCGCTCTGGAAGCGACGCTCAAACTCTATCTGCAGCCAAAAACGCTGCTGTCGAACAACAAAACCGTGTGCTATCTGGCACAAACTCCCGAAAGTATAAAAAAACGCTGTCAGCAGCTGATGGCCCGGCTATCACAGGATCTAAAAAACAAGTTTCAAATCGACCTTCAGGAGAGTGAAGGCCAGACCGGCAGCGGCGCCCTGCCGCTGGAAACATTGCCCGGCTATGCCGTGGTCATGCGCTCAGACCAGATCCCGGTGGAAAAACTTGCCCGCCATCTGCGCCTGCAAGAGACCCCGGTGATCGGCTATATCAAAAATGACCGGCTTTATCTCGACCTTCGCACCGTCGATGACGATATGCTCGATGCGCTGGCGACCCTGTTGAATACCCTGGCAGACCTCTAGCTGACCGGTGTAATATCAGGGACGGTCGCCCGGTACAATTATTTTTAAACAAACCGGCCCGGCATCAATATTTTTTTACCTTAAAAATAGCGAGATTGCATCAAAAAATCATGAAAAATCGTCCTACCCGAGATTTTATATGATAAATTGATGTTACCACAGACAACTTTTATCAAGACAACTCACAAG
>CAZMUU010000064.1:0-4656 GCA_964569215.1 uncultured Cytophagia bacterium
ATAAGAAAATACATCCGGTGCTCAATGAACGCACCGATCCGACCTGGCCGACGACCTGGTTTGTACCGGCAACCACCGGAAAAGGCGCGTTTCGCGACGTCTATTCGGTGATGAACAATTGGGGTGCCAATCACGGTTCTATTTCATATGGTCATATCGGACATTCATTGATCACGCTCGCATCAATGTTGAGAATTCCGGTTGCAATGCACAACGTCTCAGATGAACGTATCTTCAGACCCAAGGCGTGGGGTGCGTTTGGTACCCATGACCTCGAGGGCGCAGATTATCGTGCCTGTAAAAGGTATGGTCCGCTATACCTATAGATTTTTTGCCGCAGGCAATTTATCTGTTGTTTTTATACTGCAATTTTCTCAAGTTATGGTAGGAGGGAGGCTCGGTAAAAAAGGAAGCAGAGTATTTAACCTTTTAGATATATGCCGGAAACACAAGCAAAAATTATTCGAACCAATATCGATATCACCGACTTGCTGGCTGATTTCAAGCAAACGCACGCCTTGTCCGCTGATGAGCAGTCGACGATTATCAATAATGTACTGAGCAAGCGGTATCGCGGCAAGGCGACGCGATTTTCCACCAATTTTCACAAGAATGTTGCCAGTATAGAATGGGGCATTGAACTTTCCTCGCCCAGGGCTGAAAATCTGCATCAACAGGCGATTTCTCAGGTCAATCAGAAAAATTTTCCCAATGCGATATCATTATGGAAAGAAGCGATCCAGGAGGAACCCTATCATCCTGATTTTTATTACCACTTAGGGCTTGTTTATATTGAACTTAAAGAATATCAAACCGCTCTGAACTATTTGGAGCAAACCGTGGAAATTTGCCCGGTCTATAAAAAGGCGCTATTTTTACTCGGTAATTTGTATTCCAAGATGCGGCGATTTAAGGATGCTGAACAGTTATTGCTCAAGGCGCTGGAATTCGAAAAGCAAAATGCGACTCTGTTCGTCAATTTGGGGGCTATTTATAGCGTTACAAAACAGTATGATAAGGCGGTTTCAGCTTTTGAAAGGAGTATTTCGCTTTCACCAAAGGAAATCAAGGCTTACTTCGGTCTGGGTAAAATATACCTGGCCCGGGGAGACCATGAAAACGCCAATCGCTGTTTTAAAGTTGTGATCAAGCTCGATCCCGACGGCAAACTGGGAAACCTGGCAAAGCGATCGATAAAATCGGATGAAGCTGCCGACGACAATCAGCCCGACAACCAATCGTCTGATGTTCAGGATACTGATGAGTTCTATCATACGGGTTATCAGGCGTTTATCAAGGGAAATTACGACAAGGCGGCGAGCCATTATAAAAACTATCTCAAAACGCATCAGGATGATGCTGATGTATGGATTTCCCTGGCGTCCTGTCAACTGCATTTGGGACAACTGGAAGAATCGCTCAAATCTGTAAATACGGCTTTAAAGCTTCAACCCACTAAAGCGTCATTTTATAAACAGGCTGCAATTATTCATGATGCGGCACGGGATCACAAGGAGGTTATTAGAACGGCGCAAAAGGCCTATGAACTGGGCAAAGAAGACAGCATCACGCTGACCTTGCTCGGCAAGAATCATTACGAGTTGGGCAATATCACGGAAGCGATGGGATTTTTAAAGGAAGCGATTCATGCCAATCCCAACAATCTCAATGCGCGTTTTCATTACGCGTTATTGTTAAAATCACAGGGACAGACCGACAGTGCGCGTCAGCATTTAGAAGAGATCATTTGGAACAAATCAAACTCACCGCTCAAGGAACAGGCTCGTCAGGAACTCGAGGCGTTATAGGGGTATAAAAAACCTTTCCAAAAGCAACAATCATTATTGAACTAACGTCCAATTTTCACCTCCGCACAATTGTGCATAATGTTAGTTATGTCAAGTTGATGATTTGAGAATAAAAAAAGGGAGAATGACTTCTCCCTCCCGATAAAATGAATGCCTCATATACTTGGAATCCGATCCGGTCGCAATGACAGATTATTTTACGACCAGTATCACCAGTTTTTGCGGCACGACAAAGGATTTTACCATTTTTTTGCCTTTTATATGCTTTTTAATCTTGTCCATCTCGAGCGCCTGTGAAATAATATCACGATCGTCAGCATCGCGATCCACTTCGAGCTGTGCGCGAATCTTGCCATTGATCTGTACGCCTAAATTGATCTGCTCCGTTATCAGCATCGACTCGTCGTGCTGTGGCCAATCCGTATTAAATACGCTATAAGACTGTCCAAGAGCCTCCCACAACTCTTCAGCAAGGTGCGGCGAAAACGGTGCCAGCATTTTAACCAGGTTTTGTCCCACAACGGTTAACAGCTGCTTGTTCTGCTCTGCGGGCTCGACTTTTTGAATATAACTGTACATTTCATTGACCAGCTCCATAATGCGGCTGATCGATGTGTTAAAATGAAACCGCTCCAGATCAATGGTCATGTATTTGATGGAATAGTGCATCTGGCGCAGTACGGTTCTAAACTTATCCGTTTCATTGCCCTGTGGCGGCTCTGTGAGCATCTGGTAGATAAGACGCCATACCCGCTTGAGAAACCGGTTTATACCAACGATGCCTTCATCGCTCCAGTCACCGCCTTCTTCATATGATCCCATAAACATCATATACATTCGAAAGGTATCAGAACCGTATTCCTGTACATAAGCATCGGGATTGACGACATTGCCACGCGATTTTGACATCTTGGCTCCTGAATTGGTAATAATACCTTGATGTACAAGCCGCGTAAACGGCTCGTCAAAATCGATATGACCCATATCATAAAGCGCTTTGGTTAAAAACCGGGCATACAAGAGATGCATATTGGCATGTTCAGCACCACCGACATACTGATCCACAGGAAGCCACTTGTCGATCAATTCCCTGTCAAACGGCTTGTCGCCGAGATGCGGATTGGGAAAACGGAGAAAATACCAGGAGGAACAAACAAACGTATCCATGGTATCAACTTCCCGCCTGGCCGCTGCATGACATTTAGGACAGGTTGTATTGACAAAATCGGAATTCGTGCTCAGCGGTGATTTTCCCTTGCCGGTGAATTCGACCTCGTCAGGCAATAATACCGGAAGCTCCTCTTCAGGAATCGCCACCTCGCCGCATTTTTCACAAAAAACCACGGGAATCGGTGCGCCCCAATAACGCTGACGCGAGATGAGCCAGTCGCGCAAACGATAATTGACTTTTTTATCGCCCCATCCCTTTTCCTTCAAATAGCCGATAACCGCCGGTATGCCCTTCTCATGCGACGGCAAACCGTTAAACTGATCCGAGTTGATCATATAGCCGGGTGCCTCATAGGCCTCCTTCAGCTCTTCTTCCTGCAGCGACTCGTCCCCGGCAATCACCTGTCTGATCTGCAGGCCATATTTCGTCGCAAACTCGAAATCGCGTTGATCGTGCCCCGGAACAGCCATCACCGCACCGGTACCATAGGTCATTAAAACATAATCGGCCACCCAGATCGGAACGATTTCATTGTTAACGGGATTGACACAATAACTGCCGGTAAAAACACCGGTTTTTTCACGCTCGGTCGATAACCGATCGATTTCCTTTGTGCGTCTGGCCTGAGCGGCGTATTTCTCCACCTCTTGACGATGCTCGTCCGTGGTCAGCTCTTCCACCAGCGGGTGTTCCGGAGCCAGTACCATATAAGTCACACCCCACAGCGTGTCCGGTCTGGTGGTAAAAACAGATATCGTTTCATCGCGATTTTGCAGATTAAAAATAACCGTAGCGCCGACGCTTTTGTTGATCCAGTTTTTCTGCATGTGAAGGGTCTTTTCCGGCCAATCGATACGATCGTGACCTTGCAGTAAACGCTCGGCATAATCCGTTATTTTAAAAAACCACTGTTTCAGGTCTTTGGTCATCACGTCGGTACCGCAGCGCTCACATTCACCATCAACGACCTGCTCATTGGCCAGAACCGTGGCACAGGAAGAACACCAGTTTACCGGCGCTTTGCGCCTGTAGGCCAGTCCCTTTTTATATAACTGCAAGAACATCCACTGCGTCCAGCGATAATACTCGGGTGCACTCGTGTTGATTTCCTTGCTCCAGTCATACATTGCCCCTATCGCCTTGAGCTGCTGACGAATATAGCGAATGTTTTCCTCTGTGCTCTTTTTGGGGTGAACACCCTGCTTGATGGCATAATTTTCCGCCGGCAGGCCGAATGCATCGTAACCCATAGGTTCAAAAACATCATATCCCTGCATTTTTTTGAAACGGGCCCAGCTGTCGGTTGGACCATAGTTATACCAATGGCCGATATGCAGCTTGTCTCCGGAAGGATAAATAAACATCACCAGACAGTAAAGCTTGTTTTTCGCTTCTTGCATATCCACTTTGTATAATTCGGTTTCCTGCCATGTTTTTTGCCATCTCGATTCGATATACTCGTGATTGTATTCCTCGTTCATCATACGTCCTCTTGTCGAAATTAACGCTTCTTGATGCTGGTTCAAAGTTGTTTTATCAATAACTTGCAAGATATTGAAAGAAAAGTTAAGAATCAAGGCCAATTTTGTCGTATTTCCGATGTTTTGATTTGTATTTACTTGTTTTTAATAGATTTGTAAATAATGAGAGCATTGACCCGATTAAACGGCATTCATG
>CAZMUU010000064.1:4666-6214 GCA_964569215.1 uncultured Cytophagia bacterium
TTACCATTTACTGGTGTGGTACGGAACCTGACTTTCCGGAAACCTCGATCCAGTCATTTAATTGAAAGGGTTTATCCCAGAAAATCGTCAGGCCACCGATAATATTTTTGACGGCATCTTGAGCGGCAAGAGCGATGGCCAGACCACCAATCCCCAAACCGGCAAGTACGGAAAGAATATCATAGCCGAGATTTGCCAGCGCGATGATCAGTGCCAGCAAAATGATCACGATCTTGATCGATTTGCGAATAATCGGCAAGACCTGATCATCGAGTTTGCTTTCAGACTCTTTCACCAGGGGAGCAACATAGACTGTGACCAGCATATCGAAAAAACGAACAAAAAACCAGGCAACCGTCAGTGTTAACAGCGTGATAACGACATTTTCGAAAAATTTTTCACCGGCAGCGCTCAGGGTTAAAAACATCGCTCCCAACCAGACACCGACTGAAACGATCAAGAGTGCGATGGGTTCTTCAATGATATCGATCAGATAATCGTCGATCTTGGTCGACGATTTGGCGGTCAACTTTCGCACGTAATGTTTGAAAAAATAGTAAACCACCCTCCCAAGAATAATCGCAACGACAATGGCACCGAAAAATAAAAGATACTGCTGAATGGTATTGTTAAAAAATGTTTTTGAAAAGAAATTGCCCAATGAGTCCATTTCTCCTCCCTGCTATTGCTATTTAAACAAGTTGAACATGTAACCTGCAAAAAACATAATTTTGGCTTGTGATACAAGTAAAAATAATAAAAAAGGGATTAATCCTTCCGGACAAATCCCTTTGATAATCAATTGTTTTGTTGTTTTCAATTTTAATTGACGTTCCGGCAATGTTATAATAAGTCCCAATCTGACCTCCGGTCAAATCTAAAATGAAATCAATAATATCATTTCAAGAAAAATATGAACAGTTTATCAGACACTACCAGGAGACACTGGAGAAGAATAAGGTAATAAGGTAGATTTCGGGGGATGTGATTGGCTATTAAGGTTGAAAAGATTGAAATAAGGTTGAAAAGAAATTTACCATAATATTTTTTCTGGCGATGATGGTCGGGTATTTTGATGGAGAGTGACAGGGAAAATTTTTATCGATTATCCGGACCGTATTTCAGTTCCATATTTTTGTCGTACTGATTAATATGTTAAGATTTGATTCACCAGCGGAGAAATTTTCCTTATACCCATATGGTCAACGCGTCAATTTATTTTTGCTAATTTAGTTCGTATCAATTTTGCGGATACCGGTTTTAGTCAAAAAGCGCAGCAGATAAAAACCTTATTTTATATTTTTTATACCTTAATAGCAAAATAATAAAAGCAATATAACCTTATTACCTTATTAAATATGAAGATAGAATATAAAAATCTATATCCCAGATTCTGTGTTAACCAAAAAGTACAAAAAAACAATCATATTTTCGGTTAATTTGTAAAAGAGCAATTCATTTTGCTGCTGCCGAATCAGGTGCGGTAAGCGGACTGCAGGTGCCTCGACGGATACCATCATCATTTTTGAAAAACACCCATGACACAAA
>CAZMUU010000064.1:6314-12621 GCA_964569215.1 uncultured Cytophagia bacterium
TATAAACTAGACTGACCTTTACGAGTCGGGGCGAGTGGATTTGAACCACCGACTTGCTGCTGCCGAATCAGGTGCGGTAAGCGGATTGCAGGTGCCTCGACGGATACCATCATCATTTTTGAAAAACACCCATGACACAAAAAAGGCCAGTCTATAAACTAGACTGACCTTTACGAGTCGGGGCGAGTGGATTTGAACCACCGACTTCCTGCTCCCGAAGCAGGCGCGCTAACCGGACTGCGCTACGCCCCGTTCAAATTTTTAAAACAACGCTATGACGCCCAGAGACGCCAGGGTAACAATGGTGCCGGACATGAGTACGCCGGCCACTATGGACGGAAATGCATAACGGAACCGGATGCCGAATAAAAAAGCAGCCAGGGTTCCTGTCCAGGCACCCGTAATCGGCAAGGGTATGCCGACAAAAAGCACCAAACCAACCGCTTTGTATTTCTCCACAACCTTGCTTCGCCTCTGTGTACGGGCGAAAAGCCAGGCGAAAAAGCGATGGAAAAAGGGATAACGATCAAGAAATAAATAGGTCTTTTCAAAAAACAGCAACAACGGTATAACCGGTAACAGATTGCCGATAACCGCAAAAATATACGCCGTTTCCCAATTCAAACCACCTCCGATAGGTGGTTGGGTCAGGGCCCAGGGAATAGCGCCTCTCAATTCCGCGATCGGAATCATCGCAATAACAACCGTCACCAGCTCCTTGGGTAAAATATGAAACCATTCCGCTATCTGATCTGCCATGCGTCAATCCGTTTTCAAATCATGTCCAAAAAAAAGAATTAAAAATTAAACCGATAAATTTCAGAGTGTCTCGCGCCGCCCGAATCGATGACCGTTCGCTGCCGTATATGGTTTCGATCGGTAAATTATAAATCCTGCCACCAGCTTTTCCGATTCGCATCAGCACCTCGGATTCGAACTGAAAACCGCTCTGTCGCAGGTTCTGTAAAGGGATCGCTGCCAGCCGTAAGGCGCGAAATCCGCACTGACTGTCCAGTATCCTCTGGTTGCCGGCGCAGAGAGAAACAATCACAGAAGTGATTCCGTTGCTCATGATGCGCGTGACCGGCATTGCTTTATAACGGTCGCAGCGATTGCCGACAATCACGTCCGCATCGGATTGTAGCCGAATAAAGCGGATAAAATCCGGAATATATCGCGCCGGATGCTGTCCGTCTCCATCAAGCGTTAAAAGCCACTCATAACCGGCTCTACTGGCATAGGCAATCGCCGTCTGGATGGCCTTTCCCTTGCCGAGATTGGATGCATGGCTGATGACCTTCCAGTTACCGTTCGTTGCCTTTTCCAATGTACCGTCGGTCGAGCCATCATCGATCACCAATATGTTTTCAGACGATACATATCGACACATTTCAAAGAGCACGCTCTCTAAAAATTCAGCCTCATTGAACACCGGAACCGTTATGAGAACTGAATCTTTGCTCATCATAATCCTTAAAGATAGATAAATAGATTTATATTATCAAGGATTTTTTTGTGCTTTATTGCAAACGCTTAAAAATATTAAAGCCGTATTCTGTTTTGATGATATCGCTGACCTCGCCGACGCCCAGAGCCAGGATGGTATTTTCAACCACTGGTGCAAAGTCGCCTTTTTCGAAAAATCCCAAATCACCTCCGCGCTCTGCATTGGGCAAAATCGATTTCTCCTGCGCCACCTTGGAGAAATCTTCACCAGCGCGAATGCGCTGTAAACAGCGTTTGGCCTGTGCTTCCGTCTCCACCAGGATATGCAAGGCGCGCAACTTGCCCTTGCCGCTTTCCGGATTGTATAGCGATAAAGAGGGCTTCCAGATCCAGCCGGTTAACAGCACTCTGGCCCAATTTCCCGATTCCTCCAGCACCACCAGCTGCTGCCCCTGTAATACAGAGCCGATCTTCTTGCCCTGAGGCGCCGCACGAAGATTTTCCTCAGCAATGCCGACATACTGAAGCTGTGGATACTCCTGAGCCATACTCAGTAGTGGTATCAGAAAAAGCATGATCAAAAACCACGTGTTTCTCATAATCATTCCTCTACGGTTAGTCCTTTATTGTTTCATATTTTTTAAATTCTCTATTCATAATGTTCTATAAACATTCATTCTGCATTTGCTTAAACGCAGGTTTTCGCTTTATGATCCATCCCACATTTCAACTTCATCAATCAGGGTGGCTAAAATATCCTCCTGCCGGACTTTGCGTAGAATCTCACCCTTTTTAAACAATACCGCGCTGGTTTTACCACAGGCGATGCCGATATCGGCTTCCCGGGCTTCACCTGGTCCATTGACCTCGCATCCCATTACCGCAACCGTCAGATTTTTTTCAATGTCTCGAAAATGATTTTCTATTTCCCGGGCAATGGGCACAATATCAATGCTACACCGTCCGCAGGTCGGACAGGATATTACCGTAATCCCCTTTGATTTCAGCCCCAACGCCTTTAAAATCTGTTGCGCAACATAAACCTCTTCCACCGGATCACCCGTCAGTGAAACGCGCAGGGTATCGCCGATACCCTGATAAAGCAAAACACCCATGGCAACACTCGATTTGATTGTGCCGCTTCTAATTGGCCCCGCTTCTGTCAGTCCAAGATGAAGCGGATAGTCCGTTTTATCCGACAATGCCCGATAGGCGGAAATCGTTTTCAACACATCAGAGGATTTGATCGAAATCACCAGCTGTTCACAGCCAAAATCTTCCAGTATGCGAATATTCCTCACTGCACTCTCAACCAATGCGTTAACCGTCGGCCCTCCCTCCCGCTTTAACAATTCCTTTTCAAGGGAGCCTGAATTGACACCAATCCGAATGGGAATATTGAGCGATACAGCTTTTTTTGCAATCGCTTCCAGCTCTTTTCTCTTCCCAATGTTCCCCGGATTGATGCGGATCTTGTCCGCCCCGGCATCGAGAGCGTTTAAGGCCAGCTGCGGATTGAAATGCACGTCTGCAATCAGCGGTACATTGACTTTAGCCTTTATTGCCGCAAACGCCTTAACAGCCAGACTGTCGGGAACGGCAACGCGCACAAGTTGGCATCCTGCTCGCTGTAAAGAATCGATTTGTTCAAGGGTGGCATCTATATCGGTCGTACGGGTGTTGGTCATGGATTGAACCACCACCGGTGCGTCATTGCCGATAACAATATCGCCGATTTTCATTTGTCGGGTTTTTTTACGCATGGCCTGTGTTTCGCAATTCAAGCCTTCATCATAACCATTATTACGTTAAAAATCAAGTATTATCATTTTATTCAGCCTCGCCGGACGTTCCCGAATCGAGCATCATGGCATCAAGTGAATCGCTGAAATGCTTTTCGATAAAATCTTCAATTTTGCTGGCTGATGTTAGTGTTTTCATTTTTTCCCAGGTATCAGCGGTCTCTTTCATATGGATTGATCGTATCCGCATCTTGACGTGCAGTAAAAAGGGTGCGCTCATGCTCAAATTTCTATACCCCAGTCCCAGCAGCAAATCCGTATAACGGCTGGTACCGGCCATTTCACCACAAATGCTCGCCTCTTTTTCAAAAAGACGGGCTTGTTGAGAAATATGATTGAGCAAATAGAGTACCGATGGATTGAGAGGTTGGTATAAGTTACTGATGCTCTCATTGCCGCGGTCTACAGCAAGGGTGTATTGCACCAAATCATTGGTCCCAACGCTGATAAAATCAACATGGGGTAAATAGGACGCTATATCGATTGCCACCGATGGCACTTCAACCATGATACCGGCAGGCATTTTTTCATCATACTTTTTATTCGATTTTTTCAGCTCTTTTTTTGCCGAATTGATAAATTTTTTGATTTCATATACCTCTTCGATGCAGGTGATCATCGGAAACATGATCTTGACATTGCCCTTTACACCGGCACGAAGAATGGCCCGAATTTGGGTTTTGAAGATTTCGGGCTGCCGCAGGGAAATGCGTATCGCCCGGCACCCAAGGTAAGGATTGGGCTCTTTTCGCCCCGGTTTTCCGACTTGAAACTTGTCACCTCCCAAGTCCATTGTCCGAATGACCACCGGATCCGGATAGAAATAATCCGCAATGCGTTTATAATCCAGATATTGCTCTTCCTCGCTTGCCGGATCTTCGCGGTTGAGAAAATAGATCTCGGTGCGATACAATCCGACGCCTTTTGCCCCCATCTGCCTGGCATCTTTTGCGTCCCGAAAGGAACCGATATTGGCAAAAAGCGATACCTTCTCCCCATCCTTCGTCTTCGTCACCAAACGCGCGATTTTTTTGCGCTCTTTAACACGCTTTTGAATAATTGATTTTATCCGCTGCAGCGATGCATACTGTTTGGCGGTTGGGTTGAGGATCACTTCACCATAATCACCGTTGACGATGACCTCATCTCCAATATTCGCGTTTTTGAATAATTCGCTGATACCGGAAACCAGAGGGACACCCAGTGAGCGGGATAAAATCGCTGCATGACCGGTTACACCGCCATGTTCGGTGATAAACGCAACAATTTTATTCCTGGGTAGCGATACCGTGTGTGACGGTAACAAATTTTCAGCCGCAATAACGATATCCGTATGTGTTTCAAGAAAGGTTTGACGCTCTGATGCCAGTATATGCTTTAGTAAACGGTGTGTAACATCGTGGAAATCATTGATCCGTTCACGGATATAACTGTCATCCAGTTGCTGCATCGTTCGATAAGCGTCTTCAAGTGTTTCTTCAATTGACCACCCCAGACTTTTGAGATCTACGGATATCTTATGTTCGATCTGATTGAGGAAATAAGGATCTTTGACCATCATCTGCTGAACCTGAAAAATGGCGGCTTCATCCTTGCCCAGCTCTTTCGTGACCTGGGCACTGATGTGAGAAAGCTCCTTTTCAGTTTCATTCAATGCTGTGTGAAATTGTTGCAGCTCTGATTTTACATCACGATGTGAAATCTTGTTATGTTCAATGTGTTGATGCGAATTGATGATACAAAGATGACCGCCGGCAATGCCGGGTGCGATTTTTAATCCTCTGTATTTTTTCACCTTAAATCACCTTTAGAGCTTTGCCTGTTTTTTCAAATGCTGATACTGCTTTTTCCAGCTGGTCCCGGCTGTGCGCCGCGCTGATCTGGACGCGAATACGCGCCTGTCCGCGGGGAACAACAGGATAGCTGAATCCGATCACATAAATACCCTCCTGTAACAGCATATCTGCCATTTTGTGCGCCAGGGGCTCATCGTAAAGCATAATCGGCACGATGGGATGGTCGCCTTGCTTGATATTATATCCCATTTCCGTGATCTGTTGCCGAAAATAGCGCGTATTTTGCCTCAATTTTTCACGCAACTCACCGGTCTGAACAAGCATGTCCAGAACCGCCAGCGTCGTACCCACAACCACAGGTGGTACGGTATTGCTGAACAAATAGGGACGGCTCTTTTGCCGTAAATAGTCGATCATCTCTTTGCGTCCGGAAACACATCCGCCTGAAGCGCCTCCCAGCGCCTTACCGAAGGTGGTGGTGATCAGATCGATGCGGTTTTCTACACGCTGCGCTTCAAATGTGCCTCTGCCCTTTTCTCCGACAAATCCGGTGGCATGACTGTCATCTACCAGGACCAGAGCATCATATTTATCCGCCAGATCGCATATATCCGTCAAATTGGCCATGTCACCATCCATGGAAAAGATTCCGTCGGTAACGACAAGCCTGAATTTATTCGATTGGGACGCTTTGAGCTTTTCTTCAAGATCGTTCATATCGCTGTGGTTGTAGATAAAGCGCTCTGCCTTGGTCAGTCGTATACCGTCGATAATGGAGGCGTGATTGAGCGCATCGGTCAGGACCGCGCATTCCTTGTCGAGAAAGGGTTCAAAAACCCCGCCATTGGCGTCAAAACAGGCCGCATAAAGGATGGTATCCTCCGTCAATAAAAATTCAGAGACTTTTTTCTCCAGCTCTCTGTGAATCTCCAGCGTTCCGCAGATAAATCGCACCGATGACATACCATATCCCCAGCGGTCAAGCGTTTTATGCGCAGCCTCTACCACCTTGGGATGATTGGCCAGACCGAGGTAATTATTGGCGCAGAAATTGATAACCGACTCACCGCTCTTAACCTTGATATCCGTTCCTTGCGGTGTGGTGATGATGCATTCGGATTTGAACAAACCGGCATTTTTGATTTCCTTTAATTGAGCTTGCAAATATTCTTTCATCTCACCATACATATAAATACCCTCCCGGTGCTTTTATTTCATATCCAGATCAAGTATTAATATACCACAATTAAATTCATTCATAAT
>CAZMUU010000064.1:12631-13320 GCA_964569215.1 uncultured Cytophagia bacterium
TCCTTGTATGCCAACTAATTTCTCTTGTCTTTCATTCATAATTTTAAATCCTTTTTCGAAATCATCAAATCGAAATTTATGGGTCAATACCGGTGAAATATCCAGTCCGCTTTGCAGCATGGTTTGCATTTTGTACCAGGTTTCAAAGATTTCACGTCCATAAATACCCTTGATGATCAATCCCTTGAATATCACCTCATCCCAGTTGATCCTGGCTGAATCGGGCAAAATGCCGAGTAAAGCGATCCTGCCGCCGTGGTACATGTTTTCCAGCATCGATTCAAAAGCCGCTGCGTTGCCGGACATTTCCAGGCCTATATCAAATCCGATCATATCGAGCTCGTCCATTGCCTTTTCGATGCGTCTGTTTTTGACGTTTATGGCTAATGTGGCGCCGATTTTGCGGGCGAGATCGAGCCGGTAATCATTGATATCCGTGATCACGACATTTCTCGCGCCCACATGTTTGGCTATTGCCACCGACATGATGCCGATGGGACCGGCACCGGTGATCAATACATCCTCGCCGACCAGATTAAAGGAAAGTGTCGCGTGGGTCGCATTTCCATATGGATCCATAAACGCTGCTATTTCAGCGGGAATATCCGGGTGCAGATGTACGGCATTGGAAACCGGCAGGCTTAAATATTCAGCAAAACAACCATCCCGGTTGACCCCGACACCAATAG
>CAZMUU010000064.1:13330-14335 GCA_964569215.1 uncultured Cytophagia bacterium
GACAATATGCCCCTCACCAGATACCCGGTCGCCGATATCAAAACCGACCACATTCTGTCCCTTTTCGACAATATGACCGACAAACTCGTGTCCGATCGTCATAGGTGGCTTGATAGTGCGCTGGGCCCATTCATCCCAGTTGTAAATGTGAAGATCCGTGCCGCAAATCGCAGTTTTATCGATTTTGATCAGTACATCGTTGTTACCGATTTTGGGAACAGGAACCTCTTGCAGCCACAAGCCCCGTTCTGCTGACGTTTTGACCAAAGCTTTCATTTTCATTCTCTGCCCCGAGTTTTATTTTATGTATAATAGTTTGATGGAATTGCTCAGTTCTTCGGCGTGAATTCTGGCGAAATAAAGTCCGGAAGAAAGATCGAATCGACTCATATCCAGATGAATTTCTGTTTGGTTCTGCTGTACGACCTGCTCACAGACCTCTCTGCCCAACAGATCGGTTACGATGAGTTTTGCCCCGGTCAGATTTGCACTTTTTTGCACCGGAATAACAGTGCTGCCATTAAAGGGATTCGGATAATTTGTTTCGAGAAGAGGCGTTTGCGGCAATGGATGCTGAGCAATTCGTTCGATTCCGGTGACGATTGGATTTTGTCCGCCGGAAATATCATACAATGATGCAAATTCCTGCAAATAGAGGTTTGCGATCTCCGGACTGTGGATGATCAGAGTATTTTCATCATTATAGCGATTGGCCGAAATGGTCCAGTTGTGCGATCCGGTGACAACCACAGGATCGCTATCGGCCATAAAGGCGTCGACGAGCATGTATTTGTGGTGCATCAGAAAAGTCGAATGATCGAGGTGAACATCCGCCGGCCCCTGCCAGCCAACAGCGCCAACGCCGCTCCGGCCACCGCCAAGCCGATTAACCGGACATACCAACCCGGCAATCGCGCCTCGATCGAGCCCGACCCCGGCCTCACCGCCTGCGGTTCATCAACCATCGGTTCTGGAGATTGCGACACGAAAACACCACTCAACAGA
>CAZMUU010000065.1:0-14119 GCA_964569215.1 uncultured Cytophagia bacterium
GACAAATAATATCATAATTGCTCTTTTTTACTATTCGCCGTCTTGTGTTGCATAGCCAAGGCCCTTTTTGGCCCGTTCTGCATGTTTTCTGAGTTCATCAATACCGACGACTCGTTCACAGTAGGTGCGGCTTTTTTTCAAAATTTTGTAGGTTGCAGAACGATTCCCTCTTTGGGCGTAGAGCACTTTGAGGATTTCGTTTTTATCTATAACGTGCGGGGTGTTTTCAACATCGTACCAATCCTTAAAAACGTCTTCCAGAAAGATGATATGTTTTGTCAAGATGGTTTGTTTCTCATCCATTTTTGCGAGTATAATCGCTTTAATAATGACATCTTCCAGTTGCCTTACATTGCCGGGCCAGTCATATCCAACGAGTTTGTCAAAGGCTTTATCTGAGACTCTTGTTACCGAGCGAATTTTCAGACGGTTTGAGTGTTTTTCAAGAAAAAATTGACAAAGCGGGCGAATGTCTTCCTTGCGCTCCCGCAGCGGCGGGATTTTTATGGTTAACGTTGAAAGCCTGTAAAGCAGATCTTCTCTGAATTTATTTTGTTTGACCAGAGTGAGAAGATTTTTGTTGGTAGCAACAATGGTTCTGACGTCGACCGTATGAGGCATCGCTTCGCCAAGGGGGAGTACTTGTCCCTCCTGGAGGAATCTTAGGAATTTACCCTGTAATTCCAGAGGCATATCTCCGAGCTCATCAATAAAAATTGTACCTCCATTGGCCATGTCCAGTTTTCCTTCTCTGTCTCTGTCAGCACCGGTAAAGGCGCCCTTTTTATAACCAAACAATTCTGATTCAGCAAGCTGGATCGGAATATTCATCGATGATATTTCAATCATGCGTTTATCTCGTCGATTGCTTTCATAATGAATTCTTCTTGCAACCAATTCCTTGCCGGTGCCCGAGTCGCCGAGTATGAGGACAGGCAAGTCATACTGTGCAAAATTTAAGACATCTTTTTTCACCATCTCCATGGACCGGCTTTTCCCATAAATAACCGAATATTTTTTGGAATATTTAGTCCGGATAAAATGATCATATCGTGCATCGGCAATGACTTTTGCGATGAGCTCGGAAATTCGTTTTATTTTGGGTATAATTTCATCGTCTTTAAATTTTTGTGGGTTTTTGGATTCAAGCGTAATGATACCGATACCCTCATTGTTATAAACAATCGGAATGGCCGCGCCGCTTTGCACAGGTTCTTTCCAAAGCTTGAAAAACTGGTAATCGCGTGAAGGCTTTGAATTGAAACGTTTGATCTCCTTTTTTTCCAGCGCTTTTAATGAATAGCCGGTGGAAATGTTCAGTTTTTCCGGTTTTTCTACAGCCAGATTTTCTGTCGTATAGGCGACAATTCCAAGTTTATTCGTTTCCAGGGATTTAATTGAAATTGCCACATATTCCACCCCCGAGGTTTCGCAACACAATTTTAAGAGTTTGTTGGCGACATAGGTCAAAAGCTTGTCCGATTCTCCGGTGGCCAAAAGTTTGTCCGCTGTTTCAATTACCTCTCCCAGTTTGAGCGTTATGTCCTGAAACCGTTCCGTACTGATGATGGCGTCAAGAGTTGGAGAGGCATATTTTAAATAGGCGTTCAGCAGATCGATGTCTTTTTGTGAAAAGGTATAAAGTTCAGTGGATTCGAGAGAGACCACAGCATAAGGTTTGGTGATGTTTTTGTTCTTTTTTATAATCGGAATACAGAGATTCGATTTCACTTTTGGCCAGGTAACGGTGTAATTCAGATGTCCATAATCAGCGCTGTCTGCATCAGGAAGGATATAGGGTTTTTGCGTTTGAATCACTTTACTGATCACTCCGTTACCCGCCGGGATTTTCCAAAACCTCCTGAGTAGACTCGATGTGTCTGCCTTGCTCCAGCCAATCACATTTTTTTTATCCACCAGCAAATCTCCGTTGGATTCATCCACCATTCCGATAAATCCATACTCGATGCTTTTAGGGCTGAGATCAACACAGGTGTGAATTATGGTATGCAAAAGCTGATGCTTTGTTTTTATGTTCAGCAGTTTTTCACCTTCTTGAATGTATTTTTCTTTCTGCTTTTCAAAGCATTGAATCTTCAGATTCGCAACCCGCTCTGCTATCCACTGGGTTATGAATTCAAGCTGTCGCGTTTCTATCTGTTTCAACTTTTCAGGTTCGATGTAGATGTTCAATACGCCCATAAATTTGTTGAGATAGCGAATTGGAAATGTGAAAAGTGATAAGGTGGTATTTTTATCATAGATAATGTCTGCTTCCGAATAGGTGGCATTGTTTTGAATATCATGAATCACCCGGGCATCATCTCGATTTTTAAATTTTTCAAACGACAGATGTTCCGAAAAAGAAAATTTAACGTAAACTTTAATCTTTTTGTCTGATGGATAACAGTAAATCGGAGAGAAGAGGTCATTTATATGATCGTAGAAGAGAGCTGATATGGCATAGGTATTAAACAGTTTGGAGAGAGCGGAGAAAAGGCTGGTGATAGCGATTTGGTCATTATAATTCGATTTTTTCAGGATCGTTTCGTTGGAAGGAAGGTTTAGCAAAACATTTTCAAATTTCATGGCTATGTCCCCTCAAAAAGTGCTTTTTAATGCAAAAAATCAGATTAAAATCAAAATCGGAGAGACGATTAAAACCTTAAAATTGTATTAACCCGTTGTTAATAATATATATAAAACGATGGTACAGTAATTGCATATAAAAAAAGCAGAGCACAAGAAAAACGAAAAGGAGGAAACGATATGATTTCAACACTCTTCCCGGAACGAATATCGCACAACTATTTTGACATCACTGGAGAAACAGAGATGCTTCCCATAACCAAATTCAGCTTGTTGGTTTATCTCGGAAGTACATAATATGTTACGAAATTTAACACAAAAATTCAACAGCATAGGAGATCAAATCATGAGTGAATTTATAGGCTTTATAAAGTTTATCATCGCACTGATTTTGTTCACCTCGCTGGCACTTTTGGCATTACTGCTCTACATTGCTTTTGAAATTGGATTGTTGGGGCCAGGTAATTTTAATCTGTCTTAATCGCTTATTTGCAGTACATCGCGACAAGTTTTGTGAATTTCGTGTTGACAGTTAGCATATTTCAGCGTTATCTTAAGGGTGAGGGGGAACACATCAGAAAAATGTTGAATTAGATGACAGGAATAGTCATGTCTACCAAAACCAACATCAAGACTTTATTCAGGCATTCGGATAGCGATCAAAATTCGAATGAATCCTTTTGCGAGAATATTGTCGATAATATTCCTGCCGAGATCTCGGTTATTGAAATGGCGGATGGCCCGGACAAGTTTGATTTGGTATACGTCAACAAAACCAAAGCAAATGAGTTCGGCCATACCCTTGAAGAGGTTAGAGGTAAAAAATGTTTTGAGGTTTTTGAACCCTACCGTTCAACAACAAAACGTGAAATGGGTCATTGTAAAAATTGTCCCTCTTACCAGGCATTTATCAATACGGGTAAACATGTTCGGGTAGAATGGCCTTTCAGTCATCCTCTGCGAATGGAAGAGCGTATCGCCAGTATCACATCCAAACGGATTCCCGGTACGACCAAGGTTATTGAGATTGTACGAGACAGTACCATACGAACCCGCGTTTTCGAGTCCATTATCGAGCTTAGCCGTGCCAAAAGTCTGCATGATATTGAAGAAATATTCTATCGCTGTTTTTTACAGTTAATTTATTTTGATCGCTGCCGATTTTACGGGGTTACGAAAAATTCCGACAATTTTTATCTGCGTGGATTTAAAGCATCAAAGCCAAATGACGAAAATCGTTTTAAACGTGATATTGTTGATATACACCTGGATAAAAATGTCATCCTTAATGCGAAAAATTCAAAGCCGGACAGTTATATCCTGAACAATCTTTTTTCCGAACCGCGGCTCTATTATATTATCGAGTTTACTGATAGCCGTCTTCAGGAGAGCAAGTATATTAAACCCTTGCATTTACATGAGTGTTATCTCGTTGATGAGCTGGACAAGAAAAACTATCCTGTTTGGGTAGATTTACCGTTGGTGAGCTCCGGACAAGTTTTGGGAAAGATCAGTGTTGATATTAAACCCCGGGAGAATACGGAAATTGATTGGCTGTTTCAGGAATACGATATCCAATTGCTTGGTATTTTTGTCCGCAGTATTGCCCAGGCAATGGAAAATGTCAAGCTCTTGGATATCAACGAACTAAAGCGAATTGATGAAATCATGCTAAAGAGTGATGGCAAGGATTTTAACGGAATACTCGATCAAATTTTAAAAGCGGGTTGCAAATATCTGGATATAGATTTTGGCCTATTGGAAGTTTTGGATGAAAACAATACGCTCAAAATTATAAATCCATTTGATGGAAATGATAAGGTCGAAGAAATAGAGCTTGAAAACTCTCTTTCATTTTATATCAAAGCTCACTTGCAGGCAAAGGAAAATTATCCTGTAGAAATGAGTGTCGATGATCATATTCAAGCTTATAAAAAGATCCAGGATATTCCTGATATCAGTGAACAGAATGTCTGTCTCATACATCCGATTTTTGACAAGAACGAAGATATCAGAGGTGTTTTTTATTTTGAGGGAAAGGATCAGATATACAGCGAACAAAAAAAGCAACGGATGAAGCTTATCTCTGATTCGACATCCATTGCTCTCAATAATTTATATCAATACAAGCAGCTGGAAGAGAAAACCAGACAGGCCACCCGGCATAAAGAAGAGGCGATAAAAAATTTAAAAGAAAAGGAGTCATTTTTTGAAACCGCAGAACATGAAATGATTGCTCCCATTGAACCGATTATGCGAACCTTTGAACTGTTAAAGCGCAGGCTCGGTAACGCAATCGAGGGGGACAAAAAGCTGGGAGAGCTATTGGACGCAGGCAGATTGCATTGTGAATTTTTACGATATGTTTTTGATAATTTTGATTTCCTGAGATCCGACACCATCAGCCTCAGCCTGGATTATAAAAAAATATTCAGCGATGTTATCATACCGGTGATTGAAATTGTAAGGGAATATGCCAAAAGAAATAATATACTTGTTGAATATGTTGGATATACGAATGTAGAAAAATATATCTTGCTCGATGAAACCTATATGAAGCATGTCTTTTTTAATCTATTGCGCAACGCTATACGCTATTCGAACAAGGGCGCTAAAATTTACATTCGGGGGGTCGGGGTTAAAGATGGAATATCCATCATCGATATCGAAAATATGGGGATAGGTATCCAGGAGGACTGGGAGGAAAGGATTTTCGAATTACATCAACGGGCTGTGAATGCAAAAAAGCATTCGAGCGAAGGATCGGGTATTGGCTTGTACATTGCCAGACGCATTGTTGAGACACACCATGGAAGAATCTATGTCAAACAGAATCAAAATCCAACTATTTTCAGAATCGAATTACCCAAAAATGTAGGGAGAGAAGAATGAAAGTTATGTGGATTGATGACGACCCCTATAACCTGGAGAGTTCGAAAGAACTCTTGGAATTATACGGAATGAACATCCAATTTTTTACAAACTATGAAACCGCTCTCGAAAGGTTAAGGGAGAAGGATTCAAAGTATGATATTATTATTATGGATGTCATGATGCCACCGCAGAATTTTTTCAATGTAGAAGAAACAGATGATGGCAGACGAACCGGAATATTGCTCATACCCGAAATTCGCAAGATTTATAGCGGCCCGATTCTGCTTTATTCTGTGTTGCGAAACACCAAGCTTATCGACAATGTGTTATATAATGATTCCAAAATCGATTATCTGCGCAAACCGGAAAGAATTGAAAATATCCTCTCTAAAATCAAATTATTAACACAATAATCTGTCTTGTTCTGCGTTCATATCATCTTTTTTCATCCCGGCTCCGCTTGTGATTGGTTCTCTCCAGGCACAGTTAAAATATGATTAAAATCAAAATTTTATCCGATATTGCTTGCATCTTGGCAACCGTTTTCATAAAATAAATTATATCCGGTCGGGTATCTCTTTGTTTTTTTAGCCCGGATGCATCCGGTGCCTATCAGATCGCGTTGACACGCTTTGTTGTCCACTATTATAACATACCACAGATCTTCTTATACGGGCGGAGTAACAACCTTTTACATCTATAGATGAACCAACCGATGTATTGACTTTTATTAATAGAAGGAATTTTTTAAAATAATTTAAAGGATAGCATTATGAATCGCAAGGTTGTTCTGATTCTATGCCTGACCGCGATGATTGGCTCAAGTTCTATCACGGCTCGGGCTCAATGTACAGCGGATTTTGCTGCCAGTCCAACTCGGGGATGCGCTTCGCTTAAGGTCAAATTTACCGATAAATCCTCAAATGCAACAAACTGGCAATGGGCTTTTCAAGGCGGCACGCCGTCAACGGCGACCGGCGCGGGTCCTCATTATGTTACATACAATACACCGGGAAGCTATTCGGTTTCCTTGCAAATTTCTTGCAAGTCGGGAAGCGACACCATTACCAGAAACAAGTATATCATTGTTGAGGATTGTAATTGTCAGGCTGACTTTTATACCAAACCCCGGGTGGGTTGCGCGCCTTTTAAGGCCGAGTTTCATGACATGTCTACGGGAGCAGCGAACTGGGAATGGACCTTTCCCGGCGGATCGCCTGCTTCTGCAAGCGGAGAAGGCCCTCATGTTGTTGAATACATTACTCCGGGTACATATGACGTCAAGTTAAAAATAGAGTGTAAATCCGGATCGGATATCGAAACCAAAACCAATTACATCCGGATAGAGGATTGCTCCTGTACAGCGGATTTCTCAGCGGATCATCCGACAGGATATACACCCCATACCGTACGATTCACCAGCCATTGCACCAATGCAACCAGCTGGTTTTGGCGGTTTCCCGGCGGCAATCCATCCTCCTGGCAAGGGGAAAAACCACCGCCAATAACATATCATCAAGCGGGTAAACACGATGTTCGTCTGGACATCACCTGTGATAACGGCTCTGATGTTCTTCTTCTTGAAGAGTATATTGAAATTAAAATTCTTTTGCCTTATGATTATGGTGATGCACCGGAGAATGCAGTGGCGTATCCTGACTCCGGGATTATGGGGCGCTTTCCTACCTGTCTGGAGGCGGGCCCTGCCGGTTATATTCGTCATGGATCGAACAGCGACTGTTATTTCGGTTACCAGGTAGACACCGAAGTCGAAGGAAATGAAGGCAACTGTCCTGCCTTTACACCGAATCTTTTTGATCAGGATGAGTCTTGTTATGAAAGCGATGCCGGCTTGTGGGCTCCGGATGCGTTTACCATACAGGGGCCGCCGGATTCCGAATACGTCGCGCCGTTGTGTTCTGAATTCAGGGGGTCGGCTCTTGGTTATACCTGTGGAACGGCGGAATGGGGAAGGGATATCAATGTCTGGTGGCACACCAACCGTATCGAAGGGGCTTATGTCAATGTTCTTATCGATTGGAACCGGGATGGGCAATGGGGCGCTTCCAGCAGTTGTGATGGAGAAACTGTACCGGAACATGTTTTGGTAAATTTCTACGTTCCGAACGGCAATGGACATATTTCCACACAGGATCCCCCCTCTTTTAAAATTGGTCCCATGTCGGGTTTTGTCTGGGCCAGATTTACCATTACCAGCGATCGGATTTCCACCCCATGGGATGGCAGCGGTCATTATTCAGATGGAGAAACAGAGGATTATCTGATTAAAGTACTCGGAAGAGAGTCGCTGATGGATTTTGGTGATGCGCCTCATATCGGCTATGCCACTCTGCTCGAAGATGACGGGGCCCGCCACATTCTTGATCCCGATTTATACCTGGGGAAACAACTCGATCCGGAGAGTGATGGAATACCGGATAAAGATGCGCTGGGTGATGATAATGATGGTCAAGATGATGAAGACGGCATTCATTTTGAAAATGAATTTGTTTTGGGGGACACCACCGCAGCTTCCGTAATCGCCTCCGAAGGCGGTTACTTTAGAGGGTGGATCGATTACAATCAGGATGGTGACTGGGATGACACGGATGAGGTCGTCATAGACACCCAGATTGGATCCGGCAATACATCCTTTAATATAATCGTCCCTGAAACCGCTAAAGCAGGATCCACCTATGCCCGATTCCGCTTTAGCCCTAACGAGATTCCCTCGGACAGGGGCCCTCTTATTGGTGGAGAAGTAGAGGACTATGTTATCGATATTTTTGACTGCTTTCCCTATGAATATGGTGACGCACCAGAGGGGGTACTTGCCTACCCCGGCACTGGTGTAATCGGCCAATTTCCAACTTGCCGGGAGGTCGGGCCTGCCGGATTCATTCGCCATGGCAATTCGGATACGCGAAAACTGGGCTTTGCTGTTGATTTTGAAACCGATGGTAACGCCGGATTATGTCCGGGTTTTTCCGGTCAATATGATCAGGATGAATGGTATAACTATTTTTTCCCCAGCGGCTCTGATGATGGATTACGCAAACCTCAAATGGCATATTCAATACACGGAGAGCCGGGAAGCGAATTTGTTCTCTCAAGAGGGCCGGCGCATGCTCTTGGGGAGTCGTGTCAGGAAGCTCAGTGGGGCCGAGATATGGAGGTTAATTTCAACGCTTCCAGTGAGGGGGCGTACATGAATATTTTAATCGATTGGAATCAGGATGGGAGATGGGGCGGATCCAGTAGCTGTTCCGGCACATCATCAGCGGAGCATGTTCTGGTCAATTTTCCGCTGACTCCGGATTCAAGAAATCTTCGCGATCTGTCTCCACCTCCTTTTTATATCGGTCCCAATCCAGGCTATGTCTGGACCCGAATAACGATATCTGAAAAGCCTGTCGATCTTCCCTGGGATGGCTCCGGGGTGTTTTCTGATGGTGAGACCGAGGATTACCTGCTCAGAATTTTGGAACCGGGCACCTATTTCGATTATGGCGATGCTCCTGAGAATGTTCTCGCCTATCCGTTCGGCGGTATATTGGGACAATTTCCCACATGCTTTGGTGAAACGACCAGTGGATATATCCGCCATGCCAGTGGGCGTGATTTACGGTTTGGGTTTGCACCCGACCTGGAAGAAGAAGCCGTGGGCATTTGCAATCGAAGACCGGTTATTTACAATGCGGAATATGACGATGGATTATATCATGTTGGCAAATTTACAATTACCGCTCCGGGCGGGGTTTATGGGGTTGAGACCGAGTCCCTTACTGATGAAGGAAGGCCTATTGGCAGAGTTTGTCGAACGGCATCATGGGGTTCTGCGATAGATCTTAGCTGGATAAACTCTACTGAAGCGCCGGCATTTATTAATATCCTTTTTGACTGGTCACAGGATGGAGAATGGGCCGGCTCAAGTTCATGTGAGGATGTAGGTGATGAGGCGCCGGAGCACGTCATACAAAATCTCGAAGTTTCTCCGGGATCCGGATATTTGTCCTGGATGGGATTGTCACCTTTCCGCATCGGGCCCAACCCCGGATATGTCTGGTGTCGATTTACCATCAGTGATGAAGCTGTGGAATTGCCGTGGGACGGGTCTGGTGAGTTTGAACAGGGAGAGACCGAAGACTATCTGCTCAAGGTTCGGGGCGTTTCCGACCTTTTTGATTTCGGAGATGCATGGGGATATCTTTCAACGTCCAAACAAAACGGTGCCATCCATAGTGTTCATCCGGGAATTTGTCTTGGAGAAATCGTTGACGGAGAGCCCGATGCTCATGTAAATCCGGATGCAGATGGTGATGATAAAGACGGTGTTGATGACGAAGATGGTGTAAGCTTTATAGATGATTTGTTCCCCGGCAAGCGAACTAAAATAGAGGTTACTGCATCGGTTGAGGGCATTCTGAATGCCTGGATCGATTTTAACGGCAATAAACTCTGGGATGATGATGGCGAACAAATTTTTCAGGATCTCCAGATTAATACCGGTAAAAATACATTGTTTTTTGTTGTGCCCGATTGTACAACAACGGAGACTACCTTTGCGCGATTCCGGTTCAGTCAGCAAAGCGGTTTATCCTATTATGGCCCTGCTTATGATCCCGATGATAGTGAACAGGCTGCGCTGCCTCCGGTTGGCGAAGTTGAGGATTACCGGATTTCCATTCTCGCAACAGGAGTAGAGGGCAGAGAGAACAATAAAACGGCGGAAGCATTTATATTATATCAAAATTTTCCCAATCCATTCAATCCAACGACCTCGATCCGGTATCAGTTATCGCAAGATTGCCGCATACGTCTTGATATTTATGATCTTTTGGGTCACAAGGTGCGTCAATTAGCGGATCAATTTCAGAAACGAGGCGTTCACAGCGTTGTCTGGGACGCAGGCGATGATGCCGGCAGGCCGGTTCCGAGTGGCATTTACCTCTATAGCTTGCAGGCGGGAAAACAGAGGGAGGTGAAAAAGCTGATTTTGCTCAAATAAACGCGTTGGCCCCTTTGATAAAAAGCTTAATCTATATCCAGCTGTGGATTGTTGGCTTTGAAGGACGTCAATAATATTGCCAGCGGCATAAGAATGGAGAATAAAAAGATCATTTCATAGTTTCCAGTGAATGTTCTGAAGGCACTAAAGAGGACCGGACCGATGGCGCTGGCGAATACGATAATCGACATATAAAATCCACTGATTTCACCCAGGTGTTCACGACCAAAAAAGCGTGGAAACACAACCGTTGCGAGGGCAACGAACATACCGCCCGCGGTGCCCTGTCCGATGCTGAAAAGAATGCGGCCGTTGATGTGTTCAAAGACGAGCAAACCCAGCAAAGCCGCGGCTTGCGCTATCATGGTAACCATCAGCAGCCATTTATGCTGGATCCGGTCGCTAATCCAGTTACAGAAAAAATTGGATACAATGCTGAACGGGAAAATCCAGAAAAAAACCAGATAGGACTGATCGCGGGTCAGGCCTTGTTCTGCCCCGATCGAACTGATGTGGAACGTTACTGCCGTCATCACCAGAGCGACCACAGCCATACCCAGGCTAAAGGACCAAAATCCAAGGGTCCGGATTGCTTCGGATTTGGTAAATTCTTTTTTGGTCGGAGGGACTCTCGCTTCAAACCTGGCGATTTTTTCTCTACCGAGATTGCCATCCATTTTCAAACCACATGCTTCGGGATTGTCACGGTAAAATATCCATCCCAACACCCCCATTCCAACACCGATGCCGGTTGCCAATATGATAAGCGTTTTTTGCCAGCCATGAGATTGTACCAGGCTATTCAAAAACACCGGAGACGAGTTAAATCCCAGTGAAACGAAGACGCCGCTTATTGCTGATGCCAGGCCGCGATGATGATTAAACCATTTGCCTATAGCTACGCGTGAAATCATCGCCAGACATCCCTGACCGAAGAAACGAATAAAGAGAAAGAGAACAGACAATATTATCATGGTAAATAAGAAAGAGCCTGAAAACAACCATCTTTGAAATTGTGGCGCCCGTGAAAGTAAAATCAGACTTGAACCCAGGCCAATTGAAACCATTATCGTCATTGTCCTTATGCCCAAAAGATCCAGCCATCTGCCGGCAAAGGGCAGGATAAAACTGCTTCCTATTGTACCGATCATGTAGGCTGTACTAATTTGAACCCGATTGACGGCCATCGAATTGATGAGAAAGTCTGTAAAGACGCCCACGCCCATGGTTTGGCCGGGTATGCTGGCGAGCATTCCGACTGTGCTGATGAATACGATAATCCACCCATAAAAAAAGGGGAATTTCGCCGGTGAAATTTGGCTGAAGGGCAATGATTTACAAAATTTGTTCTTTTCTGCTGCTTTTTTCATTATTCTGAAACATAGATATGATTATGGCTAATGCGATTTATTCAGGTTAGAGACTTGGATTCGGACAATCAAAGCACTGCAGCCGTTTTTTCCCCACTATACTATCTAAAATTTTTATTGGATCAAATAATGGGATTCTGCTGCAGAATTCTTTGTTCAGGTATTTCTGCAGGCCGACAGGCAAAAAACCGGCAGGTATTATTATGATCAGGGATAAAATATAAGAAAAATAAATCAAACGATCAACAAGTATGAGTTCGTTAAATTTTTACCAGCTCTTTCAATGAATGCAATCTGATAAGACTTGATGACTCTGGCAAGATGATTTCATCAAAACCATTTCCCGCTACATAGAGTTGAATATTGCGATTCTTGACTGCTTCCAAAATGGTATTTGTTTCCTGTTTGAATTTTGCAGGGTGCTCTACGAATGTGCTGGCAACAATAATAATATCCGGCTCGAGATGCTTTAATGCGTCTTTTAGGTTGTTTGCAGGTGTGATTTGGCCGCTGTAATAGGTTTGGAATCCTCTTTCTTCCATGATATGTTCGCCCATTTTCAGGCCGATGTCGTGTAATTCATCAGCTGGATTTAATAATAGTATACTTTTCGCTTTCCGTTTTTCCACCCTTACCAGCCCCTGCAAGCGAATAACGCTGTCCCGGATTTTTTGCGTGGCGACATGCTCTTCGATCGGGAAAAGTTCGTTGTCTTTCCACTTGTCGCCAATTAAATGCAGAACCGGAACCAGCACCTCTTCATAAATTTGCCACAGAGGGGTTTTTGTGGTATACAGTTGAATAAGGATTTGCTGTATATTCTGCTGGCTACCCGAAATGGCCTCTCTGAACAGATAGTCGATGATGTAGTCAAATTCTTTCTTGAACACCGCCATGATGAGGTCGATATTTATGTTTTTATTCAGATTGAAAAGAATTGATTTTGAATTCAATAGCTTTTGTTTTTGGCTGAATTGAATAAGATCATCTAAAGAAAATCGGCGGTGGCCGCCTTTGGTTCGTTGGCAACCAAGGTCTCCGCTGTCTGTCCAGCGTTTGATGGATGAAACATTCACTCCCAATATCTGAGCCGCCTCATCGCTATTTAAAATCTGCAGCTTTCCATTTCTGTGATTGAGTTCAGGCATTCATTGATCCTTTTCTGTGTCCTTATAAAAGTCTTTGTTTGTTTGCTGTGTCGAAGGTCCGGTTGAAAATACAATACAGAGGCTGATTTTTCACTGCTTAAAGTTAATATAAACTATAACTTTTTTGCTCAAAGTCAATTAGAACCTCGCTATCCTGTTAATAATAATGACAAAACACGGCCAGTGGCGGAAAAAAATACAAAATGAGCGTTTTGAGCGTTTTTTGGGAATTAAAATTCAATAAAATTGTTATAATCTTTAAATCAATTAATCTGGGTTTTTTAATGGAGGACTTATGAAAAGTCTAAACTTAATCCTACTGGTTTTACTTGGGCTCGCGTTTGCATTATCAGCTCAAGAAACAGCCCGTTTGCATGTGATCCACAATGCAGCTGATCCTGCAGCGGCGAGCGTCGATGTTTACCTGGATGGTACATTGTTGCTCGACGATTTCGGTTTTAGGGATGCAACTCCTTTTATCGATGCGCCGGCCAACACACCTTTTAATGTTGGTGTAGCTGCCGGTAATTCGTCATCAGCTGCGGACACGTTAAAGAACTTTACTTTGACGCTTGAGGCTGGCAAGACCTACATTGCCGTGGCGAATGGTGTTCTCGATCCCAATGCATTTTCAGCGAATCCAGACGGCCTGGACATTGGGTTTACGCTTTACCCCTATGCCATGGGACGCGAGAGCGGCGAGAACATGTCCAATGTGGATTTGAATGTATTTCACGGGGCGACAGATGCGCCGACAGTTGATGTTGTTGCGCGCGGTGTTGGTACGATTGTCGATGATGCTGCTTATGGCGACTATACCGGTTACCTTTCGGTTCCTGCTGGGGCCTACACTCTCGACATTACGCCTGGTGATGGAAGCGCAATTGTTGCGACCTATAGTGCGGACCTTTCCGGACTGGGCGGCGGTGCAGCTATCGTATTTGCGTCCGGATTTTTGAGTCCGGGAGAAAACGAACCGGCCTTTGGTCTTTACGCTGCGCTGCCGGATGGCAATGTGTTGGCGCTGACGCCGTTGACCACGGCCCGCTTGCAGGTGATCCACAACGCAGCTGATCCTGCAGCGGCGAGCGTCGTTGTTTACCTGGATGGTACATTGTTGCTCGACGATT
>CAZMUU010000066.1:0-14071 GCA_964569215.1 uncultured Cytophagia bacterium
GGTGTATCTCCCCCTGATAGGCGAGCAGGCCAAGAGAGAGCAGGGTGGTTTCGACGAAAAAGAATTGCGCCTCTTTATTGTGCCGCAGCCATTGAAACGTCAGGTCAATGGCGTCTTCGGCGAAAAAGCCGACCCAATACCCCTTCCACTCCTTGTCGAACTGCCAGGGTTTTAGGGTTATCCCTTCAAATGTATCGTAGGAAACGAGTTGATAGCTCAATGCCGCTACTCCAATTCGGCTCAGTGTTCCTTTTAAAGAGTAGGGTGAGATATGAAAAAGGTCTCTGGTAATAGCCCGGCTATAGGCGTTTGCGGCCAGACCCAGTGAGGCTCTGGCGCCGGGAGCGCTCTCATCCTTGAGCAACTCCCGTTGAGAGTGTTGTGACCAGCTTGAGGAAATACAAAGCAGGATAACAAGGATCAGTTTTTTCATTATACCATCTCCTGATGTTAAACCAACGCCTGAAAAAAAATGCTTCAGACAAAGGGTGATCAGGATGCAAGGGCTGCCGGCAGTTTAGTCGTGCCTGGATGTTGGATCTTTTCTATTTTATGAATTCACAGCGATATTCGCAAGCGAAAACTAAACGCTACTTTGTGCGCACATAGAAAATCCGGTACATAGCCGGAACCACAATCAGAGTGAGGAATGTAGCAAATCCCAGTCCGAAGATGATGGTCCAGGCCAGAGGATTCCAAAAAGCGACATTGTCACCGCCAAAATAGATCTGCGGGTTAAGGCGGCTAAACAAGGTTATAAAATTTATGTTAACGCCTATTGCCAGGGGCATGAGGCCGAGTATGGTCGAGAGTGCCGTCAGCAACACCGGTGTCAAGCGAGTGGCCCCCGCATTGATGATACCTGTGATTTTATCCTCTCCCCGCTCCATTGCCGCATCTATATAATCGATCAAAATAATGGCGTTTTTAACCACTATACCCGCAACAGCAATGATTCCCATTCCGGTCATCATGACTGAAAAATCGAGTTGAAAAAGGGTAAACCCCAACAGCACGCCGATAAAGCTGAATAAAATTTGAACCACGATAATCAGCGGTTTTACGAGTGAATTAAATTGCGCCACCAGAATGATCAGGATCAATGCAACTGCAATGAACAGAGCCTTGACAAGATAATTACCGATTTCATTTTGCATTTCCTGTTCGCCGCTAAAATAGACGGAATAACCGTCAGGTAAATCAAAATTGTTCAATGCCTTTTTGATAGATACAATAATTTCATTGGCATTATAGCCGGTCTGAACGTTGGATGACAGAGTGATAACACGGTTATTGTCAATTCGACGAATGCTACCATAGGTAGAGGTATAGTCAGCGTTGGCAACAGCTGAAATGGGTATCTGATTGACGCCGTTGCCATTTTTTGACGGTACCAGAAGTTTTTGGCTCAGCAGGGCTTGAACACTGTTGCGATAGGGTTCTGCCAGGCGTAACCGTATCGGGTATTCATCTTCGCCATCGCGAAAAGTGGAGACCTCTTTGCCATATATGGCGGTTCTCAGGGTTGAACCGATGTATGCCGTGCTGAGACCGTATTTGCTGGCCTTATCGCGATCGATATGCAAAATCATCTCCGGTTTGTGTGTTTCCATGTCCTGCTGCAAATCGGTTATTCCGGGGATATGCAAATCCGCGATAAAGGATTCGAGTTCGGCACTGAGTTGCACCAATTGATCGATATTCGGGCCGGAAATCTCGATATTAATCGGCTTACCGGGAGGCGGCCCCATAATGTCACGCTCTACATTTACTTCTGCAGCCGGGATATCCTGAAGCTTTTGCCGTATCTCGTTCAGATATTCTAACGTGGATTTTTCGCTGCGACGGTATTTATATTCCACAAAGGATACGGTTACCTTGGCCAGTTTTTCCTGCGTCGTTCGGTCGAAAATGCCGCTGCCGGCATTTACCGCTACATTGGTGATAACGGATTCGACATCCGGATTGTTCGCTCCCAGGATGTAATTAATGCGCTTTTCAACATCAAGGGCGACAGAATTGGTCACATCGAGATCGGTGCCTTCAGGCATAGTGATATAGACATAGATATAATTGGGATCCCCGGTCGGCATAAAGACGATTTTTGGGGTGGCCACGCGCAGAAAGAAAATACTAAACAGGAGAAGAAAAGCGGTTCCGCCGACGACCCAGTAAGGATGCCGCCCCTGCAGCAGGACTTTTAATGTTTTGCGATATGCAGACATGAGAACGGGGAGTATTCGTACCTGGAAAAAATCGATCATTTTTAGAATAATGGTTTTGAGCAGCACATAGACCGACAATGCGATGAGGATGAGATTTGCCGGCAACATCCAGCCGAGAATATAAAACAGCACGGTGAAAAAGATGCCAAGAGCTGCTATCTTCCAGAATTTCGCCGGTAACCTGGCATGACTGTTCTCTTTCTGGTCGGACTGGCGTTTCATAAATGAGACGGCAAAGACCGGATTAATAAAATAGGCCACGATGATCGAAGAGGTTAGGGTAATAATAAGGGTGATGGGGAGGTATGAGATAAATTTTCCCATAATACCGGGCATAAACATCAGCGGGATAAAGGGTGCCAGAGTGGTTAAGGTCCCGGTAAACACCGGAACCGCAACTTCACCCACTGCTCTCTTTGTGGCTTCGACAATCGATATATCGCGATTCTGATTATAATGGCGATAGATATTTTCCACAACCACGATTGAATTATCGACAACGATTCCAAGAACCAGGATAAATGCCATCAACACAATAATGTTGAGGGTAAATCCGATTATGGGTAAAAGGCTAAAGGCGATGATCATCGAGAGCGGAATCGCAATACCAACAAAAAAAGCATCGAGCTCGCCCATAAAAAACATCAGCACAAAAACGACAACGACAAACCCGAGAATGATGGTGTTAAAGAGATCGTTGACGGAATTTCGGGTTTGTGTGCTGCTATCGCTGGTAATTTTGATCTTGAGGCCGGGTGAAATTTGGCCTTTAAAATCAGAAATTTCTGATTTTATCTTGTCAACGGCGAGAATGAGATTTTTGCCGCTCTTTTTAATAACCGAAAGAGAAACAACCTGTTGGCCATCCATTCGTGCATAGCTCTCTCTCTCTTCAAAATCATCCAAAACCCGGGCAATGTCCTTGAGATAGATGCCATCTTTGAGAAGAATATTGCCGATTTTATTAGGATCCTTGAATTCTCCGGTGATACGGAAATTTCGATTCATCCCATCGGTTTGTATCTGTCCGCCGGAAATAGTGAGATTTTCCGCCGCCACTGCATTTTCGATGGTGCTGAAAGAAATACTATTGACCTGCATTTTGAATAAATCGACATTAATCTGGATCTCCCTCTCCAGTGCTCCTATGATTTCAACTTTCGAGATCTCTTCCAGCGCTTCGATTCGATCTTTTAAATCATCTGCATATTTTTTCAACTTTACCAGGCCCAGATCTCCATAAAGATTGACATAGAGTATAGGAATTTCCGAGACATCGATTTGCTTGAGCTCAGGTTCCTGGTATAAATCGGTGGGTAATTCCGTGCGGGAATCATCCATTGCTTTTTTAACGTCGAGATACGCTTTGGTCTCATTTACATTGACCTCAAATTCAACCACGATTAGCGAAACGTCCTGCAAAGATTGGCTGTTGATATGTTTGATACCATTGATGCCTTTTAGTTCCTTCTCGATCGGACGCGTGATCAGGTTCTCAACATCCACGGGCGAAGTCCCCGGGTGAATTGTTGTGATCATAAAATAGGGAAATGTAATTTCGGGAAATTTTTCTTTTGGCGTGGTCAGATACTGCATAATCCCGAAAATAGTAACCAGGATGGTAAAAATATATACCGTGGTTTTATTATCTATAGCGCGATTTGATAAACCAAAATTTTTCATTGTTTTACCTTTGTTTCGAGTAACTCATCCTCTTTTGCCGGTCATCTGATGTTATTGATCTGTATCTTTTGACCATCCGCGAGATCCTGAAAGCCTTGTACAATGATGTATTCTCCGGCCTGGAGACCGGTAAGAATTTCAACTCTGTTTTCCCAGGTCTTGCCAATACGGACGGTTCTCTTTTCTACTGTCCACGATTGGCTTGCGTCCGCTGTTGACGGCCTGGCGATGAATAAAAAATGACTATCTTCTGTCTGCTGCACCACATTTACCGGAACACTTTTGGCACTGAGATTACTGTAATCGTTGATGGTCAGAACCGAGAGGGTATTGGGTTGAATCCCTTCTACGCGGGCGGGAAATGCAACATCAATGGGAAATGTCCGGTTTCTCGGGTCGATGACCTGTGAAACGGCAACAATCCTGCTCTTAAAAGAGTTATCCAATACCGGCAGCTCAACCTCGACCGGGTTACCGACTTTTACCTGTCGTATATACTCCTCTGAAAGTTGGGCTGTAATTTTCATATCCGATAGATTAACGATTCGAATGGTGCCAAATCCGGCGGCGACCGCTTCACCGGCCTTGATCAGAATTTCATCGACCGATCCGGAAATGGGGGAGATAATTTTGGTGAGTTTATACTGCTCTTCAGTAGCGGCCAGGCGTTTTTCAAGGGCCTCTTTATTTGTTTTTGCCTGCAAGTACTGCACTTCACTTCCTATGCCTTTCTCCCATAACCGGCTTTGCCTTTGATAAACTGTGCGTGCAAGCTCAAGATTGACCCTGATCTCCTCCAGCCCTTTTTCGATAATGGCCCCGTCAAGTTCGGCTAAAAGCTGATCTTTCCCGACTTTTTCTCCCTCTTTGACGTGAATTTTTTTTACCACTCCGGATGACTGAGCCGGGATTAAAATGTTGTTGTCCGATTCTACGGTGCCCTGAACATTGATATAATGATGAAAGGGCATCTCCTCCAGGGCTTTTATATCGACATAGGGATGTTGTTCACCCACGTCTGTTTGACCGGATTTTGAAAGCTTGTTTTTAAGCGCTTGTATTTCTACACTTAACTTTTGTCGTTCCGCTTCCAGTTTCCGCAGTCTTGCTCTGTCATTCTTCTGACCGCAATAGAAGAATGATAGCATGACTGATAATGTTAATAATACGACTGTTTTTTTCATGATTTTACCTATAGAGTTAAAGTGTTTGCAGAATTTTTTCGAGTTTCGTCTCTGCCGCCAGCAGATCGGAAATGGTTTGCAGATATTTTCCTTCACTATTGAGATATTGATTATGGGCCTGGGTAATATCCAGACTGGTGCTCATTCCTTCTCTATATTTTTCAAGGGTAATTTCGTAGACATCCCGCGCCAGGTCGCGGTTCATTTCAGCGGTTTTATAGCGGTCCATAGCTGTACTGAGCTCACTATGAGCGCTTTTATATTCCAGCGTCAGACCCTGTTCGACTTTGTCCTTCATTATCCTCGCTCTTCTGAGCTCGACCCGGGCTCTTTGTATTTTATGAAATTTTGCCGAACCGTTAAAAACAGGCCAGCTCAACCGGACACCAACAACCGTTGTCGGATACCAGGTTTCGTCTTTATCGAACAAGTTAAATTCGTCGCGCTGAGCATCCCGTTGCCATGTGGCAAAGGCCGCAATGGTCGGTAGAAATGTCGTTTTTTCTTTCTTTAAAGAGAGACGTCTCAGATGTTCCTGGGTCTGCATGGCTTTTAAATTAATGTTGTTGTAGGGATCAAACGGCCGTTGTAATTGCTCCCGGTATTTTTTATCTTCGATAAAAAAGTCGAGGTCATCCTTTAGGGCAATTTGCTCATCAAGCGGTAACCCCATCTGAAGCTTTAGTAGCTGATAACTGATCTCGATTTGCTCATCCAAAGCACGGATATTGTTTTCCAGTTCGTTGACGCTTATTTGCAGCTGTTTTACATCTGTCTTTTCTGTGAATCCTTCCTTGTACATCTCTGATATTTCATATTTGGTTTTGTTAAGATTTTTCAGCGTCTCTTGCAGCACTCTGCGGTTCTCTTCTGCGATCAATATCAAATGATATGTGTTGGTGAGGGTGGCCTTTAGATCGGTCTCGGTTCGTTCGAGATTTTCTTCCGACAGTTTTAAAAATATTCGTGAGGCCTGAACGCCGACAAAATATGAACCGCTGAAGATCAACTGGCTGGCAGAAATGCCATAGCTTGCATTATGCGGCTTGCCGAATTTGACCGGAATGGTTGTACCGGGCTGACCGAAAATTTCCCCGGGTATCAATTGCGTCGGAATGTCCACCAGATACTGGTATCTGGCGCTGGTCTCGATCTGGGGAAACCCCTGGGCTGTTACTTCCCAGAGCTGCTTGTGGGCGCCCTTTATTTCCAGCAAAGCGTCGCGAATGTCGTGATTGTTTTCCAGAGCATACTCTTTCGCTTCCTCTAAAGAAAAGGACTTTGTATTCTGGCTGAGACAGGTGGTCGCAACTGAAAACAAGAGAATGAAAACACGCACCCGCACAAATCGTATCTGTTTTAACATATGATCTGCTCATCTTTTATTTTTTTATACCGTTTATAAAAATATCAAGGATAAATAAAGAATCCTTTGCAAGTTGTTTATAGTCTGGTTCTTTTTGTTTTTGCTCAAAAGCCTGTCTGAATTTTTCCAGTCGTTGCGTTTCGAGGATAAGGCGCAGAGCCTCTGCAGCTTTTTCTGCGTTCATGCTGCGAAATTCACCCGACTTGATACCCTCTTTTATCAGATGAGCGAAATAGCTGCGATTTTCTTTGCAATTTTGTTTATAAATCGCCTGGATGAGCGCATGATTGTCGATCATGGCCTGGGTATTCAATTCGAGAATATCAGCCCGGCTGGCAAAATAGTCATAATAAAATCCGACAGAAATGACCAGTTTCTCGGAGGCAGTCATCCGGGGCATGATTTTTTTCTGCACGTTTTCATAATATCTATTCGCTTCCCGTTCCAGCGCATCGTGAAAGATTGCTTCCTTGTTTTTATAATAATAATAGAGTGCAGCCTTTTTTAAGCCCATGAGCTTTGCAATATCATCCATAGTCGATTTTAACATGCCATATTTGGCCAGGCAGTGCATGGCAGCATCGAGAATTTGCTCTCTTTTTTCTTCGGATTTTGTCATTTTGAAAAATATTCTACTAGTTTAATAAAATGGTTGAATGTTTAATTTATTATAATTATGCAAATAATCAAGGTGTTTTTTACCGGGTCTTTTGACGTTCTTATAGCGCAAAGACCGAGAAGAAATGCAAAATAAACAGTATTTTAAATTTGAATGAAAATCCCGGATGTTCTTATGCATACGCATCGCCGGACAAAGATCCGGGGCGATCGAATTGGATCATGAAAAAACGTTCAGATAGAGCTGTAAAAGGAATCAACTTGATCATTAGGGAAGGAGAGCCGGGAATATTTTGGTTTAAAAGAAAGCCCTGTAAGAAAACGACAGGGCTTTCTGATGTTTGTCGCCGGCCAATAATCGAAAGAAAATTGTTAACGCAATACCATCCATAGAGGAATTATCTCTATTTACAAAATTTATCAGTTACAGTCAATAACGATTCATTGTTTTGCATTTTATTGCAGATTATTATATATTGGTATGCATTATGCCCTGGTTTTGCTGTTTTTACAGAGAGAAAGTACAGAAATGACCTATACGATCCGCGGAAATAAAATCGTTACACCCGACGCCGTTATCAACGGGTTACTGATCCTCGAAGAAGGAAAAATTGCCGAAATAATACCCGGAGCTTCAAATCGTTCTGTAGACAATGATTTCGGGGATGCCTGGATTTTACCCGGATTCATCGATCCCCATCTGCATGGTCTTTTACACTTTAACGTCGGTGATGCATCAGCAATAGAAGGGATTGCCCTGGCCCAACCGCGTTTCGGCACGACCTCTTTTCTGCCAACTGCAACGGCAATGACTGAAGAGGGTTTCATCGAAACCGGCCGCCAGGCCGGAACGGCTGCTGAAAAAACCGCCAAAAAGGGTGCCAGAATTTTGGGGCTCCACCTTGAAGGGCCATTTCTCAATCCCAAAGCGGCCGGCGCTATTGCTGAAGAAACCCGGCGCCCGGTGAATCTGCAGGAGGCAAAACATCTTCTTGACGAGCTGGGTGATCTGCTCAGGCTGATGACGTGTTCACCTGAACTGGAAAACGGAACCGGGTTGATCGCTCTGTTAAAGCAGAACGACGTCGTGGCATCACTGGGCCATTCCATTGCCGCAGCCGATACCCTGGATGATTATGTCAAGGCCGGTTTGTCCTATGTGACGCACCTGTTTAATGCTTTTCCGGTATCAGGGGAAGCGGAACCCGGAGTACTCGAATCCGGATTAATCGAACATATCCTGGCTCATGATGCGCTGTATTGTGAAATTATTTGCGATTTGCAGCACGTCGCCAGAGAATGGATTATTATCGCCGGTCGCGTGCTCAAACCTGACCGGTTTATCGCCATTAGCGACAGCTTGTGCGGCGCCGGACTGGAGTCGGGGCGTTTTTCCTTTGCTGATGGCAGCCGCTACCATTTGGTCGATGGGGTGGCTCGACTCGTAGAAGACAACCGGCTTGCCGGCAGTACATTGACCATGAATAAAGCCTTTATCAATCTCCTGTCGTGTGGTATTTCGCCTGATCTCGCCGGCCGGTTTACGTCGCTAAATGCAGCGAAAGCCTTGCACCTCAATGACGATCTCGGTAGTCTTGAAGCCGGTAAATATGCGGACATTGCGGTTCTGGATCAGAAGGGCAATTGTCTGGCGACTTTTATCGATGGTTCTTTGGTGTTTGTTAAGGGGTAATGGATTATGGATCAATTGAAAAAGGGCCTGGAAATCTCTCTCGAGCCGACCCGGGCCAAACCTTATCTTGAGGCATTTCACAAGCAGATTGCAGAGTGGGATATGGCCCTGCCATCGGTTGAACCCCTGGTTCTCGATTTTGGCCTTGGCGATTTTCTTCGTTACGGACTCGTAGAATATTGGATCGCCAATGAAATCAGCGCAGGCTATGGCGGCAAGTACCTCTTTGTTTTTCATGGTCAAACCTGTCCGACACACAAACATGCCAATAAAGTTGAAACATACTATGTCGTCAAGGGCAGGATAAGGGTTCACTATGGGAAAAAATCCTTTGTGATGCAGGCAGGAGATACACAGCGCATCGATCCGGGCGTGTATCACCGGTTTACCGCAATTCATGGGCCGGCAATGATTCTCGAGCTCTCACAGCCATGTATCGTCGATGATAACATATTTCAGGATGATCGCATTCCTATAGGCAGATCGCCGGAAGCGTAATCTCTTTATGAAAGGAGATATTTCATGTCAAAAGCGTGGTGGCAGAAGGATATTCAGGAGATTCCCAAAATTGTTGTTCCCCCACCCGGGCCGAAATCGGAGGCCATGCATTCAAACACCACGCGCTATTTTCGCGGTCTCTCTTCTCAGGTTAAGCTTTTTCCGGTTTGCTTTGATAAGGGCTATGGCATAACCATTACCGATGTCGATGGTAACACCTATCTTGATTTTTCATCGGGTATTTATGTTGCTTCTCTCGGTCATGGTCATCCTCGTATCGCTGCCGCCATCGCGCATTGGGCCGACCGTTTGATGAATTGTCACGATTTTACAACCCCGGTCAAGGAAGCCCTGGTTGAAAAATTGGCCTCAATATTACCGGAAAATCTTTCTGCCATGCAGTTTTATAGTGATGGAGCGTCTGCAGTAGAGGCCGGCTTGCGGGCGGCGCGGGCAATTAGTGGTAAACATGAATTTATCTCCTGCTTTCAGGATTTCCACGGCAAATCGATGGGGGCGGTGAGCTGTGCCCGTATGACAAGGGGGGATGTCCTGAGCTACGGTCCAAGCCGGGCACCCGGATTTTATATGGTACCGCGGCCGGAGCCCTATAGGCCCCTTTTCCGTAAATCCGATGGCACCATTGATACGGACGCTTATATTGATTTTTATAAAACCTTTATTCGCGAGGGCACTGTCGGTAATGTGGCGGCCTTTGTTCTCGAACCGGCTCAGGGGTGGGCGGGATCCATTTTTCCACCGGACGATTTTTTCCCAAAATTATCCCGGCTCTGCCATGAAGAGGGCATTTTGCTTTTTGATGATGAAATACTGGCGGGCATGGGACGCACAGGAGAGTGGCTCTGTCTCGATCATTGGAAGACCATGCCCGATATTGTAACCTTTGGCAAATCCTTCGGCAATGGTTTTCCGGTAACTGCGATGATTGTCAAAAAAGAATACGCCGACGCTCTGGATAAAATTTCAGCCTCTTCGAGTTATGGTGGCAATCCCATGGCTTGTGCTGCTGCCCTGGCTTCGCTTCAGGTTATCGAAGAGGAAAATATTCTTGAAAATGTAAGATGTGTGGGCAAATATTTTATCCGGCGCATGAAAAAGATGCAGGCCGATCACACTATTATCGGGGATGTCAAGGGAAAAGGATTCCTCCTCGGTATAGAACTGGTAAAGGACAAGAAGACAAAAGAGCCCTTTGACAAGGCGGGTAAGTTGGTGTATCAATATGCCTTTCAAAATGGGCTGGCATGGATACCCGCCGGCCATATCTTGCGCATGTCCCCTCCATTGATTATGAATGAAAAGTATGCTGCGCTTGGAATGGATATCATCGAGGACGCCATAACAAAAGTTGAACGAGAATTGGGATATTGATATGGAAATCATACGATTTGGGATCATCGGCCTGGGACTGATGGGCCGGGAGTTTACCAGCAGTATCGCTCGTTGGTGTCATCTCCTGGCATTTGATGTTCAACCGGAAATCGTTGCCATCTGTGACCGCAATCCTGATATGTTCTCCTGGTTTCAACGTTCATGTAGTGGCATTGAACAGGAAACCACGAATTATCAAGAATTGCTGCAAAATGATCAGGTTGAAGCGGTCTTCATCGCAGTTCCTCACCATCTTCATAAAGAGATCTATTGTGCCGCCATCAGAGCGGGTAAGCACATCATGGGTGAAAAGCCTTTTGGAATCGATCTCGATGCCAATCGTTCTATCCTTAAAACGGCGTCTGAACATCCTCAGGTTTTTATTCGTTGTACATCCCAGTTTCCTTTTTTCCCGGCTGTACAAAAGCTTTGCAGTTATATTGAAGGGGATCAACTGGGCCGGATACTGGAGGTCAATGCGGGATTTTTGCATTCCAGCGATCTCGATCCGGAAAAGCCGATCAACTGGAAACGGATGATTCGCTACAACGGCGAATATGGTTGCATGGGGGATTTGGGGATGCATGTGTGCCACATCCCTTTTCGCGCCGGGTGGCGGGTTGCCAATCTCCGCGCTGTTTTATCAGATATTGTTACACATCGACCCGATGCAGAGGGTAACCTGGTTCCCTGCGAAACCTGGGACAATGCCACGCTTTTTTGCGAGACAAATGATAAAAACGGTACTCTGTTTCCCATGACCCTCAAAATGCATCGCATCGCTCCGGGACATAAGAATACCTGGTACCTGGATGTTTGGGGGACAAAAACTAGTCTCAGATTCAGCACCAAATATCCGAAAACGCTGCAGATTTTGCATTATCGGGGTGGTGAACAGAATTGGCAAAACATGGATACGGGGTTCGAAACTGCCTATAAAACCATCACCGGTTCCATTTTTGAATTTGGCTTTACAGATGCCTGGTTGCAGATGTGGGCCGCGTTTGTCAACGAGTTACAGCACGGCAGCCCTGAACGGATGTTTACAACCTGCGTTACACCTGAAGAAACGAATCTCAGTCATCATCTGTTTACAGCCGCACTTGAATCGCACAGACATCAAAAAACAGTCAATATCTCATACGCATAATCAGATTCGGATTTGCCTTTTAGGGCGTAACGTTGAGGAAATGGAGAGAAAAATGGCAGAATTTGAATACAATCCTTCCCACTATGTGCCGTTTCGCGATAAAGCAGTTTTGGAGCGGGTGCGCAGAATAAAGAAAAAGGATATCGACAAACATTCCAATCCCGATTTTGTTATTCGCGTAAGAAAAGCAGCAGACATTGAAATGATATTCATCACCGATATGTTTTACCGTATCAAGAGCGCTGCAGATCAAGGCCGCAACGTTGTTCTCATTTTACCCAACCCGGTTCCTTCATACAGGCATGTCGCGCATTTAATCAACACATTTCGCCTTTCCTGTAAACATTTGTATGCATTCGCGATGGATGAATATGCTGACGAAAACGGACAAATCGCTCCCGAATCCTGGCCTTGGGGATTCCTGCATGCCATGAAAAAAAACTTTTTTAATCGCATTGATCCCGATTTACGACCATCAGAAGAACAGTTCATCGCACCGAATAATAAAAACCTCGCTCATTATGGTAATATGATTGAAGAACTGGGAGGCGCCGATATGTGCTATAGCGGGCCCGGCTGGACAGGACATCTCGCATTTATCGAACCGGATGCTCCTGAATTCCAGGCGCCGTTGGAAGAATGGATGCAGATGGGAACCCGAATTGTTACTCTCAGTCCCTTTACCCTTGCGCAGAATTCCTTGCACGGAAGTTTTGGTAAAAGCGGCGATATTGCACTGGTACCGCCAAAAGCAGCGACAATTGGCCCAAAAGAAGTCATTGCTGCGAAGAACCGAATGGATATTAATTCGATTACGGTACATGGCACCAGTACGGCCTGGCAACGCCTGATGACACGACTGGTGGCTCACGGACCGGTTACACCTTTGTTGCCCACCTCGATCCATCAGCGATTGCGAACCGATTTTTATATCTCGGAAGAAATCGCGGCAAATATCGAACCGGATTGGGATAAGGAATATTAAGATGAATGCCTCTTTTACCGCCGGCGCTGCCTGCTCTGATATTACTCCCCGGCAAAGCGTTTTTCTTTTTGGGTACCCGCATACAGAGCGTATGAGCACGGGTGTGCATGATCCTCTGCTCTGTTCGGCGCTGTATCTTGGCGACCACAACGGCGGTTTACTTTTCATTTCGCTCGATGTGATTTATGTGGACAAGGCACTCGTTCTCAGAACGCGTCAACAGATTCACCAACAGAGTGGAATCCGGGAGGAGGCGATTTTGATTGCAGCGACACATACGCACTCCGGGCCGGTAACGGTTGATTGCCTGTGCACTGCGGATGATGCGGTTGTGCCCAATGCGGATACCGGGTATCGTCAGTTTCTCGTCGATACGATGATCAGAACAGCCGCTAAAGCCATTTCTTCTGCAAAACCGGCTGTGGCCGGGCTCGTCTTTGCCGACAGCCGTGGCATCGGCAGCAACAGGCACGATCCTGATCGCGAAATCAACCACCAGGTTCCGGTTCTGGTGGCCAGGGATAAGAAAAATCAAAAAAATATTGCCTGTTTGCTGGTTGTGAATATTCACCCGACGGTTTTACACCAGGACTCGAGGCTGATCAGTGCTGATTTTCCCGGAATGGCGAGAGCGGAAATGCAAAGAACGCTGGGAGCAGAATGTACTATTGTATATTATACCGGTCCGTGCGGCAATACCAGTCCGCGTCATATGACGAGATCGAATACATTTGCAGAGGCGAGGCGCCTGGGAACCCTGTTGGCCGAATCGGTGATCGGGGCTGTAAAGAGGATCGATTTTACCGGGCAGCTGAATCTTGCCTCAAGGCAAACCTTTATCGATCTTCCACCGCGACGTATGATGTCGATGGATGAGGCAAAAAGCCGGTTGAACCATCACCAAAAGCGTTTACAGCATTTGATAAATGACGATGCGGACAGTCGGGAAATCCGCACAGCAGAGTGCGATCTTTACGGTGCAGAGGAAACCCTAACCCTGAGTCGTGCTGCAGCTGAAGGGAGACTCAATGCGGTGGTTCATACCTGCCTTCCCGCAGAAATTCAGATGTTCACCATCGGTGACTGGAATTTTATCGGCTGGCCCGGAGAAATATTTGTCGAGTATGCCCTCAACGTACAAAAAAGACATGCCAATGCTTTTGTCATATCGCTGGCCAACGGTGAGTTGCAGGGCTATATCGTTACGGCGGAAGCGGCAGAACGGGGCGGGTATGAAGCTTCCAATGCGCTGTTCGACTACCGGAGCGGCCCGATAC
>CAZMUU010000067.1:0-14070 GCA_964569215.1 uncultured Cytophagia bacterium
CGGTGCTTCGGCCTCAATCTCCTCGCCTTCAGGCTTCGGGTTCTGGGATTCTTCGTAGGCAGCCTTGAGAATCGACTGGTCGTTCTCGTCAAGCTGCTTTGCGTCAATGCCCTTTTCGTCAAGCCACTGTTCAAATTTTTCATATCGCTCATTCGCTCTTGCCGGTAGCGCCCATTCCATCATTTCCCGGTAAGAAGCTGTGGGTAAATAGATTCTGCCTACCGGTTCAAGCTGCTTAAGGGCCTGCTCAAAGGTAATGATGTTTATCCAATCGCGGTTCTCATCGAGCAACGTAAAAAACCGATCAAGCCATCCCTTTTCGTAACATTGCTCATAGGTGTCCGGCCAGATTCCGAATTTTTCACCATCATCAGCAAAAACCAAAAGACGGTTTGCATCAGCCGTAGCCAGCTCGGATAAATACGCTATGGTTTCTTCAGGAGGGCGGAACGGTATTGTATATCGCAACTTTTCGCTGATCGGAAAGATTTTAAGGGTAGAGCCATTGTGCTCTGTAATATAGTATCCATAAAGCGCCTCTTGCTCTAACCCGGCATACTTGAAATGAGAATCGTCTATCACTGTATAATCAACGCCTGTGTTGTGAATCGGTTCCGGCAAATCCGGTTCCCAGACACGCTCGGCAAGCCAAATACCTCGGGATTGAAATCCAAATTTTGCTTTGATATACTTGCTCTGTTTATTAATTTGGCCAATTTTGTCCCTGTCGGGTATTGTCGTTAGAATGGGCTCGTAATATCCACCGGTCATCAATTCAAGTCGATGATTTGAAACCATATGCTTGAGAAGACGAATAAATTCGGGATGATTTTCTTCAAACCAATCATAGAGTATTCCGGTATAATGCTGAACGATTCTAATGTTGGAATAAGGCTCGTAGGTCTTAAAAAAAGGGAGATAAGCTTTCTCATAAGCACTTTTAAAAACAAAATCGAAATTACCCACCGGCTGATGATTGTGTAAAGCCAAAATCAGATTGATCTTGTTCACCCGTCTTCCCTCTCCAAAGTATGTATTTCATTCGCAATGGCATGGGCAACCTCCAGAGTCGAAGAGGTACCCCCCATATCATATGTTCTGGCTCTGCCCGCCGCAATAACATTGACGATTGCGCGTTCCAGCAAATCGGCTTTAAAGCTCTCCTCCAGGTAATCCAGCATTAATCGGGTGGTAATCAACATCGCCAGAGGATTAACCTTATACTGACCGGCGTATTTGGGTGCGGAACCATGAGTGGGTTCAAAAAGTGCATACTCTTTTCCAATGTTGGCACTCGCGCCGAATCCAAGTCCACCCACCAATTGAGCACACAGATCGGAAACAATATCTCCAAACATATTGGTGGTCACCAAAACACCGTAATCCTGCGGGTTTTTAATTAACCACATACACATTGCATCAATGTTGGTTTCCCACAATTGAATGTCAGGATACTCTTTTGCGATTTTTCGCGCTTCTCTTACCACCAATCCACTGGTTTCCCGCAACACATTGGGTTTTTCCACAACGGTGACGCTTTTATAGCCCTTGTCTCTGGCATAATCAAAGGCCGCACGAATGATCCGTTGAGTCGCCTGACGGGTAATCAATCTCACGGAAATGGCCATATCATCCGGAGAGATATGAGAAAAACGCTGCATCTTCGGATGCTCCTTCAGTGTACTTAGCACCCGTTCCGGCACAGGATGATATTCTATGCCGGCATACATGTCTTCCGTATTCTCGCGAAAAACCACCAAATCAATATCATCTCTGTAATTCAGGGGGTTACCTTTATATGCCTTACATGGACGCAGATTTACGGCAAGACTGAATTCCTGCCTTAATCTGACGATAGGACTAAAATAAACATTTCCCTTTCCCTTTAATTCAGGGGCAAGTTCTTTTTCCGCTTCTTCTTTTGGTTTTGATGTGATTGCCCCAAAAAGACAACAGTCCGTCTTCTTCAGCAAATCGATTGTTCGATCGGGCAATGGATTTCCTTCGCTGCACCAAAATTCCCATCCAACATCACCATGTACAAGTTCTGCATCCAACTTGATAGCATCTAAAACAATTTTTACAGCTTCCATTACATCATTTCCAATACCGTCACCGGGTAACCATGCAATTTTGTGTTTTGTCATTATTCTTTCCCCTATTATTGAGAGGCGTTTAATTAGGAATTAAAACACTGCAAAATTTCAGTTTACTGTATTCAAATCAAGGAATCAAGGAAAAAGAAACAGAAAAAGTTTAAAAATTAAACAATATCGTAAACCGCTGCGAATTGCCCAGATCCGATTGAAAGGGTACGTATGCATAGTCAAGTCGGGCAACCTGAACATCAAAACCAAACCCTGCACTGATAGATTTTTCTTCATAATTGCTCTGATAACCACAACGCAAGACCAATAGGTTCATAAGTTTATACTCGACTCCGCTGTTAATATGGGATTTTTCATCAACAATGTGAACAAAATCCAGATTCAGGCAAAGTTGTTTATCCAAAATTTCGTAACTCGCACCAAATCGTATTATTTTAGGCAAGTCTATGCTTTTGCGTCTCATTTCCGACGTTTTTCCAAAATTTTGTGCCACCGCTCCGATCATTAAGCCAGGTACATCAAGGGCATATATAACGCCCAGATCCATAGCAAAACCATGGGCGGTTTCGACATCGAGTTTTTCATACAGATATTTTATATGAACAGCCGCTGAAAAACGCTTTGTAAGCCGATGACTGTATCCGAGACCGATGGTAAAATCCTGGGCGGAAATCTCTCCGATGGGCTCTTCGGAGGCGACAACTCTTTTTTCAATACCCTCCACAGTTGTAAGAATGGAGGTGAATCCGATTGCACCTTTCCGGGTTGGCCAGACAGCGCTGGCTGAAGAGTGTTTGATGTCCTGTATCCAACGATTGTACGTAAAGTGTGCCTGAGGATTATCGAGTGCCGTGACACCTGCTGGATTCCAAAACAATCCACTGGCATCATCGGACCGTCCAACAAACGCTTCCCCCATGGCAGATGCTCTGGCACCGGATCCAATTTTCAGAAAAGAGAGCCCTGCATTACCGGCAGCAAAGCAAAACTGAATCCCCGCAAGTAATAATATCCACGAAATGATTAAAAACGATTTTCGCATAATCTTTCCTTACATTTGTTTAAAAGTCAAATGTCCAACCGAGCAAGTGGTCGGCTCCGGGTGTCTGACCGGTTGCAATATATGTATAATCAAACATGCTCTTGCGGCCCAAAACCGGAACATTCAACCCAAATCCAAAAGCGGGCAGGTCGTCATCCCACCCCAGGCGAAGTGCCCCATAGTGCAAAATTTTGGCTTCCAGACCAAAATGATAACGGGGATTCTGTTTATCGCTATTTTCAAGCTCGGTACAAAAAAGCAACCACTCCTGCGGAATGCGATAAGAAACAGCGATGCGATAACTCTTGGGAAAGGCATTGGTTGTACTCGTGCCGCGATCCCAAACCTGATCAGTATTCCAGGTAAACTTTGATAATCGATCGCGCAGTACCACGCCCATCATCAAGTTTTGAAATGGCGTGATAAAGGCTCCAAAATCGAGACCAAAGCTCTGAGAAGAGAGGGCGCTACCGTCATTTTCCAACTGCGGAAAACGGTTCCATAAAATTTTGCCACTTACCCCAATTGAAACATATGGATGCGGTGAAAGGGCAAAAGAAAGATAAAAGGCGTGGTTGGAATGAGAAAATGTTTGCGTGTGTTGTCCGCTTCCATCCCTTCCGTCGATATTATCAACGCCCGCGCCGATCCATGCAAGTGAAAAACCGGCGGCCAAAGCTCCGGCGTCTTCAGGAGAGGGTTGCAAAGATTGTGCATAACCGATATAGTGCATAGAGCGGTCCAATGGTAAAAAAGAATAGGATAGAGTAACCGATCGTCCCGCAAGATAGGGCAATAATCCGGGATTATAAAACCCCGCCACAGACCCTTCCGGCAAAGCGCTGTGGGCATCTCCAAGAGCGGCCGCTCTTGCATTTACACCCATTCGCAAAAAGGCGCCGGCATAGCCTCCATCTCCCTTTTGAGCGATAGCGACGGTTGACAGAAACAAAATAACAATCCATGCAACATATGTTCTCATAAACTCACCTTAATTAATGACCATCACCTTGCCCCAATAGGTACCATCGGATTCTATTTCCACTGAATAAAAATAAACGCCATTGGCCACCATATCACCATAATCATTACGCCCGTCCCAGGCAACATTATAATCACCGGCCTGAGGATAATATTCATCCTCTGTAATTGTTTTGACAAGATCCATTGCAAAGTCATAAACCCGAACCGTTATCGTTGTCCCTTTGAGCAAATTGAACTGAAATCTTACATGACCTTCATTTTCAAATTGATTGTGGCGAAATGGGGAAAAGGGGTTGGGATATGCGTAGGTACGCGGAGTACCCCCTTTTCCCGTTTGAGGAAAAGAACGATAAACCTGCCACGTATAGCCGTTATTTTCCGTTTTGGCCAATCCATCCGCCGTACCGACCCAAACAACGCCATCCCGCGCTGAAACAGAATAGACCTCATTGGTGTAAATCCGCTCACCGGAGACCTCATCATGTATTGACGGAAAAACATACCAATTCTCTCCGTAATCAATAGACTTGAACAATCCGCTGTCGGTTGCGACGTATACCACAGAATCGTCGAAAGCAAAGTTATGTGCTTTTTGACCGTTTAAAAAGGTCTGCCAGGATAATCCCTTATCTTCGCTCTTTGAGACCGCATAATATTCATCCTCTCCCTCTGCCTTCCAGGTGGCGGCCCAGACAATATCCTTGTTTGTCGTTTTTTGGTTCGCCAGTGCTACAACAAAATTTCCGGAAATGGGGTCCGGTTGATTCGTGTGGTTAAAATTTGTCCAGGTCTCGCCATTATCGAGGCTTTTGTTTATGCCGCCGGCCGTCCCAACCCAGATCGCTTCTTCTGTTGCTGCGAGCGAAAAGCCCCGGTGATTCAAATTTCCCAGAGGATCGAAAATAAAACTGTCCGGCGGGGCATCCATCCATGTGACGCCCTGATCCGGAGATTTTTTAATACCGCCTCCAAAGCTGGCAATCCAGATGATATCATGAAAAACAGCGATATCATAGGTCAAATTTTGAATCGGCGTTACCCCGGGTTGATCAAAATGTTGCCAGGAGCTACCACCATCATAGGATCGACTCAAACCGGTTCCCATGTCATTGTATGAGCCGGTTGTTTCCGTAAAGGTATCGACAGCAGTGGCAACCCATATCGTATCTCCGGAAAGCCATAGTGCCGAAATGCTGCCACGTCCAACGCCGTGTTCAGATGTAAAAGTCTCAAATACACTATCGGAGACAAGCAGACGACTGAGTCCCTTGCCGGTGCCAAACCAGAGCTGATGTTCACTTTGCTGTATATCGGTGATGCCGTTACCCGCCAGCCCCTGTCGCAGTGGAGGATTTTGTAATTTATACGTATGAACATCCGCAGAATAAACGCAAGCAATTAAAGAAAATACAAAACAAAACATAAATACTATTTTCATGTGGGCAACCATTATTGTAAATATATTGTATGAACCCAGGCATCGCCGGCCTGGCCGACCCGATCATAAACAACAAAGGACAGGGTATATTGACCAAGGGGTTGTCTCTCATCAAAAGCCCCGGTGGTCGTAAATACACCGTCTCCTGCAGTCTCATCGCCTCTGTAACCCTGATTCCATTTGTTGATATCAAATTCCAATCCGTTGTCAAATAACTCTGAATATGGGCCGGATTGAGGATAGCTTCCATCCGGCTTTTCCCATTTCATCTGCACCAGCTGGATATCCTGAATTGTCTGGGGGTCATCAACAGAGGCCTTGATGGGAAAATAGAAAACCTGGTTGTTTTGTGGACGATCTACCGTATCCGGAGCAGTAACGGTCAGAAAAAAAGGGGCAGAATTTTCAATACGAAGAGGGGTTGTTTTCGGTTCACTTTGAGCCCCGCTCCTGTTTTCTGCATAAAAAAAGAGTTCATAGTCACCGGTTTTGCCCGCCGCAAAGGCTTTATCAAGAGCCACAGAATAAATTTGGTCATCTGCATTTTGGTCGCCATTGCTGCCGGAATCATTAAGCGTAACGGTAAAATTAACCACCCCCTGACGCAGGCCATCAAACCATACCGTTTTCAAATTTTCAACGCCGGAAGAGTCATAGACTTGAGCTGTTACCATGGCGGTTCCCTCGAAACCGCTTTGCAGCAAGGCCGGAGCCTCTATGTTTAATATTTGTGGTCGAAATTTCTGGACCGAAACAACCCTGGCTTCCACCTCTTCCCCGGCTACAGCCTCTTCATGTATCGCCTGAAAAGAAAAAGTGTATTCCATTTCCCCGGATATCACCGGATCCCATAAAATCCGCTGCGAAAAAAATCCGTCCCGGGCAACAATATCCCCATCTTCAGGGTGTTCAGCACCACCATCATCATAAAGGGAAAAAAGAAAGGACGGTTCGCTTTGTTCATCTCCATAAACGGATAACTGGACCCGATCTACGGCGTTATGATGAAGAACCTGAACGGAGACAAAAAAATAATTACCGGGATTAATATATTCGGGAATCATATGAATTTTTATGGCAGGGTCGCCATGATCTTCAACTTTATGCGGCAAATCCCTTTCAGAACAAGCCAAAAGGAAAAACACAAACAGGCAGAAGAATAGAGTGTTAACTCGCATAGAATAATTGTCCTTATGTAAAAAAACCGAGTCCCGGCAACAGAGCACTCGGTCTATAACAAACTGAAATTTATGCCGGGACCAACTTTATAATATTACAACAGTAACAACGATTATACCCGGCGACGCCACCAGTTTTAAACCAATGTAAAAAGGTATTAATTAATAAAAAAAAATGCAAGTTTTTAAAAATCACAAAAGGGCAATATTTCCATGCTTTTCGATAATAGACTTTAATTTTTTTTCTAGTGACCTGTGATCTTTAAGAATAACGTCGGCCCGGTTTAAATGTTCCGTTTCGAGCGTGGTCTGCAGCGCAATACAAAAACAACCGGCTGCTTTTGCCGCCTGAATACCGAGGGGAGCGTTTTCTACAACCAAACAGGTCGCCGGGTCTATTCCCAGATTCTCTGCTGCTGTTTCGTATGGATCAGGGAAGGGTTTACCTCGCCTCGTATCTCCTTCCTTGATCACAATCTGAAACTGATCGAGAATTTCACCGGAGAGAACGCGATTAATATTTTCAAAAGTGGTGCCTGTAACCAGACCGGATTTCAGATTAAGAGATCGGCATTGAGATAGAATATCCGGAATTTCCTGATAAGGACCTGCTCTGGAAATCTTTCTAAAAATCAGATTCTTTTGTTCAGCAAGAGAACGCGCCGCTGCATCATCAAGATTTACGCCCCGTGTACCGACAATCGCCTGGGCGATTTTGTATGCCGGTGATCCTTCATTGATCTGAATCGTATGAGCATCGGGATCAAAATGAAAACGTTGATGAATAACAATTTGCCAGGATTTGAAATGATCGGGAAACGTATGTGCCAACACACCATCAAAATCAAAAAGAATTGCCCTGATCAATCAATATCCTCCAACTTTGCTGTAAAGTGGCGCAATATTGGAGCTTCGTAGATCAATCGAAGACCTTTAATGCTTTTACGCTCTTGATACAAATGAACAATAGATTCTGCAACATACTTCATATGCATTGAAGTATAAACCCGACGTGGAATAGCGAGGCGAACCATTTCCAACTCGGGATAGTGTTCCTCGCCGGTGTTTTTATCTTTTTCGCCGAACATCAGACTGCCAATCTCCACCGCACGAATTCCGGCATGACGGTACAGAGCAACCGTAAGTGCCTGTGCAGGAAACTGAGATTGGGGAATATGGGGTAAAAATTCCTTGGCGTTTAAATAAACCGCATGTCCCCCGGTTGGCTGCAAAAGAGGGACACCGGATTTTTTGAGTAAATCTGCCAGATAGCGCACCTGACCGATCCGAAAGGCGAGATAATCTTCGTCAACAACCTCCTGTAGTCCCCTGGCGATAGCCTCCAGATCACGTCCGGCGAGACCGCCATAGGTGGGAAAGCCCTCTACAAGAATCAACAAATTAGAAACATCGCCGGCCAGAGATGCATCATTCATGGCCAAAAATCCACCAATATTCACCAATCCGTCTTTTTTAGCGCTCATGGTGCATCCGTCGGCATAGGAAAAAAGCTCTTTGGCGATTTCGCGTATTGATTTACCGCCATAGCCCTCTTCGCGCTCTTTAATAAAATAGCAATTTTCTGCAAAACGGCAGGCATCGAGAAAAAACCTGATGTTGTGACGACGTGAAATCTCGCTTACCTGGCGGATGTTTTCCATTGAAACCGGTTGTCCTCCCCCGCTGTTGTTGGTTACTGTCATCTTAACCACAGGAATGCGATCGGGCCCGGCAGAGTTTATCAGATCCTCAAGCTTCTCTAAATTCATATTCCCTTTGAACGGATGACGATGATTGGGGTCAAGCCCTTCGTCAATGACGAGATCAACCGGTTTTGCAGCCTGATGCAGAACATTTGCCCGGGTGGTATCGAAATGAATATTATTCGGTACAATCTTCTCTTTGTCCAGTAAAACCGAAAACAACAAATGTTCAGCAGAGCGTCCCTGATGTGTAGGAATGATATGTTTAAATCCAAACAATTCTTTGATGGAATTCTCAAAATTTTGATAATTCCGGCTACCGGCATAGGATTCATCCCCCAGCATCAAACCAGCCCATTGATTGTCACTCATCGCCGAGGTTCCGCTATCGGTCAATAAATCGACATAGATACTATCCGCCGGCAGGTTAAAAACATTCAATCCTGCGCGCAAAATCAGGGCCTCGCGCTCGGCCCGGTTTGTCTTTTTAAGCGGTTCAACCACTTTTATGCGAAAAGGTTCAGCCGGGAAATTCATAGCAAACTCCTTTAAAAAACATCCTTTAGAGGCTCAAAATTCATAAAATCCGCATGATGTACAATGACGGCTTCAGGACAGCGCTTACCATGATCTCCTTCTTTTGCATGGGTGGCAATAATATGCAATACTTTATCCGGTAACATCCATTTGGAAGCTATGGCGACACCGCTAAAAGGGTGCCGCAGATATCGCCCCGATTCACTTTTCTGATATTTCTGATCTTCTGATTTATACTCGAGCAATTTACCAATGTCGTGTAAAACAGAACCTGCCACAAGTTGATCCATATCGATTGAATAGTGGGCAGCATAAAACGCCTGAAGCGTCCGCGCGCTGTGAAGCGATACCTGGGTTACTGCTCTGACGTGCTGCAAAAAACTGATTTTACAGTCGGGAATCAATAACGTAAAGGGAATTTTATCCAACTCCTCCGCTCGCCAGCCTCCTGTTTGCATGGCATCTTTTAAGCAGGATATGGTTTTATGTAAAAGGGTTTGATCTTTTATCTCATTCAATTCAGGTAAAATGTCCAACAGTTTTGAGTTCATATATAGTCTCACTTAATTGAAATTCGTGGTTCGTTTTTATACAGTCAGTCGTTTAAATTGATGTACAGCTTTTTCCACGCCGACCAAAACGGAGCGCGCTATAATCGCGCGGCCAACATTAAACTCTTCAATAAAGGATATATCAACGACCTCCCGAAGATTTTGATAATCCAATCCGATTCCAGCAGAAACACCAAGTCCCAGTTTGTTGGCCCCCATAGCTATCACCCGCAAATTTTCGACAAAATCAACCATGGTGCCCAGATCATCAATCTGATTCATTCTTCGAGTATTCAGTTGAACATAATCCACCCCGGCCTTGGCCGCGGCTCGAATCTGCTGGGTATCGGGGTCAACAAGGACACTCGTTACGACATTATTCGCCCGCAAAGCAGTCACCACATCTTCTATATACTCGAGGTTTTCCACCACGTGAAGTGAGCCCTGTTCTTTCCCGTCGAGAGTGCCCGGCAGAAGCGTTACCATATCGGGTAAAATCTGAACGACCTCTTTCACCATTTCGTCATGCAGAGGGATAGCAATATTGAGATGACTGTTCACCGTTTGTTTTAGAATCTCAATATCTCTAAGCGTCAAATCGGAACGATCTTCTTTTAAATTGGCCACGATCCCATCAATGCCGGCGACTTCGGCCGTAATCGCCACGGCAACAGGATCAGGCTCTTTCATTCGGTGGAAATTTCTCAACAAGGCAACCTGATTGACACATAAACACAATCTGGACATATTGCATCCTTTCAGCGTTTATTTTAGACCGTTTTTTCTTCAGATGTTTCTCTTATGGTAATTAAAAGCGCAGCGTACGGAACAATGAGATATGTTTCTCTGTCAATGTTTAATTCAATCGCTGCTTTACGCAGAAAAATGACATAATCTCCAACTTTGGCGTCGATTTTCCCCTCTCGTTGACTCGAAGAGAGATCTTTCCAGGGTTCTTCCTCAATATCTGTTGGATTTGGCATCGGAATATCAGAGCCCACCTCTACGATACGTCCGCCCTGTACGGATTCTTTTTCCACATCCCATTTAGGAAGATAGAGGCCGACATTGCTGCGTTCCTCCCCCATGTCGGGAACAACCAATACCCGGTCTCCCACAACAAGAATCTCCTTTTTTCCTTTCTTCATATAACCTCAATCATTCATAGTTTCTCGAAAACACACGGCTCCTGCGACAATATTGGCAATCGAGCTTCGTAACCAGCTTACGCTCCCATCATCCTCGGGATGAACCCGATTGAATAATAAAACGATATAAAGTTCTGTTGACGGATCGATCCAAACCGATGTTCCGGTATATCCGGTGTGACCAAAACCGCCGTCGGGAAATAAATCCCCCCCTACCCACGAAACACCCTTTTTGACAACCCATCCATAACCATATCTCAAATTCGGGATATCACCCAGGGTATTGCTCATCCTTGCAACGCTTAGCGGACTGATAATTCGCATGCCGTTGAGGGTACCGCCATTCATGAGCATGCGCACAAAAGTTGACATGTCATCGACCGTTGAAAACAATCCGGCATTCCCCGAGACGCCTCCCTGCAGACGCGCCAGAGGATCATGTACAACCCCCCGGAACGGTTTGCCATCCACCAATTCCGTCGGCACACACAATGATCGCAAAGAATCCGACGGGATAAAAGTCGTATTCTCCATATTCAACGGTCCAAAAATATTTTGTTGGCTGAAATCGTGCAAGGTTAAACCACTGATCTTCTCGACGATATAACCCAGAGTAATATATCCCAGGCAGCTGTAACGATACTCGTCTCCGGGAGCAGATAGCTTTGGCAACCGGGCTAAATAATCAACAATCGCTTTACGACTGGCCGGTGTCCCCAATACTTTTGCCGCTGTTTCTGCGTTGGTATAAGCGGGCAAGCCAGACGTATGATTCAGCAAATGATATATTCGCGCTTCAGATGACATGCTCGAATCTTTAGCGATATATCGGCTAAACGAATCGACATAATCAGAAATCCTGTCTGTCAACCTCAGATCACCTCGCTCAACCAAAATCATAACAGAAGTGGCCGTTGCAACCGGTTTGGTCACAGAGGCCATATCGAAGAGCATATCAAGCTGCATTTTTTGACGATCCGGTACCAGTTGGCAATGACCAAAAGCTTTTCGATAATAGATATTTTCTTTGTCACCAACAATTATGGCTGCGCCGGGAATATCCTCGTTTTCTATAGCTCTTTCTATCACGCTGTCAATATGGGAAAGATGGCTCCTGTTCAACGTGATAGATTCAATCTGAGCCGGTAGTAATGCTGCAAAACCCAGCACCCCTATATAGGTGTAAAGTGTTTTAAATAGAATCATCAACACGGTTCCCGTTATTATGATTATTTTTAAAAATTTTAATGATTTATTTGTGAATAATCAAGCAAAATAAAATCTTGTAATTTGTATATACATTTCATAAAATTACTTCTTAAGAAACCTGGTTTGAATTAGAAAGGGCTCTTATATGAGTCGTCACACCCGAGGTATGATACAATTCATGCCGGATGGTACTGAAAAACAGATAAATCCGTTCACCGGTACCGAAGTATGGTTTATTCCCGAAAGAAAAAACAGACCTATATATACACACCTGCCGGAAAAAACCGAAAAGATTGAAATAAAGGATCCGGAAGACTATTGCAATTTCTGTCCGGCGCAATATTTTAATACTCCACCGGAAAAAGCACGAGTAATTTTTCAGGATGGCCATTACATCTATCACGACCGGGTAAATCCGGAAGATATATTTTCGAGTTATGCCGAGTTTAGACGGATTCCCAATTTATTTGAAATCGTTACCATCAATTATTGGAAACAAAACTTTACCTACCGCCTGTCAAAGCTAAACAGAAACTGGAAAGAACGGTATCTGTCAACGGACCTTGGTCGTAATCATGCACTCTCGGTCATCAACCTGAAGTTAAAATATTCGGGCTATAAAGAAGACGATATCAAGTCGATAATGCCATCGGAAAAATTTGAACTGGCCGACGCCTTTTTCGGCGGCGGTCATGAATTGGTCATTCCAAAACGTCATTATATTGAAAATGCAAAATATACCTCTCAACTCGCTTCTTCCGGGGAATTGTCTACAGAAGAACATTATCAATATTTTATTTTTACCCTCAAAGCGATCAAAGACATCTATGACAATAACCGCTATGTGCGCTATGTCGCGGTTTATCAAAACTGGCTTAAAGAAGCGGGTGCTTCCTTTGATCATCTTCACAAACAATTGGTCGCCCTGGATGAATGGGGTGTCTCATTGGAGCGCGAGATAGACAAAGCTTACAAACAGCCCAATATTTATAATGAAGCGGCTGCAAATTATGCCGGTTACAACAATTTTGTGGTCTGTGAGAATGACTATGCCATGGCTTTTATCGACATCGGCCATCGTCATCCGACAATTGCCATATATTCCAAAAGCGTGAACTGTCGCCCCGACGAACATACCGCCGAAGAGCTTCGCGGTTTTAGTAATGTCGTGCATGCTATACATAAAGCGACGGGGTCACAAATCTCCTGTAATGAAGAATGGTATTTCATGCCCCGCGATTGTACCGTCCCTATACCCTGGCATATCATGATTAAATGGCGCATTAATATTGCAGCCGGATTTGAAGGCGGAACCAAAATATATGTCAACTCCATGTCATTAAAAGAATTAAGAGATACGCTTGTCCCGCGTTTGTTCGAATTGCGAACCGAAGGCAAAATTGCCTGGATGAACATAGCGGAAGAATGCCCGGTCAAACCCAATTCATTAAAATATTATAAAAGAGGAATTTTATAAGATTTATAAACTCACCAACATAATGGCCCTTTTACTTTTTGTGGCGCTTTTTACTTTCTGCAAGTCGCCCTTTAGTACCAGAGATCCGGAGCCCCCTGTTAACCAAAAATCCAGCTGGATACAACCCACGCAACCCAACTATGTTGTTATTAATCTGAAAAACGCAATCTCTGAAAAAAATGTCAGCAACTATAACCGCTGCTTTTCTGATTCTGTAAACACGGGCAAATCTTTTCGCTTTTATGCCAGCACTGCCGTAGCCAACGCCTATCCCAATCTCTTCGCTGTCTGGACAAAGGCTTCGGAATCTATCTATTTTAATCAACTCATGCTCTATCTTCCACAAGACTCTACGTCCAGTCTCTCGTTATCCTTGCCGGTAAAAGAGAATACCTTTCAGGATTCGGTTATTATCCTTTATGATTATCAACTGTTGCTGAACCATACAGTACCTGTTTCAGAATGCCCTAAAGAAATGCAGGGACAAAGTGAATTTGTCATCAGTAAGAGCGCTGATGACTTGTGGTATATTCGAAGATGGATTGATTTTGCGGTCAGTGACGACCCGACCTGGAGTCAAATAAAAGCATATTTCGGCAAATAACATTATGAAACGAAAAAAAAGAAAACCAACGACTCAAACATCGCCAAACAACGTGTGGATACTGAGCTTGGCCCTCTCGGCAATTCTGCTG
>CAZMUU010000068.1:0-1696 GCA_964569215.1 uncultured Cytophagia bacterium
CCCCTGTTTGGCTTTACCGCCGTCTGTATACTCGGTACGCTATCACTGGGTATTCTTGGCCGAAGCATCGATCAGCCTGCTCTGCTTTTGCCCCTGGTCTTTTTTGTTTATGTGGTGGCTAATTTCGCTTATCAGGGTGGACTGGTGTTTTATAATGCGCTTTTACCATTTGTCAGTACGCCGCGTACGTTGGGGCGGGTTTCGGGATACGGCGTCGCGCTTGGCTATCTGGGCGCCATAATCGGCTTGATGGTGGCAGGGATCTTTGTCGACGGCTCGGTTTTTGCGATTGAGGTACCATTTATCGATGCCGGTGGAACCATCTCCGCCTTTATTCCCACAGCGATATTGTTTGCCCTTTTCGCCATACCCATTTTTGTCTTTGTCAGGGAACCCGCGGTTCAATCCAGTACGCCGCAGGGTTGGAGTATCAGACAATCCTATAAAAAGATCATTCATATCCTGAGAGATACACAGAAATATCCGGGACTTGGGCGATTTCTTGTTGCCAAGTTTTTTTATGAAGATAGCATTCAGACCGTTATTATTTATATGGGCGTTTATACTCAGACGGTAATGGGGTTTTCCCTTGCGGAGGCGAAACTATTCTTTGTTGTGGTCATTCCTTCCGCTGTGGTCGGCTCTGCGATTTGCGGTATTCTAACGGATCACTACGGCCCAAAGAGAACGCTTATTGCGGTTATTGCGTTTTGGGTCCTCTGTTTGATCGTGGTGGATTTAAACAGCAGCTCTCTTGTTTTCTGGATTCTGGGCACTGTTATCGGCGCCTTGCTCGGCTCCACCTGGACGGCTGCGCGGCCTCTTTTGGTTTCACTCGTTCCGCATGAGATGCTTGGTGAATTCTTTGGTCTTTACGCGCTTTCCGGCAAAGTTGCGGCTATTCTGGGTCCGTTGGTTTGGAGTTCGGTCACTTTTCTGCTGATCGAGTTTAACATTGTCATCCGATATCGAGTCGCTATTGCCGTACTCGCCGTTTTGATGCTGATTGGCTTGCTGATTCTCAGGGGGGTTCCTGATTATCACTCCCGATATAAATTTTCACAGAAATAGGACAATTGCGTAAAAACGGACGACTGTATCAAAACGATACAATCCGATGCAGGGGCACGACCCTGGTTTTATACCAAGATCTTGTTTTTATTGATCAAAATTTCTGTCCGGGCGGTATAGAGATTGCTATATGTTTTTTATTTGGCAGGAATGCAAATGAGGAAATTTGGGTGCTGAAACACAGAACGGTTCTGTTTTTGACCAGTCGTTTTCGATTATTCCAGGCGCATGAGACCGTTTTCCGGAAAAAGGCGTTACAGATCGAGCATTGTGCAAGGGTGGATGACCTTCTTTTCTTTTTGCATCAACGACAGGCCTGCCAGGCCATTGTGCTGGATTTCATGCACTGGCCTGCCGGGTCTCTGACAACGCTGCAAAAAATTGCCGGGATGCAGGGGCAAGTTCCCGTATTGGTTGTTTTGCCTGCTGATCGGGTCCAGTTGCTTGCCGAGTGTCTCAAGCTGGGTGTATATGATTTTTTATTTGATCCTCCGGATACCCGTGAGCTGGTTGATGCCCTGCACCGGATATGCGACCTCAACTGGCATGGGGAGCTGCTGCAGGCCCGGCGGAACAACTGGCAACGGGAAAAGTTTCTTTTTCTCTACCGTCCAAACTCTGGGAC
>CAZMUU010000068.1:1706-14038 GCA_964569215.1 uncultured Cytophagia bacterium
AAACTCTGCGACAATGATCGACCGTTTCAGGCGGCTGGCCGTTGCAGCGCGTACAGACGAACCTGTTATCCTGGTTGCACATCCGCATGCCGACAGAGAATTTTATGCCCGTCTGATTCATTTTTTCAGCTACCGGCGCTTTCAGTCTTTTATCACGATGGATTGCCGTAAAGACGAAAGAGCGATTGAGGAAATTATCGAATCGGCAAAAATCAGGAAAAAGAACCAAAGTCAGGCGACGCTGTATTTTGAGCAGATATCAGCTCTCTCCTTTGAAAATCAGCTCAAGTTGGTCGATTTTTACGATAATATGGATCGTCTGAACGGTGAAGCTGCTGCACCTTATCGTATTCTATTGTCTTCGCAATACCCCTTATCCGACTATCAGCGTCGCGGTTTTTCAGAGGAATTTGTTGATAAACTACTCGGTACCCCTATTGATATTCCGCCGTTGAGGCAACATCAGGAGGATATTGAACCCATCGTTGACCAGCTGGTTCGGTTTTATGCAGACCAGTGGCACAAGTCAATAGAGGGTATTGAAAAGGTTGCCCTGGACAAGCTATATCATTATGACTGGCCGGGTGATTTTATTGAATTGAAGAATGTACTGGAACGGGCCGTCATTTTTTGCGATCATAGCCGTATTCGTCTCGAGGATTTGCCCCCGGGGATTCAGAGTTTTAACCATCTCGATCGTTCAATTGAATTGCGATTAAACTCGTACAACCTCGTCGATGCGGAAGAGTTACTGATCGGTCATGTTTTACGGGGAAATAACGGAAATATATCACGTTCGGCAACCACTCTGGGGATCAGCCGCGGAACCCTCTACAACAAGCTCAAAAAGTACGGATTGGAGCATTTGATTCGGCGCTGATCGTTATTTTGGGGTGTATATCTTTTGTGGCGTATTATTCCCGTACTGTCACAAAAATCACATAATATTTTTTGCCCGCCGGCGAGTTTTCGGTCTAATATACTGTTAATTTTGCACTTGGAAATAAATGGCGGCTCGCTTCGATTTGTCTCTCATAACACGTTTATATTCATATATTTACATTTAAATCTTCCCGACCTTTTTCTGTTTTCTTTTGGCACAGGGATTGCTTTTCTATCCGACATGGCCGGACAGGTGGGATTTCCCTGCGTTGACGGCCTCAGGATAACATCCTCATTCCGAACGAAACATACAGGAAGGTCATCATGTCGACATTCAGGAAGATAATTCTGGCACACAGTACGAGATTGTTGGATCTTGCTGTTTTACTTTCCATGCTGGTTCTATCGATTTACATTCATACTTTTCGCGGACCGATTCCGAGTTTTGTAAATCTTTTAAATGCTGAAATCAGAATCATCGATCTGGGGGTTTTTTTAGCGATTTTGTTTATCTGGAACCGCTTGTTTAAATATTTTAATCTATATCAGGTTCGTCGTTTGGATGACCGACTGCGTGAATGGTTTGATATTTTTAAAGCGGTCACCGGCAGCGCTCTGGTGTTATCGGTCTTTGGATTTTTCTTTTACCAGGATCGTATTGATCAAAATATACTCGTCACCTTTTGGGCCCTTTCGCTGCTTGCGGTGATACTCAGCCGTACATTTGTCCGTGCCGGACTGGTGTTTTTGCGGCAGCGCGGTCGAAATCTGAGAAATGTTGTATTCGTTGGCAGCGGGCCCCGGGCTATAGAACTGGCGCAAAAAATTCTGGGACACACGGAACTGGGTTACAGGCTTGTCGGATTCGTCGATGATGACTTTATCGCTTCGGAAAAATATATCCCGCATGCCATCAGATTGTGCAAATTAGACCAGTTTCCCCGCTACCTCGAATCTCATGTTGTTGACGAGGTTTTTATTGTTTTACCGATCAAGAGCTATTATGAAGAAATACGCGCCATTATGACCTTGTGCCGGGAGTTGGGAATTTCCTGTCGTTTGCAGTCGGACTGGTTTGAATTTAAAAACATCAAGACCTATTCATATACGCTGGATGATATTCCCCTTTCAGCAATTCATTTTACCTATAATGATCACAATGAGATATTATGGTTAAAGCGCTGTATCGACATTGTGCTTTCGGTTTCAGCATTAATTATCACTCTGCCCCTGCTTTTGCTTTTGGCGCTTTTGATCAGGCTCTCTTCGCCCGGTCCCATATTTTTCAGGCAAACGAGGATCGGATACAACAAGCGGCGTTTTAAGATGATAAAGTTTCGCACCATGGTTGATGGAGCAGAGCGGATGCAGACCGATCTTGAACATCTGAATGAATCGGATGGGCCGGTATTCAAGATGAAAAATGATCCTCGCATTACGCCGGTGGGAAAGTGGATGCGGCGAATGAGTCTGGATGAGTTACCGCAGTTCATCAATATACTCAGGGGAGATATGAGTCTGGTCGGCCCACGGCCGTTACCGTTACGCGATGCCAATGGTATTGCCGAGCGCTGGCAAAAGCGCCGCTATAGCATGCGGCCTGGATTGACCTGTTTGTGGCAAATCAATGGCCGAAACCGGGTCTCTTTCAGAGAGTGGGTAAAACTCGATCTGGAGTATATCGACAACTGGTCGATTGCCCTGGATTTAAAAATTATCTGGAAAACCCTGCCCGCCATAATAAAAGCAACCGGACAATAGATTTCGTTCTGAATGATAGACGGAAATGAATCTCCGAAGAGAGATAGAGATATCCGTTTATTGTCAATTTGCATATGTTTAACCTTTTGATGCAACTCTTGTGATCTCTCATTTAAAAATCGGTTGCTTTTCACCGCATTTTTTTTTATATTCAACTCTGTCATAGAGCGAGAGTGGCGGAATTGGCAGACGCGCTAGATTTAGGATCTAGTGTCCCTAGGATGTGGGGGTTCGAGTCCCCCCTCTCGCACTCAAGGTCGGCGAGCAATTTGCTCGGCGATTTTTTTATTTCACCTTGAACCTGAACTCTCTGAATTTCTCGATAAATCGAAAGGAAATGGGTTTGCAATACGAGACCGTCGAACAATCCAACTGGCAGAAAAAGATACGGGTGCAAATTTCTGCCGACCGAGTTGAACCCAAGCTGGAGGAAACCATACGCGATTTTCAAAAGCGCGCCAAAATCGAAGGGTTTCGAAAGGGTAAAGTTCCCCGGCAGCTGGTCATGAAGATGTTTGGTCCGCAAATCGAAAGCCAGGTTTACCAGCCTTTCATCGCCGATGCTTATGATAAAATCTTCAAGGATGAAAAGTTCGATATTATCAGCTCTCCTGAAATCGAAAACATAAAGTTCGACAAAAACCAGGGGCTTACCTTTGAGATCGTTTTTGATGTCAGGCCTGAGATTAAAATCGAGGATTTTAATCTCACTGTCGAAAAAGTTCACCTTAAGGTTGAAAAAAAAGATATCGAAGCGCTTTTGCAGGAATTGCAGGAAAAAAATGCAATGATATACAGCGTGGAGGAGGCAAAAGAAGGACATTTTGTCATTGCCGACCTGCAGGAAGTGGATAGTTCGGGTGTGCCGATACTCGGACAAAAATTTGAAAAGCAAACCATCTGGCTGGAAAAGGACAATGAAGAGATTACGCCTCAACTTCTCGGGAGCAAGCCGGGAGATGAGAGAGCCATTCGGATTACCCTTCCGGAAGAGGCGGAATCCGAGTCCGAATCCGAAATCATCACACCTTCAGGCGAAAAGGTGTCCAAGCCGACGGAAAAATTGTTTCGGGTGGACGTCAAGGAGATCAAAGAGCGCAAGCTGCCTGAACTCGATGATGAATTTGCCAAGGATTTGGGTGACTATGAGAATATAAAGACTCTGAAAAAGGAGCTCACAAAAAACCTTAAAGAGCGCGCCCAATATGAGAGTGAAAGCCTTTTTCACCAGGCTCTTGTCGATGAATTGATCAAACGGAACGACATCGACGTTCCGCCGAGCATGCTGCAAAAATACCTCGATGCGGTTATCGATGACCTGAAAAAACGCAGCAAGGACGAGATCGATGAAATGCTGGTTCGCGAGCAATACAAAAGTCTTGCCATTCGCAATATCAAGTGGATATTGCTGCGCAATCAACTTATCGAACAGGAAGCACTTACCGTTACGGATGATGAAATTGAAACGCATCTGCAAACGCAGATCGAGAAAAAAAGGATTAGCGAGGAAGAGGTTAAAAAGGTCAAGGACGACAAGCAGCGCTTTGAGGATTACCGGGAACAATTATTGAATGATAAAGTGTATACATTACTGGCTGACCGGGCCACGATAGAGGAGACAGAAAAGCCGTGGCGACAGGAACAAACGGATTCAGAAACACCCGGGCAGCCGCAGAAGCAATCATAAACGAATAAACTGAAAGGATTATAAATGGCACTTGTACCGATCGTTGTTGAACAAACCGGACGGGGTGAGCGTGCGTATGATATTTTTTCCCGGTTGTTGAAGGAACGAATCGTTTTTATCGGCTCACCGATCGAAGATACGGTCGCCAGTCTGGCGATCGCGCAGCTTCTTTTTCTCGAAGCCGAAGATCCGGATAAAGATGTTTATATTTATATAAATTCTCCGGGTGGTGTTGTTTCCTCCGGTCTGGCAATTTATGACACCATGCAATACATAAAACCCGATGTCGCTACCATTTGCATTGGCCAGGCCTCCAGCATGGGTGCGCTGTTACTGGCTGCGGGGACAAAAGGGAAACGCTTTGCTTTGCCGCATTCGCGCATCATGATACACCAGCCACTTGGTGGTGCCCAGGGCCAGGCCTCTGATATTGAAATTCATACCAAGGAGATTTTAACCCTGCGGGAAAAATTAAACGATATCCTCTCCAATCACACCGGTCAGCCCAAAAGCAAAATCGCCAAAGACACGGACCGAAACTTTTTTATGAGCGTTGAAGATGCCAAAGCATACGGTATTATCGATGAAATCATGTCGCGGCAACAGGATATTAAAAAAGCGGGCAAGAAGAAATAGTCATTCTTATAAGGAGTTGCATGGATCGATCTGATCAAAACAAACAACGCAAACTGGTTATCTGTTCATTTTGCGGCAAGAATTCAACCCAGGAGGAAACCATTGTTACCGGCCCGGATGTGAGCATCTGCAATGAATGCGTCTCTATTGCCAATCGGGTTATTTCCCGGGAAAAAGCAAAACAGCCCTTTGTCATTTCCGGGACGATTCCCACACCTGAAGAGATAAAAGGAGAGCTCGATCAATACATCATCGGGCAGGAACGCGTCAAAAAAGCGATCTCCGTCGCGGTTTACAATCATTACAAGCGCAGCGAAAACCGCCGGCAGAGCAAAGAGGTTTATATCGAAAAAAGCAATGTTTTGCTCATCGGTCCCACAGGAACGGGTAAAACATTGATTGCACAAACGTTGGCGAGGTTTTTAAAAGTACCGTTTACGATCACGGATGCAACCAGTTTGACCGAGGCTGGTTATGTGGGCGAGGATGTCGAAAACATACTGGTGCGGTTGCTACAAGCTGCGGATTATGATGTCAAGCGCGCCGAGCGCGGCATCATCTATATTGATGAAATCGATAAAATTACGCGTAAGAGCGGCAATCCTTCCATCACTCGGGATGTATCAGGCGAAGGCGTACAACAGGCGCTGTTGAAGATTCTTGAGGGAACCATCGCCGCCGTTCCTCCGAAGGGTGGCCGCAAGCATCCGGAGATGGATTTTATCAATATCGATACCCGTAATATTCTCTTTATCTGTGGTGGTGCGTTCGACGGGCTGGATAAAATCGTATCGACGCGAATCGGTAAAAATTCCGTCGGCTTTGGTGCTGTGCAAAAAGTGAAAAGCGATGAAAATGTTATCCATAACATCGAGCCCGAAGATTTGCTGCAGTACGGATTGATCCCTGAATTTGTCGGCCGCTTGCCGATTATCTCCACCCTTGACGAGCTGGATGATGAAGAGTTGCTCAGGATTTTGACAGAGCCCAGGGATGCGGTGATCAAACAATTTAAACAGCTTCTGTCCCTGGATGATATCGAGCTCATTTTTGAAGACAAAGCTCTTGAAGCAATTATCAAAATTGCCAAGAGAAGAGGAACCGGCGCCCGGGGTTTGCGTTCGGTCATCGAAGAGGTAATGCTGGACATTATGTTTTATCTGCCTTCGCACAAAGATATCACCGGATGCCATATTACCAAAGAGGTTGTTCATAAAGAGAAAGAACCGGTTTATAAACGCGATGGAAAAAAACCGGAGCGCAATGTACAGGGCGACGCCGCTTGATCTGTTGAACAGGCGACGCGTAAAAAAACTTTTGTTGAATTTCAACAAAAGTTTTTTTACTTTGGTTGCATGAAAATCAACAATGCTGAATTTATCAAAAGTGTTGCATCGCTTGATCAGTTGCCCGTAAAAGAGTTACCCCAGATCGCTTTTGTCGGCCGTTCCAATGTCGGCAAATCCAGCCTTTTAAACAAACTTCTCGGACGCAAGCGTTTGGCCCTTACCAGTGGCACGCCGGGTAAAACCCGCCTGATCAACTTTTTTCTTATCAATCACGCGTTTTATCTCGTCGATTTGCCCGGCTATGGATTCAGCAAAGCTCCCGCATCGGTGATGCAATCCTGGAAATCACTTATCGAAGGTTATCTTTCAAAGTCCTCTTTTTTAAAAGTCGTGGTCGTATTGATCGATTGTCGTCACGGATTGATGGATTCCGATCTGCAGATGATCGAGTGGTTACGCTATTATGATAAACCCTTTATCGTCGTCGCCACCAAAATCGACAAGTTATCCAGGCAACAATTACAGAAACAGCAGCAACATATTTATCGCCAATTGCCGCAAAAACAGGTTTATTTTTTTTCTGCGAAAACCGGATCGGGAAAGGAAAAGCTGTGGCAGGGAATCATAAATTATTTATAATTTATTTGAATTTTCTTATTTTATTTAAATTTTTTATGCATATTTGCTTCTTTATTTAAAAAAAACAGGTGAAAATTCAAGAAAAGCATTGACATTGTTGAATATTATTATAACTTTAATTTTCGCTTTCGGCGTATGGAAATCCGGTCCGGTATTTTTCTTCAGGGAAAAATTGTGAAAAAATGCTTGACAAAGAAGGCAAAGAAAGTTAATTTTGCTAGTACTGAAAGGCGATTCATTGATTATGAGGTATGTGACTCAAAATATAACATCTTTTTATTGCGATGAGTTGATGTTCGTCACATTCTTGATTATTTGGCGGAAGCGATATATTTTACCAATATAAAAATATGAATACGGCTGCAACCAAACAACTGCACAACAATGCGGTTTTTAGTGCGAGCCGGTTGATAGAATGATCAAAACCGCATGACTATGCGGGTAAAATAAAGAGCTGCTATCTCGGCAGAGCCTGCGAACCCGGCTGAGAATAGCAGCTTTCCGTGTTCTTTGAAAATCTCAAAGAAAAGATCCACCTCAATCAGAGGGTGAGGTGGGCCTTTGTATATAGGATACGCAAGTTTGGTGGATTTGTTTCAATAAAACAGGCAAAATCATTAAAACAGGAGGGTCGAGGAAGGAGAAAAAGACAGTACGTAACCAGGAAACCATTAACAGCTAAATGGCAAAAAGTAAGGTCAATTAAATGGAGGCGAAGATGCTAAAACGAGGCATTTTTATCTTTTTGTTAGCATTTTTGACTGTGTCTCTTTACGCCGGCAACACCGGTAAAATAAGAGGTACGGTTGTTGATGCTGAGACGGGGGACCCTTTACCGGGAGCAAACGTGATGATTCTCGACACTCAGATGGGTGCGGCAACGGATGTGAATGGTAATTACATCATTCTCAATGTTCCCAGCGGAAGATACACCGTAAAGGCGACCTTTGTAGGGTATAGAAATGTTGCGATTCAGAACAATATGGTTGTTTCGGACCGTACGACCGAGGTGGATTTTGAACTTCCTCCCATTACCCTGGAAGGTGAGACGGTAACGATTGTCGCTGAAAAACCCCTGGTCGACAAAAACGTTACCAATTACACCAAAACCATGTGGTCGGAAGACCTGGAAAACCTGCCGATTCGCGGTGTGACCGAGGTGGTGTCTTCCATGGCGGGTGCGGTAAACCGCAGCGGTTTGCACATTCGCGGCGGCCGCGACCACGAGGTTGCCCGTTATATCGATGGTATTGCAACCACCTCGATCGTGGATGGTGGTAACAATGTTTCCATCATCGATCGCGCCATCGAAATGATCGATTATCAGGCCGGTGGTTTTACCGCAGAATACGGTTTTGCCAATTCCGGCGTCATTCACACGGAATTGAAAACCGGTGGTCCGGAATATCATTTTACTTTTGAAGCGGTTTCTGATGATTTCTGGGCGGTTGACAGCGAGGACAAGGGTCACACCATTCTCGGTATCGAAGACCAGTACAGCTTTGGCTACAACCACTATTATCTGACCGCCAGCGGTCCGATCCTGCCGAGCCTGAAAAACGTGCGCTTTTTTGCTGCCTATGAACACTATTACGAAGCCAGCAATGCAACCCGTTTTCAGGGATGGGAACAGGACTCTTTGCAATTGGTCAAAGACTGGCAATTGAATCCGAGCGGTACCCATACGGATACCATGCAGCTTTATGCCGACGTTCCTCCCGGTCGTTTGCCTGGTGGCGGCCGCCTGGGCGACAATCTCAATGTCAATGTGGTATGGGACAAGCAGCCCTTTAGAGTTAAAATCGGAGGTACGTTGCACTTTTCCGAACGAAACTCTGCTTCCAACGGCGATCCTCGCGGGATTTATTCGATCGAGAGTCGTTCGCGTAAATACAAATACAACAACATGTCCGGATACCTGCAGTTTACCCACAGCGTCGATCCGACCATGTTTTACACGGTTAACCTGAACTATGCTCGTTACGACAGCAAGAACGGCGATCCGTGGTACTGGGATGATATCGCCAAAATCGGCGATCCGGTATACAACAGCGCTGTTGCGGATACCGGTGTGGCAAAGACCTTCAGGCTTCCCATCGGCGTCTCCCTCAACGCGCCTTTTTATCCGGTAAACTCCTTCAACAAGTACCAGGAAAGTTATATGGGCTTGAAGTTTGACCTCACAAAACAGGTGGGCAAACGCCATGAATTCAAGGTCGGCGGTGAGGTCAATTACCATACCCTGCGGCGCTATACGATTGCAACCATCAGCATGCTGCAATCCCTTTCCAATCAGGCTGCATCTATGGACGGTCCGTCGCCCATTACCGACTATGTCGCTTATCGTTCTTTTTTGCGCAACTATGGATATGATATCTATGGAAACGAGATCAACAGCGACAAAGAGTACAGCGTTTGGGTCGGAGATGAATTTCTCTACTTTAACGGAATGGACGGCCCGCCGCATCCGATTATGGCCGGCTTTTACCTGCAGGACAAGATCGAGTTGCGCGACCTGACCCTGAACGCCGGTGTGCGTTTGGACTATTTCGACCGCAACATCAAAAAGTTCAAGGATGTCACCAATATTCAGGATGCTCCCACCGGATTTTTCGATGAGGAGACTTTTGAAGATTCGGAACCTGATATTTTCGCCAGTCCGCGATTGGGATTCTCCTTTCCGGTCACCGATCAGACCGTATTTCACGCACAATACGGCAAGTTTGTACAGCTGAGCCGTTTCGACAATATGTTCGAGAGCTGGGGTTACATGGCAAATTCTCTCTTTTCCGGTGGTTATGCAAGAGAGTACCCCAACCCGAACCTGAAACCGGAAAGAACCACCTCTTATGAATTCGGTTTCAAACAGCAGTTCGGTCCCAATGCGGCTTTGAATGCAACCGTGTTCTACAAAAACACCGACAATCTGGTTGCCATTCGCAAGATCATCCCGCAGGCCGGAACCTCTTACACCTCTCCCTATCTCGATTCCAATGCCGACTTTGGTACCATCAAGGGGTTGACGCTTGATTTTACCCTGCGTCGCTGGAATAAAATCGCCGCCGACGCCAACTATACGCTTTCCTGGGCGGAAGGAACGGGATCCGAATCCGACAGCCACTTTGACATTGCCTGGGCTGAAGGCGATCCGATGTTTCCGACCGTTATTCAGCCTCTCGATTTCGATGTGCGCCACAAGGGAACGCTTATCGCTGATGTCCGTATGGATGACGACGACGGCCCGGAGCTTTTCGGTATGAAGCCACTGGCCAGAGTCGGATTGAACATGCTGTTCAGTTTCCATAGCGGTTATCCCTACACCCGCATTCAGAGCGGCAGCAGCTACAGTGAGGTGTTTGGTTATACACAGGGCAAACCCATTGAGGGTATCAACTCTTCCCGTATGCCCTGGTTCTATCAGCTGGATGCAAAACTGGACAAGACCTTTAGCGCCGGTCTGTTTGACATGAATGTCTATCTCTGGGTAATCAATCTGTTTGACACCAAATCGATTACCAATGTATTTTCACAAACCGGAACTCCTGAATCCGACGGACACCTGGAGAGCGAAGATGGTAAAAAACGCGCCCGTGATTATGAAGGTGGACAGGAAGAATACGTAAAATGGTATCAGGCGATGCTGACCAATTCCGGCACATTTGGCTGGCAGGAACCCCGCCAGATCAGACTCGGTGTCAAGATCGAGATGTAATTCTCTTATTGTTGAGTATTGTATAAAAATAATAACAAGGAGAAACAGGATATGATAAGGAAAAGTTTCGCGCTCTTGTTAGCCCTGGCTCTGGTTATCGGTTTGACGGCGATGCCTCTGGCAGCCAAAGAAGCACCGGGAACGAAGAGTCTGAACAAGAGTACGCTAAAGAATCATGCTGTGTTGTTCGATGTCAATCGAATCAGCAGCTATTTTATCAACAATGGCCTCTTTGCTTCTGACCCGCAAACGGGAGACTCCGGTCTGGAGTATCCCAAGGGATCAGGGCATTACGCAATTTTTACCGCCGGTATGTGGCTGCTCGGATTGACCGAGGATACCCGCGAACTTCGCGCTGCCGCTGCCTGTTATTCAACCGATTTTCAGGGCGGTATCATTTTACCCTCCGGTGCGCCGGACGATGTGACCAAAGATGAATATAAAGTCTATAAATGGAACAAAGGTGAAACCGTTGATGCAGCGGCTATCGCCCAGGGTGCGCCGGCAGAGGTGATCGGCGATCAGATGCTCTATACGGTCTACAACGACGCCAATCCGGCCAACCACATGGCGGTGTGGCAGACGCAGCCGATCGGTCTTGAAGTGCATCAGACTGTTTGGGGCTATGCCCAGGCCGGTCCGCTCGGTGACTGTTGTTTCATCAAATTCGAGTTTCAGAACAAAGGTCCGGCAACTCTGGACAGCTCCTATGTCGCTATCTTTTTTGATCCCGATCTCGGTGACGCCGGCGATGACTATGTCGCCTGTGACATCAATCTGAGCATGGGATATGTCTATAACGGTACCGCTTATGACTCTCATTACGGCGAGCAGGTGCCGGCTATGGGATGCGATTTTTTTCAAGGTCCGATGGTGGATTCTCCGGGCGACACGGCTTTTCTGCCTTCCGGTCCGGTCCCGGATAAAAAGATTCTGCCGATGACCGCATTTGTGAAATATATCAACTCCAGCAGCACCTACAGCGATCCCACGCTCGAGTCCGCAGAAGGTGGTTATGAAGCCTATAACTATGTTCGCGGTTTTGTCTGGGACGGCAGTGCGTTTACCGATCCGACGACCGGTCAACCCTCCAAGTTCGTCAACAGCGGTGATCCGGTCACCGGTACGGGCTGGCTCGGTTTTTATGAAGCGCCTCCCGGCGATATGCGTATGGCGCAGGCTTCCGGTCCCTTTACCCTGCCCAAGGGCGAGACCATGGAAGTGGTTGTCGGCCTGGTCGCCGGCCAATCGAGCAACTATTTGAACTCGGTTTCGATCATGAAATATAACGACCGTGCGGCACAATTTGCCTATGACAACGATTTTGTCGTCGGTAGCCCGCCGCCGGCACCGGTTGTTGACGTTTTCGAGGGCGATCAGGAGCTCGTTCTGAGCTGGGATGAAACCGCCCGCGATCACAAGGATGCAGCCGGCTATGCCTTTGAAGGCTATAATATTTACCAGGCGCCTTCCCGCTCCGGTGATGCCTCGGGTCAGTGGACCCGCATCGCCACCTTTGACAAAGATAACTTTATTACCAAAGTATACGACGAAGTGTTTGATGTCGATGCCAATGCCATCGTGGTTAAACCGGTGCAATTCGGAACCGATGCAGGGCTGAAATTCTCGATGTACATCGATAAAGATGTAGTCGGTGGCAATGTGCCTCTGGTCAACGGCAAGCAATATTACTTTGCCGTTACCGGTTATACGGTCAATCCGGATG
>CAZMUU010000069.1:0-8758 GCA_964569215.1 uncultured Cytophagia bacterium
ATATAGGGGTAGTAAAATGAAAAATTCAAAGCGGGAAAAGATTCTAAAAGCGGCAATAAAGATTTTTGCCAGAGATGGTTTTTTCAACGCCAAAGTCGAAGATATCGCCCGGCAGGCCGGAGTGGCAACCGGAACAACTTATCTCTATTTCAAGAACAAGGATGATTTGCTGATATCTATCTTTGAGGAAGAAATGATGCCGATTATCAAAAGTGCCGAAGAGGCGATAGATGCAGCAGAGACGGCGGATGAAAAATTACGCGCCTTTATCGCTCACCATCTGCAGCTTGTAGAGGAGAACGCCGATATGGCCCATCTCTTGCAGGTTGAATTAAGACAAAGCAGTAAATTTCTGAAAAATTATTCCGGGACCAAGTTCAAAGAGTATCTCGATCTCATTGCTGATATACTCAGAAAAGGACAGGCCGGAAGTGTCTTCAAAGAAGAGATTAATCCTACGCTTTTTAAACAAATCGTCTTCGGCGCTGTTGATCAAATTTCCACCAACTGGACCATTTCAGAAACCCGAAAGATCAGCCTTAAAACCAGCGCTGATCAGATTTGTATGGTCATATTGGAGGGCGTTTTAAAGCATTCATAAATCCTTTTGGATATTATTGCTTTGGGGATAATTCCTTTTAATCATTTCAATTCGGGGGAGCATCCCCCTTAATTGGTTAATTCTATAAGTACATATATTTAATTTACTTAGTCAAAATCGTTGAAAAGAAAATCTTGCTTTCAAGAGCTAAAACATTTATATTGACATGTGTTTTTACAACTGAAACGAGATAAAGCGATACTGGCGCCACTTGCCGGGTGGACGGATACGGTATTTCGTCGTTTGTGCAAGCGTTTCGGCGCTTCTGTTGTTTATAGTGAAATGGTCAGTGCCGAAGGAATTGTTTACCGGAAAAGCAAGACGCTGGCATTATGTTCTTTTACAGATAGTGAAAGGCCCATTGGCATTCAGATCTTCGGCAGGGAACCGGATCATATGTTACAGGCGGCTGTATGGTTGCAGCAGCAACGTCCGGATTTTATCGATATCAATTTTTCCTGTCCGGTCGCAAAGGTGGTTAAAAAAGGAGCCGGCGCTGCTTTACTGCGGGAGCCTGAAAAGATGGTTGCTATTGTCAGAGCACTCAAACAGGTTGTTTCGATTCCGGTGACGGCAAAAATTCGCATGGGATGGCAGGATAATCAGGCAGTAAAGATCGCCAGGGAGTTGGAGCAGGCGGGTATCGATGCATTAACGATTCATCCCAGAACGAGGCAAATGGGGTTTTCAGGTGATGCAGAGTGGAAAGTGATCACAGAAATCGTCCATGCCGTCTCTGTGCCGGTTATAGGCAACGGTGATATTCGGACGCCGGAACAGGCAAAGCAAATGCTGGATCAGACCGGTTGTAATGCAGTGATGGTGGGGCGTGCCGCCATGGGAAATCCATGGATCTTTGAACAAATTTCGAGTTACTTAACCTCGGGAACTGTTCTTTCGCCTCCGTCTGTTAAAGCGAGAATAGAGGTTTGCCTGCAACACATCGATGGGGCAGTAGAGTTGTACGGAGAAAAACGTGCCCTTTTCCTTTTGAGGAAACAGATCAATAAATACTTGCAAGGCTTGGCTTTTATTTCAGATTACCGTCCCGGTTTTTTCGCCTGTCGGTCGGCAGCAAAGCTGGTACAACGGATTATGCAGTATGATGAATTTTTGCAAAAATATAATGAATCCAGATTGAGCAAGGATCAAGGTTAACCTGAAGGAGGCGTGAATGAAACCGATCAACGTTCTGATTATGGGAGCCGCGGGGCGGGACTTTCATAATTTTAACACTTATTTTAGAAACAATAGCAGATACAAGGTCGTGGCGTTTACCGCCACTCAAATCCCCAATATTGAAGGGCGAAAATATCCGGCAGAATTGGCAGGTGAATCATATCCCGATGGCATTCCGATCGAACCCGAAGAAAACCTGGCTGACCTGATTAGCAAAAACGATATCGATCAGGTTTATTTTTCCTATAGCGATATTTCAAACCAGTACGTTATGAATCTGTCATCTTATGTCAACAGCCTTGGCCCCTCTTTTGTTCTTGTTGGGCCAAAGCAGACGATGCTGACATCCCGGGTGCCGGTGGTTTCGGTTTGTGCGGTTCGGACCGGTTGCGGCAAGAGCCAAACCACCAGACGTATCGCCGAAATCCTGAAAGAGAAGGGTAAAAAAGTTGTGGCTATCCGACATCCCATGCCCTACGGTGATCTGGTGGCCCAAAAAGTTCAGCGTTTCGAAACCCTGGATGATCTGAAAAAACACAATTGCACGATTGAAGAGATGGAAGAATACGAACCCCATATCGTGCAGGGATCCGTGGTCTATGCCGGCGTTGATTATGGTGAAATTTTGAAACAGGCTGAACAGGAAGCTGATGTTATTCTCTGGGATGGCGGCAATAATGATCTGCCTTTTTATAAACCCGACCTCCACATCGTCGTCACAGATCCGTTAAGGGTCGGTCACGAGTTAACCTATTATCCCGGTACGGCAAATTTACGCATGGCGGATTGCGTTGTGATCAACAAAGAAGTTGAAGCATCCAATGAAGATATTCAGCTCCTGCGTCAGCATATACGAAAGGTCAATTCACGAACGAAGATTATCGATGCCGCTTCACCGATTTCATTAGAAAAAGCAGATGTTATAAAGGATAAACGCGTACTGGTGATTGAGGACGGCCCGACCCTGACGCATGGTGAAATGAAATATGGAGCCGGTATTATGGCCGCGCACCGATTCGGAGCAAGGGAGATTGTCGATCCGCGTCCGTTTTTAAAGGGAACGCTGGTTAAAACGTTTGAAACCTATCCGGATATCGGCCCCTTGTTGCCGGCTATGGGATACGGCGATAAACAGATGAAAGATCTTCAGGACACCATCGATGAAGTCGATTGTGATGTCGTGATTATCGGAACTCCGATTGATCTGAGACGTGTAATTAAAATATCAAAACCCAGTACCCGGGTTTTTTATAATTTACAGGAGATCGGTGCGCCGACTCTTGAGGATATCCTGAAAACACTATAAGCCTAGCGTGAATATGAATCTTTAAATGGAATTTACGGATAAAGAAAAGATCGCTGTGGTTGCACTCGGGGGAAATGCGATCACCCGCGAGTTTGAAGAGGGCGATATTTATCAGCAATTCGCCAATACCCGGCGGGCGTTGGTCGGGGTAGCGGACTTGATTGAAAAAGGATACCGGATCGCTCTTTCGCATGGCAATGGTCCGCAGGTCGGCCATGCTTTGATCCGGGTGGAGGAAACACGAAAGATCGTGCCTCCGGTTCCGCTCGGGGTCATCGTTGCAGACCTGGAAGGGGGGATGGGGTATATGATCGAGCAGACATTGCAAAACAAGCTGTTATTGCGAAACGTCAAGCGCCGGATTGTCACCATTCTGGCCCAGGTTATTGTTGATCAAAGTGATCCATCCATGCAGAATCCGACAAAATTTGTCGGCCCGTTTTATCCCAAAGAGAAAGTAAAAGAACTCGAAGAAAAGCGGGGCTATATCATCAAGGAGGACCCCGGTCGCGGTTACCGCCGCGTTGTGCCCTCACCTTTTCCGCGACGGATCGTAGAGGCGGCATTGATTAAACAACTTGTCCATCAGGGGACAGTGGTTATCACTGTCGGAGGTGGTGGAATACCGGTTTACGAAGAAGAGGACGGACGCCTCGAAGGCGTGGATGCTGTTATCGATAAGGATCTCGCTTCCATGGTGCTTGCCTGCGAGATTAAAGCACAAGAGCTTTTTATTCTTACCGGTGTGGAAAAGGTCTTTCTGCATTTTAATACGCCGGAACAAAGAGCAGTGGATTTGATGACGGTTAAGGAGGCGCAGCGCTATCTTGATGAAGGCCATTTCCCGATGGGAAGCATGGGACCCAAGATCAAGGCAGCGATAGCGTTTTTGCAAAATGGCGGTGAACGGGTGCTGGTCAGTTCTGTTGAACGAATGCCGGAAGCCATTGAAGGCAAAACCGGCACGACGATTATACGATAAGAGGATTTGATGAAGACAACGTCAAAGGTAAAAAAAACAAGAATTGAAATAAACAAAGAATGGTGTAAAGGGTGCGCGATCTGCGTCGAGTTTTGTCCGCAGAGTGTGTTGGAAATGCAGGACGGTATCGTCCGTGTGCGAGATTTGGATGCCTGTACCGCCTGTCAGTTATGTGAAATACGCTGCCCGGACTTTGCCATTCACGTTATAGATGAAGATAAATAGGAGACAGGTGAAGATAAATGGCAACGAGTCGAACCAGAATTTTATCCGGAAACGAAGCTTGCGCTGAAGGTGCCCTGGCAGCAGGTGTGCGATTTTTTGGGGGATATCCGATCACCCCGTCCTCAGAAATTGCAGAGGAATTATCGCGCAAGATACCCCAACGCGGCGGTATTTTTATTCAAATGGAAGATGAAATCGCTTCTATCGGATCGGTCATCGGCGCCTCGATCGCCGGCAACAAGGCAATGACCGCGACCAGTGGCCCGGGATTTTCATTAATGCAGGAAAATATCGGTTATGCCTGTATGGCCGAGATTCCCTGTGTTATTGTCAATGTTATGCGCGGAGGGCCGAGTACCGGTTTGCCCACCATGCCGTCACAGGGTGATGTTATGCAGGCGCGTTGGGGAACGCATGGAGATCATCCCATTATTGCATTGGCCCCTTTTAGTGTTCGCGAGACGTTTGATCTGACCATCAGGGCTTTCAATTTGACTGAAACCTTTCGAATCCCGGTTATTCTGCTGCTGGATGAAATTATCGGCCATGTCAATGAAAAATTGACGTTTCCGGACCCTGAAGAGATCAAGGTCGTCGAACGAAAATCAGGTCGAAAAATGAATGGTCAGGATTATCTTCCTTATCGGGTCACTGAAAGCGGTGTCCCGCCAATGGTAAGCTTTGGCGAGGGGGCTCGATATCACATTACCGGTTTGGCTCACGATGAGACCGGCTTTCCGACCAATGATCCTGAAAAAATCGATCAGCTTTTGCGTCGACTGAATTCTAAACTTGATAACCATCGTGATGAAATCGTCCAAGTTGAATATTCTAATATGGACGATGCTGAAATCGGCCTGGTCGCCTATGGCTCTACGGCCCGATCCGCACGATATGCCGTGCGCAGTGCCCGGGAAAAGGGCATAGCGGCCGGCTTGATCCGGCCACGGACCCTGTGGCCTTTTGCCGACCGGGAAATTGAGGCCTATGCTGATCAGGTAAAAGCCTGGATTGTGCCGGAGATGAATCTCGGACAAATCGCTGCTCAGGTAGAATGTGCATCCCGCTTTAGCCGGCCGGTACATCGGATCAATCGGGTTGATGGAGATCCGATTAATCCGGTTGATATTTTGAAAAAAATTGAGGAACTTGTATAGATGTTTGACTATGAACAATATTTACGTAAATCAAAAATGCCCTTGATATGGTGTGCCGGATGTGGTGACGGTATTGTTATGAAAGCAATGTTGCGGGCCATTCACAAACTACAGATTGCCAAAGATGATATTTGCATGGTTTCCGGCATCGGATGTTCAAGCCGGTTACCCGGTTATCTTGATTTCAATACCCTGCATACCACTCATGGTCGTGCTATTACCTTTGCAACCGGAATCAAGATGGTAAAACCGAAGCTGCACGTCATCGTCATTACCGGTGATGGCGATGCCACAGCCATCGGCGGGAACCATTTTATCCATGCGGCACGGCGCAATATCGATCTGACGGTAATCCTGTTCAACAACCATATCTATGGGATGACCGGAGGGCAGGTCTCTCCAACCACTCCGTTTGCAAAATACGCGAGCACGGCGCCGTATGGCAATATTGAAAATCCGTTTGACATCAGCGGCTTGGCCGCAGCGGCCGGCGCCTCTTTTGTCGCCCGCGGTACGGCTTATAATGCCATTCAACTCGAGAAGCTGATACAAAAGGCGATCGAAAAGAAAGGGTTTTCTGTCGTTGAAGCCATGACCCCTTGCCCCACAACCTATGGCCGGCGCAATCGCGAGGGCATTGGTGTGGATATGCTTTTATATCAAAAAGAAAACTCTGTTCCGGTTGCCAAAGCGAACAAAATGGAAGCAGAGGAAAGAGAGGGCAAAATCATCACCGGCGTTCTGGTCGACCGGGAAAAAGCCGAATGCCGGCAGGAATACCAAAAGATATTGGATTATTTTTCAAAAAAGGAGAGATCGACTCATGAGTTTCCGCTATGAAATTCGATTGAGCGGTGAAGGCGGTCAGGGATTGGTATTGGCGGGCAAGATTTTAGCTGAAGCGGCTGCTATTTATGATGATCTAAATGCCACACAAAGTCAATCCTATGGACCTGAAGCCAGGGGAGGAGCGAGTCGTTCCGAGGTGATCATATCGGACCAAGATATCGACTATCCCAAAGCCGTAGACATCGATCTCTTGCTGGCCCTGACGCAAGAGTCCGTGGATAAATATTATCAGGATGTCAAGGAAGATGGTGTTATTGTTGTGGATGAAGATAATATCAAACAATTGCCTTCAGGCCCATTCAAGGTGCACAAGGTTCCGGTGATCCGTCTGGCTCGCGAAAATCTTGGCCGCGCCCTGGTCGCCAATATCGTGGCTTTGGGCGTTATTGCCCGGATTAGCAAAGTCGTTTCCGAGGATGCGCTTAAAAAGGCTATCGAAGCCAGAGTTCCCAAGGGAACAGAAGAACTAAACCTGAAGGCGTTTGAAACCGGTATGAAGGCCTATTCTGAAATTGAATAAAAGTCGATTTGGGTTTGTTATAATTTGCACAAAAAGGAATTATTATGGAACAAACGCTTGCCATTTTGAAGCCGGATTGTATTGAAAGAAAACTAATGGGCAACGTCATCACCATGATCGAGAATGCAGATTTTACCATACTCGATATAAAAATGGTACAGTTAACAACGGCTGCGGCCCAGGCCTTTTATGCTGTACACAAAGGCAAGCCTTTTTATGAAAAATTAATCGAATTTATGACTGAAAATCCGATTGCCGTCGCGGTTCTGGAAAAGGAGGACGCTGTACAGGCCTGGCGCGATTTGATGGGGGACACGGATCCGGAACAGGCCGAAGAGGGTACGATTCGAAATGAATTTGGTGAAACGGTACGGCGAAACACGGTACATGGGTCCGATTCAACGGCTCATGCAAAAGAAGAGATTGCCTTTTTTTTCAGTCGAAATGAGCTTTTAAGAATAAATCCATAAAAATCTTGATATTGATCAAAAAATGAATTAAATTCATTTTCACATGATTTTTATCTTGACTATTTATTGATTAATTGCTATTTTTTCCGTCGATTTGAACAGGGATAAATTAAAAATACGCATCTTCCATGAAGAGGAAGGCAGCATCCGTCAGCAGTTGCAGGTGGATGCGGCAGAGCTTTCGCTGGAAGATAATGCTGAATTTGTCAATCCTATTCAGCTTGATCTCTCTATTGAAAAAGTGGGGAGAACCATCACCATCAATGCGGACATTGCGACCCGTTGTTTGATGGAGTGCGATCGCTGTCTGGAACCTTTTGATTATTCGCTCAGGGATAATGTTAAAGTGGTATTGAGCACAGACCAGCAGTTTCGGGATGAAGAGGATGATGACATTTCGTACATAAGCGAATCCGAGAATGAGGTCGATTTAACCGAGCCGATTCGCGAAACGCTCTTATTGTCCTTGCCACAAAAGCGATTGTGCGAGCAAGCGTGCAAAGGATTGTGTCCTCAATGCGGGAAAAATCTGAATGTAGAGAGCTGTCAATGCAAAGTGGATAAAACAGACCCGCGATGGGATAAATTGAAGATATTATTGAATAAAAATAACGACAAGTAGAGGAGTATATGGCAAATCCTAAACGGAAACATTCGAAATCACGTCGGGATAAAAGACGCGCAAATTGGAAAGCATCGGCACCGACAGTAACGGACTGCTCGAATTGCGGGCAACCGAAATTACCTCACCGCGCTTGTCCAAATTGCGGTTATTATAAAGGACGTTCAGTATTTTTACCGAGAGAATCCTAATTGGCTTGAATCCTGCCTTCCTTTTCCAATGTCATATGTAATTTTTAAAAGCAAACGATGAAAATTTTAAGCGGAGTGTTGTGTTGATTAAAATTGCTTTAGATGCTATGGGTGGTGATAACGCTCCCCATGATATTGTACATGGCGGAATTGAGGCGGCAAGGCATTCAAAGGGACGATTCGAGGTCGTGTTGGTGGGCGACAAAGAACGCATACAACCCGAGGTTGACCGGCATTTTCGTACCCATGAACTGCCGATTTCAATTGAACATGCGTCACAATCCATCACCATGGAAGAACAACCTTCTATCGCTCTGAAGAAAAAGGATTCTTCTATTTCGGTGGCGATACGATTACAGCGTGAAAAAAAGGTGCACGGCGTTATAAGTGCCGGCAATACAGGCGCTGTAATGGCAGCAGCGCTTTTCGGACTTGGGCGCGTTGAAGGCATCCGGAGGCCGGCAATCGGATCTTTATTGCCAACAGAAGTGGGACGTACGCTGCTGCTTGATGTAGGTGCAAATTCCGACTGTCGTCCAGAGGATTTACTCCAGTTTGCACTTATGGGCAGCATCTATTATTCACATCTCTTTGGAGAAATGTCTCCAACAATCGGTTTGCTCAGTGTCGGGCACGAATCGGTAAAAGGCAACGAC
>CAZMUU010000069.1:8768-14030 GCA_964569215.1 uncultured Cytophagia bacterium
TAACTTTAAAGGCAAACGCTTTGCTTCAAAAAAGTTCTCTCAACTTTATCGGCAATGTAGAGGGCGGAGATATTCTCAAAGGTAAAACAAACGTTGTCATATGTGATGGCTTTGTCGGAAACATTATACTAAAATTTGCAGAAAGTTTACATGGCCTTTTCAAAGTCAGTATGGGGCGACTGGTGCGAAAATATCTGTTTTCACAAATCGGAGCCATACTCATGCGACCGACTTTTGATGGTATTCGTAAACTATTCGATTATCAGGAATATGGCGGCGCAGCTTTGTTGGGAATCAAGGGCGTATGCGTCATAGCGCATGGACGCTCTTCTACCCGCGCTATTCAAAATTCCATTCTCGCTGCCTATAAAATGGCTGTCGAAGATATTAATACCCACATCCGGACAAAACTAACGGAGTATTTGCAGGACGATTAGATTATACAAGATCAGCATAATCACTATCTGGAGATTCTATTGAAGGCTACACCAACGTCGATGATTATCGGTAGCGGATCCTATGCACCGGAAAAAATTTTAACGAACCAGGATCTCGAAAAAATTGTAGATACAAACGATGAATGGATTCAGACCCGAACCGGAATGAAGGTGCGACACATTATCGCAGATGATGAAAACACTTCCGATATGGCTGCCAAAGCGGCGGGGAAGGCACTTGCGGATGCCGGTATCTGTGCAAAAGAAATCGACCTGATTATCCTCGCCACGATCAGTGGCGATGTCGGTTTTCCCTCTACCGCTTGCTATGTACAGGAATTAATCGGCGCACACAATGCAGCGGTTTTTGATGTTTCTGCTGCCTGTTCCGGTTTTATTTATGGCCTTGAAATTGCCGATGCCCAGATTGCAACGGGGAAATATCAAAAGGTACTCGTTATCGGTGTTGAAGCGTTATCCCGCATGACCGATTATCAAGACCGAAACACCTGCGTACTTTTTGGCGACGGCGCCGGAGCGGTCGTGCTTGCACCGTCCGAAGGGAAAAAAGGTATTTTACAAACCTATATCAGAAGCGACGGCCGCCTGAACAAACTTTTACATGTTCCTGGATTCGGCACCAAGCATCCGCCGACCCATGAGAGCGTTGATCAACGCTTGCATTACATCAGAATGGAAGGCCGAGAAGTTTTCAAACATGCGGTTAAAGCCATGGGGGATGCAGCTGTTAAAATTTTGAAACTTGCCGGCCTGAAAAGCGAGGATGTTTCATTGCTGATTTCGCATCAAGCCAATCTGCGCATTATCGATGCCACGGCCAAGCGCGCCGGGATTGACGCAGAACGGGTTTATATCAATATTGACAAGTATGGCAATACGTCTGCCGCTTCTATTCCTTTGGCTCTGGATGAGGCGCTAAAGGAAGGTGTTTTGAAAGAAAATGATATCGTTGTTCTTGTTGCTTTTGGAGCCGGATTTACATGGGGCTCGGCAGCAATTAGAATATAATTGAAGGGTTTTTATGAAGAGCTTTATTTTTCCCGGGCAGGGATCACAATCCGTTGGCATGGGAAAAGATATCTACGATCAGTTTGAAAGCGTTAAAGAGATTTATCAGCAGGCCAATAAAATACTCTCTTTTGACATCGCCGATATCAGTTTTAACGGTCCGGAAGAAACGCTGAATCAAACGCAATATACCCAACCGGCGCTATATGTGCAGAGCTATGCTATGGCTGTTTTGTTGCAGAAGCACAATGTTAGCCCGGATTTGGTTGCCGGCCACAGTCTCGGGGAGTATACGGCTTTGGCTATCGCTAATGTGGTTTCATTTGAAACCGGCCTGAATTTGGTAAAAAAACGCGGTGAACTGATGCAGCACGCCGGAGACCTGAATCCCGGCTCCATGGCCGCTATTATTGGTCTGGATTTCAAGAATCTCAAGGCGCTTTGTCGGAAGATCGAAGCAGATACAAATGAGATCGTTCGAATTGCAAACTATAATTCCTTTTCACAGGTGGTCGTTTCGGGCACGGTTGAGGGTATCAAGCAGATCATGGCCGGCGCCAAAGCCGAAGGTGCCAAACGCGTTCTCGAGCTCAAGGTGAGTGGCGCTTTTCATTCTCCGCTTATGCAGGGCGCGGCAGAGGAGTTTATTTCTGTTCTGGATTCTTGCGAGTTTGCCAAGCCGGATATTCCGGTTTTCAGTAATTCATCCGGCAGTGACTCGATGAATCCGTTGTTGCTCAAGGATAATCTTAAGAAGCAAATTACGCATTCTGTCTTGTGGGTGCAAATTATCGAAGAGATGTTGCGTCAAGGTGTTGTGCAGTTTTATGAAATCGGTTCCGGCAGCGTATTGACGGGCCTGATGCGTAAAATTGACAAGAAAGTTGAATGCGCTGCTCTGAATACTCTGGAGACGTTGTATAAAATGAATATTGTTTCACAATAGAGGAACAGGTATTGCTTACCAGTGATAAAATCGTTATCGTTACCGGTGCGGCGAGGGGTATCGGCAAAACCATTGCCATTGAATTTGCCAAAAACGGCAGTGATGTTGTTGTTGCTGATGTTGATTCCGCAGGTCTGGACGCCGTGATCACGGAAATAGAAAAGCAAGGGCGTCAGGGGCTTGCGCAGGTCACGGATATTACAGACAAGGCACAATGTGAACATCTTGTTGATATCGCACTTTTAAAATTCGGCAGGATAGATGTTTTAATCAATAATGCCGGTATTACACGGGATAACCTTTTTCTCAGAATGAACGAAAGTGAATGGGATGCTGTCATTACGGTCAATCTCAAAGGAACGTTTAATTGCTGTAAAGCGGTTGTCAAACCGATGATGAAACAACGGCAGGGACGGATTATCAACATTGCTTCTGTTGTCGGTATGATGGGTAATGCCGGTCAATCCAACTATGCTGCTTCCAAAGCAGGTATTATTGGATTGACAAAATCTCTGGCCAAGGAGCTGGCCGGTCGGCAAATTTTGGTCAATGCTGTGGCGCCGGGATACATTGAGACTGAAATGACAAAAAATCTGCCGCAGAATGTTATTGATACATTTATGAGCATCATTCCGCTCAAGCGTCCGGGAACAGCTGGTGATGTTGCCAATGCATGCTTGTTTTTAGCCGGTCCGCTGTCTGACTATATAACCGGTCAGGTTATGCAGATAGATGGTGGAATGATCATGTAGTATAACCGATTTAAATCATAATAAACAAAGGACTAGGAGGAATAACATCATGGCAGTTGAAGACAAGGTAAAAAAGATTATTGTTGATCAACTTGGTGTTGATGAAAACGAGATTACCCCTGAAGCTTCTTTTATCGATGACCTCGGTGCCGATTCACTCGATACGGTTGAATTGATTATGGCTTTTGAGGAAGAGTTTAATCTGGAAATTCCGGATGAAGAAGCGGAAAAACTCACCACTGTGGGTGACGCTTTGAACTATCTTAACGAAAAGCTTGGATAATAATATTCGCGGGGAAGCGGTATAGCGCTTCTGCTTCCCCGAATTTATCATTTGGAAACGCAATTTACAGGTGACAAATGGAAATGAGACGCGTCGTTGTAACCGGTATGGGATTGGTCTCTCCACTTGGCCATGATCTTGATACGTATTGGAAAAATTTGATCGATGGCAAAAGCGGTATTGATAATATCTCTCTTTTTGACCCGAGTCAATTTGATTCCAAAATTGGCGGTGAGGTTAAAGAGTTGAACATCGAAGATTATATTCCACGCCGAGAAGCACGCCGAATGGATCGTTTTACCCATTTTGCGGTTATATCTTCTCAGAAAGCGGTGGAACATTCGGATATCGATCTGGAAGCCGTCGATCGGGAGCAATTCGGCGTTGTATGGGGTTCCGGTATAGGTGGCATGCTCGTTTTTGAACAAGAATGTAAAGTGCTTTTTGAACGCGGGCCCCGGCGGGTGAGCCCTTTTATGATTCCCATGCTCATTCCCGATATCGCCCCCGGACACATATCGATTAAATATGGCTTGAAAGGAATCAATTACGCCACTGTTTCAGCTTGCTCTTCGTCAGCCCATGCGATCGGAGAGGCTTTTCATCATATTCGCAGCGGACGCGCCTTGGGAATGATTGCCGGCGGCAGTGAAGCACCTATTACCCAAATGGGGGTTGCCGGTTTTTGTTCTCTCAAAGCGCTTTCGACGCGTAACGATGAACCTCAAAGAGCCAGCCGTCCTTTTGATAAGGATCGGGACGGTTTTGTCATTGGTGAAGGCGGTGGAGCGCTGATACTGGAAGAACTGGAGCACGCAAAAGCCAGAAATGCAAAGATTTATGCAGAAATCACAGGAGTCGGGTATACGGCTGATGCCTACCATATAACCGCGCCGGTTCCGGATGGCGGCGGAGCCAAACGGGCGATGTGCATTGCTATTCAGGATGGTGGGATTCAAGCGGATCAACTCGATTATATCAACGCGCACGGAACATCCACCCAATACAATGACAGTATCGAAACCAAGGCGATTAAAAATGCATTGGGTGAGCATGCCGGCAGGATTCTGATCAGTTCAACGAAATCCATGATTGGTCATTTGCTCGGTGCTTCCGGCGTTGCAGAGAGCATTGCTACCATTATATCTATGAACAAAAATAAAGTACATCCGACTGCAAATCTGGAAAATCCTGATCCTGATTGTGACTTGAATTATGTGCCTCTAAAACCTGTCGATAAAGAGATAAATTACGCGTTATGTAATTCTTTTGGTTTTGGCGGCCATAATGTTTCGCTGCTCTTTAAAAAATATATAGCTTGATAACAGTTGGTACGCAGCCGTGGCTAATATTCCGACCTTCTTGAGTAGAGTTTTTAAAACGAACTCTTTACAGAAAAAAGTTACCACAAATCTACAAAAGATTTCGAAAAAACTCGACTATCGCTTTAAAGATGAATCCATAATTTTTCAGGCATTAAAGCATCGCTCTTATCTTACAGAGACCGGCGAGGAGCGTATACATTCGAATGAGCGGCTGGAATTATTGGGCGATGCGGTGCTCGGTCTGCTGGTCACAGAGTTTTTGTACAGACGTTTCCCCTACAAGGATGAGGGAACGCTCACCTCTTTTAAATCCATTCTCGTCAGCAGGCGTTGTTTATCCCAGTTTGGCAAGGAATTTGGGTTGGGAGAGCATTTATTGATCAACGAAGCAGAGGAAAAGTCAGGAGGGCGGAAACGAACCAGCATACTTGCCGATGCTGTCGAAGCGATTATAGGGGCCGTTTACCTCGATGGCGGCCTGGAAGTGGCC
>CAZMUU010000070.1:0-13871 GCA_964569215.1 uncultured Cytophagia bacterium
CAGAGTTTACCCGGGACTATGGCGTTTACGCATCGGGTTCCTCGCAGTCTGTGACGTGCTATCCCGATATAACCCCGTCAAAAAATGCGCACTTGGACAAAGACTATGGAATTCCTGAATTTACCCGTATCAAGCCAAAACCCGGCACCTGTATCGCCTGGGAAGAAAAATCAAGAGAATTCGGGCAAATAAGCGGAGATAAAGATATCGTACAGCGTGTATGGGAAGAGATCGATGCACTGGGAAATATGTTTATCTGGCAATGTCTGGTTTCATTTTAAAAAGCAAACCCGGTGTCCTGCCGGACAGTAACATCATTTGATTTTTATCCTGGCTTTATGTATATTTTTAAAAAGAACCGAGCAATAAAACCAAAAAGGAGAAAGTCATGAATAGTATAGTATTAAAACTTTTTCTTGCGGCGATGATGGTCGTTATGATTTCCTGTGGAAAACAAACCGATGTGGTGGAATCAGGAGAGTACCAGGGTACCGTCAAAAAAGTGGTACCGGCAGAAAAAGAGATTTACCTCGAAACAACCGATGGTAAAACATTGGAATTGTATTTTACCGATGAAACCCAATTAACCCAAAACGGAGAATCCGTAGAGTTTTCAGCATTAAAAGAAGGACAAACAGTAACAGTAAATATAAATAAAGTCGGGAAACGTCTGGATCCACTTTCCGTTGAAATAAAGGAGTAGCATGAACGAATTACCTGCTTTTTGGCGTACGGAAATCTATCATCCGCTCTCCGTCCATCTCCCCCTCGTACTGCTGGCGCTTGCGACAATCTTGTACATTTTTGCCCTTTTCATCAGGAAACGCCATTGGCTTGAAATGTGTAAAGTGCTTTTAATCATTGGAACAGCGGGAGCCTGGATTTCTGTCTACACGGGAAACCTTGCAGATCCTATCGTAGCGAGAAAAATTTGTGACCCTACCGTACTGGAAAATCATGAAAATGCAGCTTATATGGTGGCAACTTTTTTTACAATTGCATCTGTATTGGTCATCCTTGATATCAGTGGAGGCTTGAAAAAAATAAAAAAGACAGCTGCAATTTTAATACTGATCAGCATGCTCCCGGGTACAGGGTTTCTGGCCTATACGGGGCATCTCGGCGCCAATCTGGTTTATCAGCAAGCAGCTGGTGTTTACACGCCTTCAGAAGATTGCAGTGAATTTGACTAATCAGGCTCCGGAACAGTACGACGTTTCCTAATCAAGCTTTTATCGAGCCCATACATATGCGCATATTAAAAATACTATTATTATCTTTTTCGTTCATGCTCGCCTGCCGGGCTCCCCAACCGGAAACTCCCCGCCGTATAGACGGATATCGCGGTATCTGGTTTACCCTCGGTCAGTTTTTTCCCCATGGTGATAAATATTCCGGAGGGCTGGGAACCTATACGGCCAAACATCATCCCCTCGCAATCTATTCAGCCCGGGCCCAAAAAACCTTTTTTGTCTATGGCGGCACCACCTCTGCCCAGGGCCAACACCTGCTGGCCATGATCGGATATTACGATCACCAAAAAGATAAAGTACCACATCCGGTTGTGGTTCATGACAAACAGGGCGTTCAGGATCCGCATGACAACCCCTCCCTGAGTATCGATGGCAGCGGACACTTGTGGGTTTTTGTCAGCGGTCGCGCCCGGGTGCGACCGGGTTTTATTTACAAGAGCTCAAAACCGTTTCAAATCAATGGATTTGAACGGATAGACTCGATGGAATTCGCCTATCCGCAACCCTGGTGGATCAAGAACCGCGGTTTTATCTTCCTCTTCACCCGCTATACTCGCGGCCGGGAATTGTACTGGATGACCAGCAAAGATGGAATATCCTGGTCACCGGCGCAAAAACTGGTCAACGGCGGCCACTACCAGATGAGTAACCAGAGAGAGGGGACGGTCATCACCGCATTCAATTCACACCCGGACGACGGTTATGTTGACGGCCGTACCAATCTCTATTTTTTGAAAACAAACGACCTGGGAAAAACCTGGAGAACCGCTGATAACACCATCGTCAACCCGCCCCTTAAAAGCTTCAACAACGCGGCTCTGGTTCGCAAGTATCGTTCAGAAAAGAGGCTGGTCTATCTAAAGGATATCGGCTTTGACCACCAGGGAAATCCTCTCTTGCTCTATATCACCAGCAACAGTCATAAACCCGGCCCCGAAGGCTCACCCCGCCAGTGGACTCTGGCGCACTGGAGTGGGAACAACTGGCTCTTTCATGTCATTACTGAATCAACGCACAATTATGATATGGGCTCCCTTTATGTCGAAGAGAGTGGTATTTGGAAAATTATTGCTCCAACAGAACCCGGCCCGCAGCACTGGGGCACGGGTGGTGAAATCGCTATCTGGACGAGTGATGATAGAGGCAAAACATGGCACAAGAATATACAATTAACGCGAAACAGCATTCGAAATCATACGTATATCAGAAGGCCTCGGAATGCCCACGCGAAATTTTATGCCTTTTGGGCGGACGGCAATCCGGACTCGTTATCATTGTCGCGTCTCTATTTTACCGATAAGACAGGTAAAAACATTCGCATACTGCCTTATGAAATGGAACGGAAACTCGAATCGCCAAAATATTATAACATAGAGTGAGTTTAATCAGAGTGGCCAAACTGTAGTTATGAAAGCGTCCTTTTTCGACATACTCAAATCGATTGCAGCCAATCCTCAAATTGTTCTTGCCGGACCAAAGGTTAATGCCTTTCTTGTTCGCTATATGCAAAAATTTACACCGCAAAAGGTCGGCGGCAAAGTGGTGCTGCACTCGCACCTGCCACCCCTCAACAGCATCGGCTATAAGCGCTTTGTCGATGAGCATCTTTTACAACAGAACAACAAACCTTCCCACGCTCAAATCGGCATCACCAATGTCTGCAAACAAAACTGCGCTTATTGTTATAATAAAGGACGCAGCGGAACGCCAATGGATACCTCCACAATCATTGATACCGGTAAAAAATTAATCGATATGGGTGTCTTCTGGCTTGGTTTTACCGGGGGCGAACCCCTGATGAATCCGGATCTGGTTCGAATCACAAAAAATCTTGGTGATCGCTGCTCACTAAAATGCTTTAGCACCGGAATGGATCTCACCCAAAAGCTGGCAGCCGAATTGAGAGATGCAGGTCTCTTTTATTTCTCCATAAGTCTGGATCATTATCAAGAAAATGTACACGATACGATTCGCGGTTATCAGGGTGCCTACCGGGCAGCGCTGCAGGCCATCGAAATTCTGAAAAAGCTGGAAAATGTCCACGTCAGCGTTTCTGCCGTCTTTAACAGAACCATGTTTGAAAACCAGGATTTGATGCGGTTCATCCGTTTTGTCGAAACTTTGGACATTCATGAATTATGGCTGAGTGAAAGCAAGCCGGCAACCGCATCGCTGTGTAGTGACCAATCCATCATTACGCCGGAACAACGGCAATTTATGGTTCGGTATCAGGACCAGTACAATAAAAAAAGCAAGATGACCCTCAATTACCTCAATCATTTCGAGGGCAAGGAAAATTTTGGCTGCAATGCCGGCCACAAGATGGTCTATGTCGATGCGTATGGAGAGACAAGCCCGTGTGTTTTTATCCCCATGACCTTCGGCAATATCAAAATGCAACCCGTAGAGGAAATCGTGTCGACAATGCAGGCATGTTTTCCGTCGGAGGATTGCTGTTTTATCAATAAAAATTACCGAACCCTCGCAAATTTGCATCAAACCCTGCCCCTGGCACCGCAGCAATCTATTGATTTGTTAAAACGAATACCATTTGGACCCTATGGCTCTTTTTTTAAAGCCTTTTATGGAAAAGCAAAGGCCCGACAATGAATATCAAAATATATAAACCCTACAGCCTGATCCTGGCCATTTCATTTGCCCTGGTGGCTCTTTTGTTTCTCCTGATACCTAATCAGGTAATACAATTTTTTAATTCGCTCTCCAGCGGGATTGGTTTACCCACCGCTCCCTTGCCGGTAAATGCATTCTACAGAATCCTCGCTGTTGGGTACATGTATCTGGTGACCTGTTTTGCTGTCCAGATGTACAGATTCCCCCATCAGCGTCTCTATGCCGCATTATTGGCCCATGCCAAGCTGTTTAGCGCCATGCTCTCCATATTGTTTTTCATTATCGATCAGCCATTTTTGATCTATCTTTGCAACGCCGTTATCGATGGGGCGATCGGCCTGTCGGCGCTCTGGTCCTTTAGAAAACTAAAGCAGTCCGATGAACCTTAGACTTTTACTCATCAAAACCTATATCCCGGATTTTATCCGCAAAAAAATACTCGTCCACCTTTTCAGACGAACGGCTGCAGCATTTGATGTTCCGGTGCCGCCTCTGCCGGCCAACTGCGCTGATCTTTTGCAGACCTATGCGCGCTTTACCCGGCAACAAGCTGCTAATGTTGCTGCCGAAGAAAAAAATAAAAGTACCCTGAATCAGCGACTGTTCGAACAAATGCAGCAACTGGGCACCTCCTGCCGCAAGCGACTCCGGTTGCAAACCGAGAAACAAGCTATAGAGGCGCTTCAACTCATCTATCGTTTGATAAACATTGAAATAAAAACACCCCGGGACGGCGTTCTCAGAATAGAAAAATGCTATTTTAGTGACTTTTATTCACCTGAAACCTGTAAACTGATATCCGCCATGGATCGTGGCATGGTCAGCGGTTTAACAAATGGTCTGCATCTCGAGTTCGAAGAGCGCCTGACCGAAGGAAACTCGTGCTGTCTGGCCCGTCTCTATGAAAAGGAAACGAGATGAAAACAGTTCTGATTATCGGCAGCGGTGCCGGCGGCAGCACAATGGCGAATGAACTCGCCAATGCGTTTAGAGTTACCGTGCTGGAAGCAGGCAAACCCTTTACCCCTTTTAAAGGCAATTTCGCTCTGCTCGAAAAACTTCGCTACAGCCGCCTGATGCGGGACGAACGCATGATCCGGTGGTTATTCCCAGCCATAAAGGTGCGAAAAACAGTACAAAAAATGGTACTCGTTACCGGTTCCGCGACCGGAGGCTCGACGGTCCTGAGCACCGGTACCGCTTTACGAAACGATGCCGCTTTGCAGGACATCGGCCTCGATCTGGATAAAGAATTCGCAGAGCTCAACGCCGAAATACCCGTCACGATTCAGCATGAAAAGTTGTGGTCACCAATAACAAAATCTTGCTTTAAAGCCTGTACGGATCTGGAACTCTCCCCTGCCCCGCTCGCTAAAATGGGTAATTTAAATAACTGTAAAAAGTGCGGTCGCTGTCTACTGGGCTGTCCTCACGATGCAAAATGGGATAGTCGTCAGGTGCTAGAAAAAGCGCTGCAAAAAAATGCCCGCCTGATCACCAACGCCAGAGTCGAACATCTGATCCGGCAGAAAAACACAATTACAGGAGTCAGGGCAAGGGTAGAAGGAAAGCAGAAAGTTTTTACCGCTGATATAATAGTACTGTCCGCAGGGGGTCTGGACACCCCCATGCTGTTACAAAGCGCTGCTGTTAATTGTCCGCCAACGCTTTCAGTTGATCCTGTATCTTGCCAGGCAGCCCTGATCGAAAACAGTCATCAGCACCGGGAGCTCTGTATGCCGTTTTCCGTCCAACGACAGGGCTATATGATCGCCCCTTATTTCGATACTCTGAGTTTCTTTTTCAACAAAAAATGGTTGCATTCCTCGAATCATATCTTTTCATTAATGATAAAACTGGCGGACGAAAACAGCGGTAAAATAGATGAAAAGGGGGTGGACAAAGGGCTTGGCGCCATCGATAAAGAGCGGCTCCGGGAGGCAAAAGAGCTTTGCCGGGACATTCTGAGAACGATGGGGGCAAAAGAGCTCTTTGAAGGCACGCTCAACGCCGGACATCCGGCCGGCATGTTGCCCCTGGCGCCGGACCACATAGAAGACATGCATCATCCCGCTCTGCCTGAAAACCTCTTTGTTGCCGATGCCACTCTGCTTCCACGCTCCCTCGGTAGCCCGACCATTCTGACCATCATGGCTGTGGCCAAACGCATAGCCCGAAAGATAAAAGAAAAAAATTAACGATCAGCCTGCCATATACCTTGATTGTTTTCATGATTTCAGATATATTATGATACAAATATAGTTCACCATACATTCAGGACAGATCGGAAGCCCATTGCTGTACAGCAAAAGGATTGCTCTCCTCCTGTCTCTGAGCATGATTTTCGCTTTAATATCTACATTATCCCGAGATAGCAAAAATCAATAAGTGCCGGCAGCCCGGTAACGATTTTAAGATAATAATAACCGCTCTACGGACAAACAAGGAATAAAAATGACACGCTCAAACATACCGCGCAGACAGTTTGTCAAACATTCCCTGTTCTCTCTGGCCGCACTCGGCACAGCCTGCCGGTTGGGAAAAAAGAAAAAACCCAACATCATCTGCATCCTCACCGACGACCAGGGCTGGGGAGACGTGGGACTCCACGGCAATCCCTATGTGAAAACCCCGACGCTGGACAATCTGGCTCTCTCCGGTGCCAGGTTGAACCGCTTCTATGTCAGTCCGGTCTGTGCGCCGACAAGAGCCAGTTTGCTGACCGGCCGCTATCATCCCAGAACCGGCACCCATGGCGTTACGCGAAGAGAAGAAATGATGCGACTGGATGAAACCACCATGGCTCAAATTCTTCGCAGACATGGCTATGTAACCGGATGTTTTGGAAAGTGGCACAACGGTGCGCACTATCCCTATCACCCCAACGGAAAAGGATTCGATGAATTTTTTGGCTTTTGCGCCGGTCACTGGAACAATTATTTCAATACCACCCTGGAGCACAATGGCCGGGAGGTGAAAACACGGGGATACATCGCCGATGTCATCACGGATGAAGCGATTCAATTTATAAATATACATCAGGAGCAACCTTTTTTCTGTTATATTCCCTATAACACGCCGCACAGCCCCTTTCAGGTACCGCAAGCCTATTTTGAAAAATACAAATCCATGCGTCTGGATGATCTCACTGCATCGATCTATGCCATGTGTGAAAATATAGATGACAACGTCACTCGAATCCTCGATACACTAAACAGCTTACAGCTAGAGAAGGATACCATCGTCGTGTTTCTCTGCGACAATGGGCCCAACTCTGAAAGATTCAACGGCAATATGCGGGGCCGAAAAGGCAGCCTGCATGAAGGCGGTGTTCGTGTACCCTGTTTTATCCGCTGGCCGGGCCGCATCGAGGCCGGCCTTGCTCTGGATGAATTGACTGCGCATATCGATTTGCTGCCGACAATACTGCGACTGTGTGAAATCCCACTAACCAGCGAAACAATGATAGACGGCAAAGATCTTTCTCCATTGCTGTTGCAAAAATCCAAAACCTGGCCCGACCGCATGATTTTTCACAACTGGCGGCAAAGAGGAGCCGTACGGACAAATAGATACCGGTTGGTGGTCGATCGCGAAAATACAGAGCTCTATGACATGCTCACCGATCCACAGGAACAAGAGGATATCAGCGCCCTCAATCCGCAAAAAACCGCATCGCTAAAAAAAGCCTATGATGAATGGCTTGCTGAAGTGACGAAAAATGGATATGACTCTTTACCGATTCCCATCGGTTATGAAGAACGGCCTTATGTGGAGCTACCCGCTCATGAAGCGCTCCTGCATAAAACCGCGGGCAAGACAGGCATCTCTTACAATGACCGATGGGGCTGGGCCAATGACTGGGTAACCAACTGGACGGATATCTGTGCCTATCCCTGGTGGCCGGTCGACATTGTGGAGGACGGATTTTATGAAATTTCATTAAAATACACTTGTGCCGCAACCGACATTGGCTCCCGGATCCGAATAGAAATCGGTCAATCGATTTTGGAAGGTAGAATTACCAAAGCGTATGATCCCCCGGTTAAGCCAAGCCCGGATCGGATTCCCAGAAAAGAAGTATATGAAAAAAGCTGGGCACATCTCAACCTTGGAGCTCTCTTTCTCAAAAGAGGCCCAAAACGCCTGATTGTGCGGGCATTATCCAGGCCGGGAAATCAGGTTATGGAGCTAAAATCCGTTATCGTTCAACGCCGGAAAAAAATATAATTTATGTCTTGTCCACGGTTGCTCATTTGAAACCGACAAAGCACAAAAGACGTATATAAAAATGATGGTAGCAACCGCCTGGGCTTGGAAAAAATGATCATTATTTGCTCTAGACGGTCAATAACGATCTTATTTATTTCTAATTTTACAAAAGGAGACAAGTGCAACGCAAGTTAAACGAACCGGGATTTTTCAGATCTCTTTTTAATGAGCTCAAGGCCTTTTTTAAAAATTTGTTCGAAGGAGACCTCAAGGAAACCCTCAGGGTTGAATTTCAGGAATTGAAAGAATTCTTTATCGACGATGAACGACAGAAACGCCTCGACAAAATGGGAAAACTGCAAAGATGGCTGGTAATGTGGTTCTGGTTGATCAGAGCGTTGCTGGTTAAACTAAGCGCGATTCGACGGGTATTTTTGATCATCTCCTTATATCTCCTCTTATCCGGGCTCGGAGATCCCAATTCAGAAGCTAAATTAATTTTCAGCATGCTGATCGTACTCTATGTCCTGATGCTCGAACTCAAGGATAAATTGGTGGCCCGGGATGAGCTTGAAGCCGGACGCAAAATTCAGGACGCTCTCAGTCCGGTTTCTGATCCTCATATTCCCAATTGGGATGTCTGGTTGTTCACCCGTTCAGCCAATCAGGTTGGCGGCGATCTGGTTGATTATATGCAAATTTCTGATGATCACTTTTACCTTGCCCTTGGAGATGTCGCCGGCAAAGGATTACCCGCAGCCCTGTTTATGGCAAAACTGCAGGCAACGGTTCGGGCTCTGGTACCGGATTGCTCCGATATTCGGGACCTCGGATTGCGCCTGAACAAAATTTTTTATCGAGACACGATCCCGAGCAGTTTCTCCTCTCTGATCTATACGGAAATCACACCGGCAAGCGGTCAGGTGAAAATATTAAATGCCGGCCATATGCCCCCTCTGAAAATACATCAGGGACAAATTGAAGAACTCTCCAAAGGAGGGCCTGCTCTGGGTGTCGTTGACGAAGCAGCATACCAGGCTGAAAGGGTTCATCTTGAAAAAGGGGACATTCTCTTTATTTATTCAGATGGTATTACCGAGGCGAGAAACACAGATGGCCGATTTTTTGGTGACAAACGCATGCATCAAATCCTCTCAGCCAACCATCAGCTTTCAGCCAAAAAGCTGGGCTCAACTCTGCTCGAAAACGTCGAAAAATATATAGGCCAGGCACGGCCGCACGATGATCTCTCTATGATTTGCCTGAAAAGAGTAGCCTGACTTTTCTTTTCATCTTGTGTTTAAAAGACAGTTTTCTTATTATATCGGGTCATGTGTACATTGTTCAAAATCCTGCTTTTTTTTACTTCTCTTTCTTTGTTTTTTGCCCTCTATACATTTGCCGACACCAGCCAAAGCGAAAAGATAAAAAAAATGGAGTTTAATGCTCATTTCGATCACATGAGTATCAAACATGGTTTATCCCGGAATACCGGCAATGCCATTTTACTGGATAGCAGGGGATTTCTATGGATTGGTACCGAGAATGGGTTAAATCGCTATGATGGCTATACATTTAAGATCTATAAGCATGATGCCGGTGACTCTAATAGCTTAAGCAACGACTTTGTAACCGATATTTGTGAGGATCAGAGCGGTGATCTCTGGATTGGGACAAGAGGCGGGATAAACAAATTCAATCGGAAAAATAATAATTTCACCTCATTAAAGAGTACAAGCCCTAATGCTGATATATTAAAAAACATCGCCATCCTCGATATTTGTCGAATTGCGGATACACTATGGATCGCCACTCTTGATGGCGGTCTTTTCCGATATGAGCAGAACAATGAAACCCTCACACGCTACACTTCAGACTTTTTCCGTCTATCGCTTCCCTTTTTTGCAAAACTCGATAGTCTGAAAGCGCAAAACAAAGTCATCGCAGCCATTACCAAAGTCAGAAACAACCAGGATTCAACAATCTCATTCAATATTGCCCACCAAACCAAAGCTTTGATTGTGTGCATAGGCGAAGGAACAAAGGGAAAACTCCACGACTATGGTCAAATCAACGGCCCTCAAATGTCGTGGAAAATGGATCAACAACGCACCTATCACTTTGGTGGAACAATCAAAAATCGTATCCAAACAGATCTCATTGATCTTGTGCCCGGAACCTATACATTAAAATACCATAGTGACGATAGCCATGCATTCTCAAGCTGGAATGAAGCGAGCCCTCCAATGCCGGAACAGTATGGCATACAGCTGCTGGCGCTGTCAAACGCCGACGAAAAAACAGTACAGCAAGTGCTGCAACCGGCCTTGTACCTTACCTTGCCGCACAAAAATAACTTTTGTCTCTATAAAGCTCTTAAAAGTCGCCTCTGGATAGGAACTGCAGGGGGATTCTGTCGCTATGATGCAAAAGAAAACAGATTCATAAGCAGCCGACAAGATGATAGGATACCGCTTCCACTAAAGAACAATGCCATCCAAACGATATGCCAAACCCGGGATGGTGACCTCTGGTTTGCAGTTCCCAATAACGGAATTTATCGACTGGATTCAAAGGGCCGGGTATCGCATCATCTCATTAAACCCAATGATCCCGGTAGTTTTTCCTACAATGATGTTCCCGCCCTCCTGGAGGATCAACAGGGTATCCTTTGGGTGGGGACAGATGGCGGTGGGCTTTATATATTCTCACGTCCCGGCAATCGCTTCATTCCGTTTCAGCGCGATCCCGGAAACCCTTTCAGTATCAGTCATAATTACATCAGGACAATTTATAACGATGCAAATGGTATTCTATGGATTGGTACCTGGGGAGGCGGAATAAATAAATTCGACAGAAACCGAATCTCGTTCAAAACCCTATTAAACCATCCGCAGAATAAAAATAGCATCGGCCACAATCGAATATTGGATATTTTCGAAGATGAGAAAAAAAATATCTGGATTGGGCTTGACGGTGGTGGACTTGATAAATATGATCAAAGCACCGGCAAATTCTACCATTATCAATATGACATCAATCAACCCAATTCACCGAGCAGCAATTTTGTAACCTCGATTCAGCAAGACCGCGATGGCAATATCTGGTTTGGCACCTGGGGTGGCGGAATTAACCAACTGAATCCATCTACGAAAGAGCTAAAACACTATTTCCCGAGCCAGGGCAAACCACAAGCGGTGAACAATTACACAATCCATGAAATCTATATTGATAAAAACCAAAAAATATGGATCGCCACGTTTGGGGGTGGTGTAGACATTTTTGATATACCCGGCAAAATATTCTCGCGGCCGGCACAGGGCGACCTCAAAAATTGCATCGTAACCGATATTGCGCAGGTTTCTGATGACATGTTTTGGTTTTCCACCTGGCAAAACGGTTTGTACCAGTATATCTGTTCAAAAAACTCAATAATCAAGTTACCAGTCGATCCTGACAATCCTGAAAAACTGCGTTCTGAAAAGATTTCAACAATCTTCATCGACAGTAACGGCACCCGCTGGGTTGGTACGTATGATAAAGGGATTGCAAGATACAACCCGAAGGATCAAACCTTTCACCATTTTTCCGTGGAAGATGGGTTGCCGGACAATTCAGTATTCTCCATTCTTGAGGATGATTTTGGCAATCTATGGTTCAGTACGGATAATGGATTATGTAAATTCAATCATCATGATCAACTGTATAAAACATTCAACGTTCATGATGGACTGCAAAGCAACAGGTTCACCTTAAATGCCGCCTGTAAATGCAGCAACGGTCTTTTTTATTTTGGCAGTGTCAATGGATTGCTGGTCTTTTATCCGCAGAAAACCGATCGCAACATGCATATTCCACCAATCGCGATTACCGACATGAAAATAAAAGGAGCAACACTTCTACCCGGTAAATCCGGTCCATTGCAGCAAGCCATTACTGAAACGAATCAAATCAACCTGAAATATCATCAAAACAGCTTCTCTTTCGAATTCGTCGCCCTGGATCTAACGGCTCCATTAAAAAACCGCTATGCTTATCAATTAAAAGGCCTTGAAGCGGACTGGCACTATACCTCGGCTGATCGCAGGTATGTCAATTACACGGAATTAAAACCGGGTAAATATGTGTTCAAGGTTAGAGGCAGCAACAACGATGGCATCTGGAATAAAAAAGGGGCTTCTGTCAGCATCAATATTTCGCCGCCGTTTTGGCAAACCTGGCCCTCTAAAATTATACTGATCTTTCTGATTCTTGGAGGATGTCATTATTATTTCAGAAACCGGGTAAAAAATATACGAATGAAAACAGAACTCAGAACCGCTCACAACGCCCAAATGTCGATTATGCCGCAATTCGATCCCAAAATTTCGGGACTCGATATCAGCGGGCGTTGTTTGCCCGCCAATCAGGTCGGTGGCGATTTTTTCGACTATTTTTGGCTGAATCGAGATAAATCCCGGTTCGGTATCGCTATCGGCGATGTATCCGGCAAGGCGATGGAATCAGCCATGACAGCGGTTCTTACCGATGGTATGATCTATTTAAAAGCGGTTGAAAGTTCAAGTATCAGCGACACTCTTGGGCTGGTAAATCGTTCGCTCTATGAAAAAACGGATAAAAAAATATTTATCGCACTGTGTCTCGTCTGTTTTGATATTCAAAATAAAACCATGACATTCAGCAATGCAGGACTCGAAGAACCACTGCTAAAATCCGGTAATAAAATCACAGCATTAAAGAGTAAAGGAGCAAAACTCCCCCTCGGCAGTGTGGCTGAAATCCGCTATGAAAGCACACAACGACAATTGAAATCGGGCGATGTCATTTTCTTCATTACAGATGGAATCGTTGAAGCACAAAATGCATCCAAGGCCTTTTTTAGTCATGATAACCTAAAAAAATGTATTAGCGGATTGAACACAGAGCAATTGAGCGCTATGCAAATCAAAGACAAACTGCTCATGAACATCCAACACTTTGTCGGCAACACCTCGCAATTCGACGACATGACGATTGTAGTGGTTAAGGTTGACTGAAAAGACTCGAAAGGAAAAACAGACCAATGTTGAAAAAGATCCTGCTCACTTTGGAATTTATCATTCTCTTTATCTTCTTTCCCCTCGTTGTCTATACCGAATGGTTTTTTATTCCCCGCATTCCCGCCTTAATTGCCGTTTCTCTATACAGCCTCTTCATTCTTCTCGGAGATAGAACGTTCAGATCAAAAAAACTAATCGAGCTGAACTTTAGCAAACGCCAGTTGCTTACGGTACTCATTCGCGCTGTCGCCGTTTTTTTTGTTCTGACCATTCTTACCTGGTATATCAAACCCGAGCTGCTATTCATCTTTGTAAAACAGCGCCCGATCATCTGGCTGGTGGTCATGTGTCTCTATCCCTTTTTCTCAGCCTATCCGCAGGAAATTTTATACCGCGCTTTTATGTTTAAACGCTATAAAACTCTTTTTGTCAAAAACACCATTATGATTCTGGTCAGTACGGTGACCTTTTCCTTTCTGCATATCATATATGATAATGCGCCGGCCATTGTACTGACCCTGTTGGGCGGCTACCTCTTCAGCAAAACCTATGATAAAAGCAAATCGCTGACCCTGGTCAGCATTGAACATGCCCTCTACGGCATGATCATCTTTACCACCGGATTGGGAACTTTTTTTTATGAAGGAGTTCGTTAAATCAGGACCTGAATTATGGCAACTAAAAAAGGAAAATCGGCCATGCTTGTTCCCACATTGATCATGATGGTTCTCGCCAT
>CAZMUU010000071.1:0-12407 GCA_964569215.1 uncultured Cytophagia bacterium
TACTGTAGAGGTTGAATAGGAAATCCGCGTCGAAACACCGAGGTTTTACCATTTGAAAACGCAAAGCGAAAAGACAACAAGACCATGTCGGCAAGCGGTTGGCGATTTTGATCATAGGGATTCAGTGAAACGCCAATGCGAAGCGTTTGTGTTTTTGCCGGCCCCAGAGGAATTTTAAGACGTGCAGATGATCCCATCTCATTTTGCATGACAGTTTTAAGAATCTTGGGATTTTGTGCGATCTTCTTCAGGGGGGGCTCAACAAGAAACGCTCTGGCATCGAGGTCGGCGTTGCTGATATTTTCACCCTGCAACGCCACGAAATAGCCTCCGCCATCGCTAACTTTCTCAATCCGTTCGACCGTTACCATAGGGCCGCTATGGTTGGTAAAGCTGATCTCGTAAACAGCAAGATAACTGTAGGATTGATTTTCTTCATCATAGAGAGGCGTCAGCAGGTGATTTTTTTCCTCGACGACAATATCAGAGAGTGCTGTGTGCTGAGCGCTTTTGGCCAGAATCATGGCAATTACCGCGATAACAAGCGCCATGATAGCAACGAGCAAGGTGAATAGTGGTCGATGACTGTTTTTCATAACAGATCCCTTTCGTTTACAGATCACGGGTGTTGCATATGAAAATTGGTATAGACAAAAGATTCTTCAGATATCGCCGGAATAACCACCTTGTCAATCAGGGACCGAATCTCGATGACCACTTTGGCCATAGTGTTGCGGATATCCTGAGCAAGATTGTGCCTGTCCAGATCCGGCGAAGCTGTAATCATATTCTGACTGAGCATTTCAACATAGGGCACATTGATATAGTCACCGGCGGAAAGTATCAGGCGATTCAGATCACGAATTTTCCGCAGAAATTCATAATTCCGATAAAACATCTGAAAGCTGTGGGCAAACTCGGGCACCAGCGTGGATAGTTGAATGAATAATTTATAATTCGAATGCTCGGACACCTTAAACAGAGCCCGGCAGATCAATAAAAACATTTCAATATCGCGCAACCCGCCGGGGCCTTCCTTGAGATTGATAAATTCGGGCGTATCCTTTTCAAAGGATCGATGCCGCTCATAGATATCGTGTATCAGCTCCTGGATATAATTTTTACGATCATCATAAATATAGGGTTGAATAAAGGTATTGACAAATTCCTGCTGTAAAACCGTGCTTCCCACCACCATGCGGGCGCCGAGCAACTGCGACTTGTCGACAAAGCGATCAACACCGGGAGAATTTAAAAGCTGGCGCAATTGCAAAAAGGTACAGATATAGGAACCGGAATAATCTGAGAGACGATAATGCGGCATAATACCGCATTTAACGATTTCCGTGTGCATTCGGCTGATAATTTTGGTGGCATAGTCCAGAATTTCGGAATCAGAGGAGTTGAGCAGTATGATCAGATCATAGTCATCATCAAACGCAAGCATATGGCCATGGCCACCGGTAACAAAAATGCCCAGCAAGTCTTTGGTCTTGATGCTGGTCTCGTAACGGTCATCTATTTCCTGTTTGCAGGTATCAAAAAGCATGCGCAGGTAGGTATCGGTAAATTCGGTAAATTCCATTGCTATGGTTTGGGGAGGGGTATCGCTTAGAGCACTCAGGCAGACGCGAAAAAATTCAAAGTCATAATAGATGACCAGATTTTGCAGTTTTTGTTTAATATTCTGTGCCCGTTCGACTTCGGCAAGATGTCCCTTACCGATCAGGGACAATCGGTGCGGATCATCCAGATACTCGAGATAGTCCGGATGTTTGCCCAACACTCTGTTCATCACCCGTTTAAAGTATCGGCTGGTGCCGTAATGGAGCTTGATCAGATAGAGCAAACGGTTTCGCGCCGGCAACAGTTCGCGATCGCTGAAGCGTTTATTGAGCCACTTGTACAATTTTCGTTGCTGAACGTCGCTTAACAGAGAGATATAGTCATGGATGAGTTTGGGATAATGCCTGAAGACGATGCTCATGCGCTGTGCTTCTTCACTGGTGCCACGATAACTGTTGAAAAAACGTTCATTGATCAGGGCGAATAAATTCGAATCGGGTATGCGGTTTTTATATTTATACAACAAAGCGATAAATTGAAACATGCCGATAAATGAATTCCGGCCCCATTCGATAAGTTCACCGATTACCCGTTCTTTTTCTGCGTCGCGAAGAATGCTCATATGATTTGCCAGCCGGATCAAAATACGGCCATCTTTGCGTTCGAGGACATCGATAATATCATCCCAGAATTTTGTCCCCTTGAAAAATCGGGCCTCTTTGAGAAAACGCTTGGCCAGATTGCCGATCCGCTTTTCACCAGCCTCGGTTACTTTTTTATGACGCAATATTTTACCAAAGATAGTAATATGGGACAGGTGCGTAATGGTTGCGGGTAAAAGCGTCTTGACCGTCTCTTTTGCCTGGCGAACACTCTTGTAATAATCTGTCAGTAAAAAATCGGTGGCTGAAGCAGCCCCTATAGCTTTGTAGCCCATGGTTTCAGCAACCATGGCCAGGTTATTGCTGACTGCCGGATGATTGAGATAAATCTCTTCTTCCTGGGCGATGAGCATTTGATAGAGATAGCGAAAAATCTCCAAAAAGGTCAGGGGCTCTTCAATCTGATCATAATAGGCTGCCCGTTTTTTATCGTTTCGCTTTAATGACTGAATGATGGCCCAGGAATTGACCTGTCTGAGATTAAAAATCGTTTTGGCGGCATAGAGCCCGGCTTTGATCATGCGCAAACCATCTCCTTTGGGACTGATACGGTCCCGGGATAATTCGCGCAAAACAAAGGAACGCGCCTCACCGATAATACCGCGCAAATAACCTTCATGATATTTACTCGGGCTGCTGTCCTGGGGAATATAATTATAACGCAGCGTCACCCGGCGATGAAATTCATTGAAGAGCTTGCGACTTCCGAGGATTTTGGCAGCGCCCAACATTTCTGTGATGATGACAAAATCATGGATTTCATTCTCCAAAAGTTGACAATATTCATCAATAGAAGCAGAGAAAGAGCTCGGACTGCCGACGTGTTCGGAGAGATGAAAGTGAAGGCTGATCGCGCGCTTGAACATTTCTCGGTTCATGCGGCTGACCGCTTTATTGAGAACCTCTCGGCCTTCGGCGCCGCTGTCTACAACACCGATATCGATATCATCCTGATCAGAACGCGTACCGACACCGAGAAAAACAAACTCTGGCGATTTTTCTTCCGGCAGATATAAATCAAGCAGCTGCTCCATATAAGCTGCCGTCAGACGCCGAAAATCATGTCCGACCCGAAGCATAAACTGCTTGTATACCGCATAGCGGTTCGGATTGGTGGTAAGGTCCAGCATCAGGATATCAATCGCGCTCAGATTCATCTGCAAAAATTGCAGCGCAAAATAACACGCCAGATCGTTTTGCTTTTCTTCCAGAGAGGTACCCACAGTGGCAATCGTATGCATCTCTTTTTTATAGTCCCGTGCGCTTGCCCACAAGTGAACCTGGTCGATAATCATAGCCTGTTCGAGACGGGCCATCAGCTTATCGATATGAGTCTCGACAAAGAATATATATTTGCGATGGTGATTGCCCAAAAAACGGGCGCGTCGTAAAATTCTTTCGATATAAATATCCACAAGCTCATTCCGGCTAAATATGGATGAAATTTACTCATACAGTATACACAAAGCTCAATGAAGAATCAAGATATTTTCAATTTCACAGCAAACCTAAATTATTTAAATTTTACTTGATTTACAAATTTGAGTTTGATATTTTAGCACTGCTGTAATGAAACTCTACTCATTAGACAAATCATTTTAAGCAATATCTCCCGAGGGAGCGATGACCTACACGAGCGCACCTTCTTTCTTTATCCCTGCATTTTCGAAGACAAAACCTTTCAAAACATACAACCAAAATCAAACCTTAAAGAGTGGAGAATGCGAATGTCAGATGTATTAGATCATGATATCGTTATTCTGGGCGCCGGCCTGGCAGGATTGCGCGCAGCGATCGAAGCTTCCCGCCTGACAAAAGGGAAACTTGACATTGCCGTACTGACCAAAAATCAAATGATGCGGGCGCATTCGGTGGCTGCTGAAGGCGGTACTGCCGCCATGATGCGGCCGGAAGAAGGCGATAGTTTTGAACTGCATGCCTGGGATACGGTTAAAGGAAGTGATTTCCTCGCCGACCAGGATGCCGTAGAGCTGTTTGTCAGGAGCATGCCGGCTGAAATCCTGCAACTCGATCATTGGGGAATTCCCTGGACCCGACGCGAGGATGGACGCATTGCCCAGCGCCCTTTTGGTGGTCATAGCTTTCCAAGAACGGTTCTGGCCGCAGACAAAACCGGTTTTTTCGAGCTGCAAACGCTATACGACACCCTGAACAAGTATACCACCATTAAACATTACAATGAGCACTTTGTAACCGCCATCCTGACGGAGAAGAATGAATTTCGCGGGCTGGCCACTATCAATATGACCACGGGAAAAGTCATGTTGATCCGTGCCAAAGCCCTGATTATCGCTGCCGGCGGCGGCGGAACCTTGTTCGGCTTTACCACCTATTCGCAGACCGTCACCGGGGATGGTATGGCCATGGCCTATCGCGCCGGTATGGCTCTGGAGGATATGGAATTCGTTCAATTCCATCCCACCGGCCTGGTGCCTTCCGGTATCCTTATCACCGAAGCGTGCCGTGGTGAAAACGGCTACCTGGTCAACAACAAAGGCGATCGCTTTATGTCCCGGTATGCTCCCGAACGGATGGAACTGGCGCCGCGGGATCTTATCTCCCGTTCTGAAATGACAGAAATTGAAGAAGGAAGGGGATTTAAAGGACCGGATGGCCTCGATTATGTTCATCTCGATCTCAGACACCTGGGAGCGGATCGAATCAACGAACGCCTTCCCTTAATCCGCGAAGTCTGTATAGAATTCAACGATCTGGACCCGATCGACGAACCCATCCCCTGCCGCCCGGTCGCGCACTATTCGATGGGAGGCATTGAAACCGACATCAAGGGCGCCACCAGGACAAAAGGAATATGGGTTGCCGGCGAAGCCGCCTGTGTCAGCATGCACGGTGCCAACCGGCTCGGCAGCAATTCAACTGCAGAGTGCCTGGTGTGGGGAAAAATAACCGGCGAGGAGACCGCCAAATATTGCCGCGAAACCGCAGACCTGCCACCGCTGGCGGAAAAACAGATGCAGGCGGAAGAAGAAAGAGTTTTCAGCGATATGTTGCAGCGCAACGGCAAAGAAGATCTTTATGCAATTCGAAGAGAGTTGCGATCCACCATGGATCAGTATGTCGGCGTCTTTCGAACCGGAGAAGAATTACAAAAAGCGCTGGATAAAATCAAAACATTGAAAAAACGGTTCCAGCACATTCATATTGAGGACAAAAGCAGATCCTATAACACCAATCTCGTTCATGCTTTGGAACTGGAAAATCTGCTCGACCTTGCTGAAGTGATGGTCACCGGGGCCGTTCAAAGAACCGAATCCAGAGGGGCACATGCCCGGCGCGACTATCCAAAACGCGATGACGACAACTGGCTCAGGCACACCCTGGCGACCTATGACCCGGATGGCCCCAAACTCGATTATAAACCGGTAAACATCACCACCTGGAAACCGGTAGAAAGAAAATATTAAAACGGGAAAAACCAAGACCTAAATTGGAGACAAGATATGGCATCTACACCAAAAAATAAACTGGGTATACGAGGCTGGGTTTGCGGCGGCCGCTATGTGGTGGAACGATATGCCTATATCATTCACAGAATAAGCGGTATCGGTATTCTTGTATATTTTATCCTGCATATTTTCGTAACCGGTTCCCGGGTGGGTGGCCCGGAAAAATGGCACAGCACCATGTCCTTTTTTGAAACGCCGCTCTTCAAGTTTGGAGAATACCTCGTTTTTGCTGCTTTTGCCTTTCATGCCCTGAACGGATTGCGATTATTTTTCAGCGAGCTGGGATTCCTCATCGGAAAACCCGCCAGACCGGTATTTCCCTATAAAACGTCGATTCATCATCAGCGTCCCTGGTTGATCGTTTTAATGATACTGGCAGCTCTGTTTATCGTTGTTGGAGGTTTGGACTTTTATATATTGGGAGAATAGCTATGCGAGAATCAACATTATGGCGCTGGCATATGCTTGCCGGTGCTGTCGTATTCTTTTTACTCGGTTTACATATGGTCATCATGCACCTGGATGACATTTTACTGGCAATCGGAGTGGGGCATGGCAAAGCCATCGACGCCACCATTGTTTTTGAACGCAGCCAACAAGCCTTTTTTATGTTGACCTATATCATTTTGCTGGGTGCAGCTCTGTATCACGGACTTTACGGCATGCGAAATATTCTGTTCGAGCTGACTTTAAAAAAGGGATGGGAGACCATCATCAACCGGATATTTATTGTTGTTGGATTGGGATTGTTTATATACGGTACCTATGCGGCTATCTTTGTATTCTTGAACGGGGAGGTTTAAAAATGGAGAATTCCAAACAAACAAAAGAAGCGGCAAATAAAGTTATTTTTGAGGTTTTGCGCTACAACCCGGAAACAGACAAAAAACCCCGGCTTGAAGAATACACTGTTAAGGTCACAAAGGGAATGACCGTCCTTGATGGGCTCAACTGGATCAAGGAAAATCTGGATAACACTCTGGCCTGGCGATCTTCATGCAGAATGGGGGTTTGTGGTTCCTGTGCGATGTTCATTAATGGCAGAGCACGGCTTGCCTGTAACAATCAGATTATGCATATCAACACGAAAAAACTGGTGATTAAACCCTTACCCAATTTCGCAATTATCAAGGACCTCGTACCTGACTTTGAAGATTTTTTCGAAAAGCACCGCAGCATCAAGCCCTACCTTATCCGAAAAAAAGCAGAAGAGCTGGATAACCCCAAAAACGAATTTTTTCAGTCACCCGAAGAACTCGCCAACTATATTCAGTTTGCCTACTGTATTAAATGCGGAATTTGTCTGGCAGCTTGCCCCACCTGCGCCACGGATGAGCGTTTTACCGGCCCCATGGCGCTGGCACAGGGTTGGCGCTATGTTTCGGATAGCCGCGACGAAGGCGCCGAAGAACGCGAACAAGAGCTCTTTTCCCGTCATGGTGTCTGGAGATGCCATTTTGCCGGTGCCTGTTCGGATGCCTGTCCCAAGGGCGTGGACCCGGCGATGGCTATTCAGCTTTTGAAAAGAGATATGTTTTTCAAACAATATGACAAAAGAAAAAAATCGCCGGCCCGGCGGGAAACAGAGGAAATTAAAGAGTGGAAACCCAACCCGGATATACCCAAACCACCTGATCCAACCGTCTAACCGGGATTGATCAAGTGACCAGAACGGGTTGATATTTTGAGACAATAAAAGAATCTGTTCATAAATCACAGGAGAGATAATATGTTCAAAAAAAGTATTTCCCTGCTTTTAATATTGTACATCTTTATAGGCGTGCAATCGACAAACTGTCAAACGCTCCAGAGCATAAAAGCAAAAGTTCAGGAATTTACACTGGATAATGGTCTGCACTTTATCGTTCTCGAACGGCATGATGCCCCTGTTGTTTCATTCCACACCTATGCGGATGTGGGCGCAGCGAATGAAACCTATGGAATCACCGGCATCTCCCATCTACTGGAACACATGGCATTTAAAGGCACCAAAACCGTCGGTACCACGGACTATGACAAAGAAAGGGTGATTTTAAACGAACTGGATCGCCTCTACAATCAAATGTGGCAGCTGAAAATGGCTCCCGAGACTGATTCAATGAAACTCGAAGCCCTGGAAGAAAAATTCGAAGAAAAACGCCTGGCAGCCAAGGAGCTTGTCGTCAATAACGAATTTATCGATCTGATGCGAAGAGAGGGTGATGCCGGCGTTAATGCATACACAAGCAATGACGCAACCCAATATATACACAGCTTTCCCTCAAACCGGCTGGAATTTTGGATGGCAGCGGAATCTGACCGCTTTCTCAATCCGGTATTTCGGGAATTTTACAAAGAAAAAGATGTGGTCATGGAAGAGCGGCGGCTGCGCACGGATAACACGCCTATCGGAAAGCTGCTGGAAGAATTTTTTGCCGTCGCCTTTAAAGCTCATCCTTACAAACACCCTGTTGTCGGCCACATGTCCGACCTCCAACGCATCCAACGCTCGGATGTCGTAGACTATTTTGAGACCTATTATATCCCGAGTAACATGGTCATCGGTATCGTCGGAGATGTAGACACAGAAAAAGTAAGAAAGCTGGCAAAAGTCTACTGGGGCCGGATACCCGGTGGTGCCAAACCCGAGCCGGTTCGTACCACAGAACCCACACAACAGGGAGAAAAGCATTTTTATGTAGAGGCGCAATCACAGCCATTGGTTATTGCAGGCTATCACCGTCCGGCAGCCGACCATCCGGATGACGCACCGCTGGAGGCACTGGCCAATATACTCGGACAGGGCCGCTCCAGCCGAATCTATACAACCCTGGTGAAAGAAGAAAAAATCGCCGCCCAGACCGGCAGTTTTAATGGCTTCCCAGGCTCTAAATATGCCAATCTTTTCGCTGTATTTGCCATGCCGTCAAAAGATCACAGCAATGAAGAGTGTCTCAAAGCAATCGATAAAGAGATAGTAAAAATGCAAACTGAAAAAGTGACCGACCTTGAATTACAAAAATTCAAACGCAGTTACCGCAAGAATCTTTTTGATGCGATGAAATCCAATGCCAATATGGCGCGTCTTTTAACCAATAGTGAAGTATTATACGGAGACTGGCGTGATCTTTTTGATGAGATCGATCAGATCAACGCCGTAACCGCTGAAGACATTCAGCGCGTTGCACGAGAATACCTGATCAAGAAAAACAGAACCGTCGGAGAATTGATTCCTGAAAAGTCGATATAACCAATTGCAGGAAAGGATATCACGATGAAGAAATTTGCATTTTTTATATATCTGATCTTAATAACCGGCTTTTGTGCTGCCCAAAAAAGCCCTAAGGATAATTTTGATTTTCCCAAGCTCCATAAAATTCAGGCACCCAATATTAAAACATGGGTTCTCGATAATGGCATGACGCTATATCTGGTTGAGGATCACACCTACCCCACTATCTCGCTACGGGCCATGTTCAATATCGGTTCCCGTTTCGAACCGGCCGACAAAATCGGCCTGGCACAAATCACCGGTGAGGTCATGAGAACCGGCGGCACCGAAAGCCGCAATGGCGATGAATTGGATGCGTTGCTCGAATCCCTCGCGGCCTCGGTTGAAACCGGAATCGGCAATTCATATGGATATGCTTCAGTGACACTGTTGAAAGAAGACATCTACACCGGTCTCCAGGTTCTCGCCGATATCCTGATGAATCCCGCATTTGATCAGGAAAAAATCGATCTGGCCAAAATACAGATGAAAACATCTATTTCCAGACGGAACGACGAAATCGGTAACATCTCTTTGCGCGAATTTCAAAAGCTGATTTATGGCAAAAAAAGTCCCTATGCCCGTCATCCGGAATATGCAACCGTGGACGCCATTACAAGAGAGGATATCATCGAATTCCATCAGCACTATTTCCACCCCAATAACATGCTGCTGGCCGCCTGGGGCGACTTTGATATCGATGAATTAATGGAAAAAGTCGATGCGACTTTTAAGTCCTGGGAAAAAGCCCCGTTACAGATTCCGGCTGTTCCCCAGCCCGCTTACGAATACAAATATAGCGTAAATTTGGTAAAAAAAGAGGATGCAGACCAATCCTGGGTGCAGCTTGGTCATATCGGCGGTCGCAAAGACGATCCGGATTATCCGGTGCTGGTGGTCATGAACAGTATTATGGGCTTTGACCGCATTTTCAAACGGGTTCGTACCGATGAAGGGCTTGCTTACAGCGCTTCTGCTTACTATGATGCAGAATACGATCACGAGGGTATCTTTCGTGTCATGGCCCAAACCAAATCGGCTTCTACGGTATACGCTATACGCATTATGCTCGAAGAGATTGAAAAAATGACCCGGGAGTTGGTGACTGAAAAAGAACTCAAAAAAGCCAAAGATCAATATCTGAATTCATATGTCTTCAATTTCGATAGAAAAAGCAAAATCGTTAACCGTGTGCTTACCTATGCCTACTTTGATTATCCTCTCGATTTTAATCAAAGAATCAAAGAGGGTGTAGAAAAGGTGACCCGCGAAGATATTCTCAGAGTAGCCAAAAAATATCTGCATCCGCAAAATGTGCAGATTCTCGTGGTCGGAAACCCGGCGGATTTTGACACTCCACTTTCTGAACTCGGAACGGTAAACGAGATCGATATTGCCATTTCCACACCGAAAGAGGAAAAACCCCAAGCGAGTGCCGCAGATATGGAAAAAGGGAAATCCCTGATCCTGTCGATGGCAGAAGCAGTCGGGGGCCTGAATAGCATCAAACAGGTTGAAAACATTGTCAGCGATGTTACCCTGACACAAACAACTCCCATGGGTGAAATGGAACTCGGGGTTACTACAACGGTTGTGTTTCCGGACAAAGTGCATTTTAACATGCAGACACCGGGAGGTGAAATGCAAATGGTTCTGAGCGGGGAAAAAGCCTGGATGGTATCCCCTCAAGGCACGGCATCCGCTCCGACTGCCATCAAGAAAAATCTGCAGGAAGGTCTTTTTCACGATATCATCGGTATCTGCCAGTCGATCGATTCTCTTTCGTTCCAGCATCTCGGGTCAACAACATTTGCCGGAGAAGATGCGGAAGCGTTGCTGATCAGCGATGAGGATATGAGCTTTCATCTCTATCTCTCCCGGCAGGAGATGCTGCCCCTGGGGCTAAAATATAAAACAATAGGACAGCAGGGTCCGACCGAAGTGGAGGAACGCTATAGTGATTACCGAAAAGTTGAAGGTATCCTGCTTCCCTTTAAAGTTATTACCCTGGAAAAAGGGGAAAAAGCTTCCGAGGTGGTGGTGAACAACTGCACCATCAATGCCCGGTTGAATGAGGCCCTGTTTCAACAATAAAATATACTATCTGACAAAAAAGGCCGCCGACATTTATTGTTAGCGGCCTTTTTGTTTTATAATCGGTGTTCTGTTATTCTTTACAATCTGGTTACACAGGCTTTATAATGAGATTACAAGGCGTGGGTATATTTCACCAGTGTTATCCACTTACTCCATTCTTCCCCCCGCCATTCGTCCTTTATAGGAAACGACTCTTCCCCAGAGTCGTTTCCACCTTAAAAATTATAGTTATTTTGCAAAATTTTCACGGCCTTCAACATAACTATTGCCACCATGCGCATCCTGAGCTACAATTGCAGGAAAATCCTCGACCTCCAGCTTTCGAATCGCTTCCGCCCCCAACTCTTCATAGGCAACCACAGTTGATTTTTTAATCGACTTGGCAATGAGAGCGGCGGCACCGCCTACAGCAGCAAAATAGACCCCTTTATATTCCTTGAGCGCCTCAGCCACATTGGCACCCATTTCGCCTTTGCCGATCATGCCGCTGGATCCTGCCTGCAGAATCCTGGGGGCATAGGGATCCATTCGGCCGCTGGTGGTCGGACCTGCTGAACCGATGACTTGTCCCGGACGGGCAGGACTGGGACCGACATAATAGATCAATTGGTTGGCCAGGTCCAGAGGCAACTCTTCATTCTTATCGAGCAATTCCACCAATTTCTTGTGAGCGGCATCACGAGCCGTATAAATAACACCGGTTATCAGGACACTGTCGCCGGCGTGTAATTTTTCAACCTGATCCTTGCTTAACGGAGCGGTTATTTTAATCGCATCAGCCATTATTGAATTCCTCCCTTATAGTACAACACTTTTATGTCTGTCTGCATGACATTGGATATTAACAGCGGCCGGTAACGAGGCGATATGGCAGGGAAACACCTCGACATGGACATCCAGTGCGGTGGTTCGTCCGCCAAGCCCCTGGGGCCCGATACCCAGCTTGTTGACGCGTTCGAGTAACGCCTCTTCCATCTCGGCATAATAGGGATCCGGATTTCTGCTACCGACAGGTCGTAAAAGCGCTTTTTTGGCTAAATTGGCAACTTTCTCAAAGGTTCCTCCAATTCCAACACCAACGACAATGGGGGGACACGGATTACCACCGGAACGGCTCACTTTATCAACAACGAAATTTTTAACGCCGTCTTCGCCATCCGCCGGTTTCAACATGGCAACTTCACTCATGTTTTCACTGCCGCCGCCTTTGGGTGCCAGGGTAATTTTCAATGCATCGCCCGGCACAATATCGGTCCAAATAATCGGAGGGGTGTTATCCTTGGTGTTTACCCGTCGAAGCGGATCTTCCACGATTGATTTTCGCAGGTATCCCTCTCCATACCC
>CAZMUU010000071.1:12417-13833 GCA_964569215.1 uncultured Cytophagia bacterium
CATACCCTTTACGGACACCTTCGGTAATCGCTTCATTCAGTTCACCCCCAACAATATGAACGTCTTGCCCAAGTTCTAAAAAGAAAACGGAAAAACCGGTATCCTGACAAATTGGGAAAACCCCTTCCGCAGCGATTTCAGCATTCTCGACCAATTGTGACAATATGGCTTTACCCGTAGGCGACTCTTCCGTGTTCAGGGCATTTTTCAGCGCCTGGGCCACATCTTCACCCAATTGATAATTGGCATCAAAACAGAGTTGCGCTACTTTTTCAGTGATCTCACCAGCTTGTATTTCACGCATAATTCCTCCTTGGTTTATTGCGTTCAGTCGGATAAATCCCTTCTAAAAAAAAGATTACTTGGCCGGACATTGCGCCCGTACCTTTGCATCAATATTCTTGTTTCCATAGGCCTGATCAAAATGACGGCTAAAGTCATCCGCCAGTTTACGGGCTCTCTCCTCGTAGGCTTGTTTGTCTTTCCAGGTCATGATCGGATCGAGCATCTTTTCAGGCACACCGGGGCATATTTGAGGTACATCGAGATGGAAAAGTAAATCGTGTTTGTATTGAACATTCTCAAGTGTCCCGTCCAAAGCGGCATTGACCAAAACCCGGGTTAAATGAATGTCCATGCGCTTGCCTTCCCCGTACGGTCCGCCCGACCAACCCGTATTGATCAGATAAACCTGCGTTCCGTGCTTTTTCAAACGCTTGCCCAGCAAAGCGGCATAAACATCGGGGAGACAAGGCATAAACGGCTGCCCGAAAAAACGGCTAAAGGTGGATATGGGTTCAATAATGCCGGTTTCCGTTCCCGCCAACTTGCTGGTATAGCCCATTAAAAACCAAAGCATTGCCTGATCGCTCGAGAGCCTGGCAACCGGAGGCAAAACACCATTTGCATCCGCAGTTAAAAAAATAATGGTTTTCGGATGTGGGCCGGTCGATGATAATTTTATATTGGTTAAAAAAGACAAGGGATAAGAGGCACGGCTGTTCGGCGTAAAACGATCATCGCTCAAATCAAATTCACCATTGGGAAACATCATTGCATTCTCAACGATGGCGCCGTGTTTTGTAAATTCATCCCGGTGAAAAACGGCATTATAAATTTCAGGCTCTTTCCTCGAGTCCAGATCGATCAGCTTTGCGTAACAGCCGAATTCAAAATTGGCGATCCCGTTATTGCTCCAGCCATGTTCATCATCTCCCAGAAGAGCGCGTTTCGGATCCGTCGAAAGTGTGGTTTTTCCGGTACCGGACAAGCCGAGGAAAAGAGCAAGCTCCCCTTGTGTATTCTCATTTGCAGAACAATGCAAGGGTAAAATGTTTACCTGCGGCAAATAATAATTCATGACGGTAAACATGAGTTTTTTAACGCTACCGCAATAGGATGACCCATATACCAGCC
>CAZMUU010000072.1:0-5518 GCA_964569215.1 uncultured Cytophagia bacterium
CAGAAAAAAAGAGGTAGAGAGTAATCTGGTTCACTTTAATTGTGCGGATCTCATGCAACATCCGGCATTCGCACTGTTGCAGGATCAAAACCGCACTTTGGAAGAGACGGTAAAGCATCCCGATTTTATAAAGTTATCGCAGAGCTATATCGGTCGATTCGACTTGCAGAGTTTTAATGACAGCGTACGCGCCGCTATTGATGTTTATTACCGGATTTATCATGAAATCCTGGACGACATCGACAGGGAAGCGTATGACCGGATTAAAGCGATGAAAGGGTTTTCTCCTGATAGTCTGATTGAACCGATGCCCGGCATAGCCATTTATTTGGCGATGATCAAGGGATTGCTGGGTGAGGATCTATCCTTGTTTTACGACGAGTTATCGAGCCATTTGCGGGGGCAATCCCGGGAAGGATATAGCAAAGCCGAGATCGAACAGCACAGGCGTTATTTGCCCCTTATCGGACGCTATTTTCAGCAGTCACCGGTTAAAGTTGCTGTGGTGACCTCCTCTATCGCTTACGAAGCGGATATTGTCTTGAAACAGGTTTTTCGCGTGATCCGAAAAAAAATTACCGATTGGCCGCTATGCGAAAACACGCGCTCAAATCTGCTGGATGCATTTTCATCTTATGAACGCTTTTTTGATGCCGTCATTACCGCCAGTGATTCCAGCGAGCTTCGTTTAAAGCCGCACCGGGATCTTTACAGTCTTGCCCTGTTCAGGTTGGGCATCGAAAAAGCGGAATTCGATCGCGTCATTGGTTTTGAGGATAGTGAATCCGGAACCATTTCCATTCGTGCTGCCGGCATAGGCTTGTGTGCAGCCGTCCCTTTTGCGGAAACGTCGGGTCATAAACTCGATCATGCCAGTTTTTTGCTTCACGGCGGAATGCCTGAAGCGATTTTAATCAAACATATGTTTCTCAGTGACCGGGCTCTGGGGTTGGATGAGAGTAAAGATTGATAGCGGTTGTTTGATCATTTCTCCTGAACGGTGTGACCGAAGAATGTTCTTTACTTGAATTTTACAGCGTACAATGCGTGAGATTTTGCAATAGACCTCTGATTAAATATCCGCTTTCTGCAGGATAGGCTTTTGGGATGAGGGTTGGGAAGGTTTTTCCGCTATCAGCTAAATCGTCATTATCCGGATTTTATCAGTTTGCCTTGACGACCACAATGGTTTGATCGTCCAGTTGTTCCCTGTCACCGACAAAACCATTGACCGCCTCCATAATATGATCCCGAATGCTCCTGGCATTCATATTGATCCATTCCGGTTTGAAAACCTGCTCTTCGCCAAACTCTGTATTCTCGCTATTTCTTGCTTCGGTAATGCCATCCGAGATAAAAATAAAAATATCACCTTGTTGATAGTGGATGGTTTGTTCTTCGAGTTTTTTGGCAAAGAGACCTTTCCTGTCAAGACCGAGCCCGATACCTCCTGGCGTTAATTGCTCGAGCAAGCCTTTCCGGCTATTGAAATAATATAGCGGTAAGTGGCCCGCTCTTGCCAATATCATTTTTTTTTCTTCGGTATAAAAAGTGGCTCCGATAGCGGTGGCGAACGATGATTTTTCAAAATCCCGGCAAAGAATATCATTGGCGCGCAGAAAAAGTTCTGACGGGGAGAGTTTGAAACCATACAGAGAGCGGAAAACACCCTGCACTTTTGCCATGTAGAGAGCAGCGGAAATACCTTTACCGCTGACGTCTCCCAGAATAACCATAAGACTCCCGGGATTTCCGTTTAGAAAATCATAATAATCGCCCCCGACTTCAAGAGCCGGGAAGGTAATGCCGGAAATATCGAGGTTTTTAACAAACGGTATGGTCTGCGGCAGGGAGGAGGTTTGAATGCGCCTGGCTATACTCAACTCATGCTTGAGCCTCTCTTTTTCGGCAAGATCAGCATAGAGGTATGAATTCACAATGGTGGTGGACGCCTGGGAGGCAGCTGTATTGAGAAACTCGAGGTCTTCCTGATCAAAAGGTGTTTCAGAGCGTTTTTCACCGGCCAGCAACGCTCCGATTAAGGTGTTGTTATTATGAATCGGAATGACCTGGCGGAATCCCTGATCCTGTAGCGGCTGTTTCAAGCCGGTCGGCATATAGTCTACAAGCACGGCATGGTCCATCCGGCGTCTGGAGAGATTGGTATATAACTCCGGACTGAGGGTGAGACAGGTTTCATGCCACTCTTTGTTAAAAGCGTGATAAGCTTGACAGCATGATATGACTTTATGGTCGCGAAAAAGCAAGAGGCAGGCCTTTTTGAGGTGCATCAAATTTGCCACGCGATCGACAAAATTTTGTGCCAAAACGGTTATATTGAGCTGCCCCGAGGTCATTCGTGAAAGGGTATCTATGGCATCACGGTAATTGTAATGAACCCGGTAGTATTTTTGGTCTATTAATTTTTTTCCATACCGACCGACTTGCAAAAAGAGAAAGGCCATGAGGATAGCAAATAGCATGACGACCCATTTTTCCTCTCTGTGTTGTTCTTCCACTCCAATTGGTGAGTCGATGATTTCTATGGTGGTACCGGAAAAATGGATGTTGGGTATATCAAAAGAGATCTGTTTTAAAATGGAGAGCGAGACAAAGAAAAATACCATCAGCAGCGTAATCCACAGTGTGGAGACAAAGGTATACTGAATATTTCGGCGAATACGCAAGTCCAGATTTAACAGGCGATAACGGCCAATGGTATAAAGATAGGAAATCGGTAACAATAACAGAGGAATACCGATATACCCCATCTTTACGGTTTCATATCTGTTAAACGTCAGAAACAAGAGGATAACAGAGAACAGAACGGCAACATAGCCGGCCCATTTGATCGGTTTAACCAGTTTTTTATGCTCGGGATTTTGTTTCTTTTTATATATAATTCGTAGAACAATAAAATATAGCATGGGTATCACCACACCGAGATAAAAGCGGGGGTCCGCCCTGGGCGGGATGGAGAGAATAAAGGAGACAAGCGCGAACCCATAGGGAATCAGACGAAGCCGTCGTTTTCGCAACAGTTCCGGGCTCTCCACCGGAAAATAGAAATGCGTATGGATCCAGAGGGCGACACCGAAATAGAGGGTAAAATACATAATCAGCTGTCGCAAATAGACATAGTCATCGACAATAAATTCGCGTAAAATAAGAATCAGTGTCATAAAGCAGCCGATCATGACCATTGAGCTTCCCAGAAGGCGGGCGGCTTTTAGTTGTGGACGGCTCAGAATCAAAAAGGCACCGAAAAGCATATAGATCCAACCGCAAAGGACAAAAATCATTAAATTGAATTCAATGCCGTAACGCGCCAGTCTGACCGGCATGATGAAAATCTGATTTTGACGCAGAATTTTATAATTGATAATCTTGCCGCTGCGACCACTGCGCAATATTCTGTCTGCTGCAAAAAGATCTTTAAATGTTTCACCATTGATTTCCAGAATAATATCGCCCGCTCTCATGCCGGCGCGGTCGGATGCCCCTTTTTCAATGACATCAAAAACCCAGGCCATGGATTTAAAATGGGTTACGAAACTATCCGATATCGCTTGTTTCGCAGCCTTGTATTGGAGATAATAGCCGGAGGCAGGTCTAAAGACGAGCAAGTCGATGGAATCCCCTGCAGCGGCGCCGATTTGCTGCATAGCTGCAGCCGCTGAGTAGACATAACGGTTCTCCAGTTTTAATAACAGATCACCTGCATGAACGGAATCTCCGGGTGCGGTTCTGTGTTCCGGTTTTACCCGGGATTTTTGTATTTTCGAATCCTGAAGCTCCAGTGCTGCAGGAAATGTATTCCAGATCACCAGATGTGAGGGTACATCCGTAAACCAATTTTCATCCGTCGGTGTCGCGGAATAACGCAAAAAATTATATATGGAGAATCCGAATAAAAATACGATAAATAAACCAAGAATCAATCGGGTGATATTGGGATGACGGTCCAGATAGGATGATCGGGTCGGATGTTTGGGGGGATCTGTAACCATAAAACGATACCTGAACGTTTATTGTTGAAAAGATCAGGAGTGATACCCATTATACGTGTGCATCAAAACTTTTGTTTCCTGATGATTGAAACGAATATCTTGATATATATGAAAAAAATATATATTTTGCAATGCCAAATTGAAATTTCAGCGGAACTATTTAATATTTATATCGTTGCCTAATAAATATTAACCTTGCTTTAAACCACAATAACTCTTAAACGCTCAAGGAGGAGACCATGATGAAACGCCTTTTTACAGGCACATTGTTGCTCGCATTATCGTTATTACTGGTGCTGGGAGCTTGCGGAGATAAAAAACAATCTCCTGCAGAAGATTCAAGTCAGTCCCAGGTTTTGAAAACGGAAGCGGATACCGAGCCTGCCGGTCAGGTTCATGCTGCCCATATTTTACTTGCCTACAAAGGTGCGGAACGCGCCGCCCCGACCGTGACCCGAAGCAAAGAAGAAGCGCTTGCACAAGCCGAAAAGATTCAAAAAGAACTTGAAAACGGAGCGGATTTTACTGAAATGGCCAAACTCTATTCCGACTGTCCGAGCAAAAGGAATGGCGGAGATTTGGGTTATTTTGCCAAAGGTCAAATGGTAAAGAAATTCGAGGATGCCGCCTTTGCTCTTGAAAAAGGCAATGTCTCCGATGTTGTTGAAACCGAGTTTGGGTTTCACATCATCAAACGTCTCTAGGCAAATCCAACCGAACGATAAAGCGTTTTACTCCGGTAAAACGCTTTTTTTTATTCTTTTTGATTGTAAAAGAAAAGTATTTTTATTAATGTTCTTAAAAACACAAGAGAGGAAAAGCCGTGTTTATCAAACAATTTAAACCAGGGGGAGACAGAAACTTTTCATACCTGATCGCGGATGAAAAGAGAGCTAAAGCTGCGTTAATCGATCCCAGCTATAATGCAGGCCTGCTGGTTGATGAAGCAGAGGACCAGGGCTTTGAGATTCTCTATATTTTTAACACGCATGATCATTATGACCATACCAACGGAAATGAAATGGCGAAGAGCCTGACCCATCGAGAACCGCTCAAATTCAAAGACAAGGATCCGCTTACCGGAACGATCATTTCAGACGGAGCGACATTGCCATTGGGTGATCTGGAGATTCGCGTTATCCACACTCCCGGTCATACGCTGGATTCAATTTGTATTCACGTCGATGATGCCCTCTTTACGGGGGATACTCTTTTTGTCGGTAAAGTAGGCGGAACCGATTTTGGAAAAGAGGCCCGGGAAGAGTATGATTCGCTCCACAACAAACTGCTGAACCTGCCGAATGAAACCCGAGTGTTTCCCGGACATGATTATGGTACGATGCAAGAGTCAACCATTGCACATGAGAAACAGCACAATCCCTTTCTCATTCAACCCGATTTCAAAGCTTTTGTCGATCTTAAACGGAACTGGGCACAATACAAGCAGGAGCATGGAATTTCCTGAACAAAGATCGACGAAAAACAGGTAAACGAGGAGAAAGCAATGA
>CAZMUU010000072.1:5528-9145 GCA_964569215.1 uncultured Cytophagia bacterium
CAAGTTTTGTTTATTTCTTAATACCGGTAATTGTTTTATTAATTGGTTTCATAACTGCAACTGTCCTGTTTTGGACCGGCTGTGCCGGTATTCTCAGCAGCATGCAATCCGCCTCTCATAAGACGATCTCAAATCCACCCTATGTTAAAAATTTTGGCGATCCGATTCCGGCGACAGGGGACTCTATTCAGGTTTTCCCTATTGTGGCACCGCAGGAAGAAAACTGGTATTCTCCTTCTCTGAGTCCTTTGCTGGATTCGTTGAATGCTTATCTCTTCAGAAATCAGTTTTTCGAACGAGTTGAAATGCCGCCATTCAGACGAGAGGAAGCTCCGGAAATCAGGTTTGGTCACGTATTTTCGGTTCTCGATATTTCGCGGGATGAAGAGAAGGATTATGAAAATACGCCCATGGTACTCCTGGTTAGACAGCCATCCCGAAACTGGTCATCCTGGTGGCAGGAATACATTCCTGCAAATGTGGATTTTACCATACGCATAAAGCTGGAAATCGGAGCCTATAAAGTGAGCCAAAAGGACTGGAAGGGGAATAAGGAAATTCGCATTGGTACCGGCTACAGGGTTGCCGTACCCTGGCTTACAGCTCAGGAGGATCCCGTGGCTGTTGTTCAGCTTATTGGTGCGTTGATTTCCAAAGAGGGCAAGGTCGTACGTGCAGGTGCGGAGGGAATATTCGTCAAGCCAAATTCGTTTATAAAATCAGTGATAGGGATACCGGAATTAATTAATAATGAGGATGTCGAGACTATTATTTTCGAACACAAACGAACGGATTTGGAACATAATCCTCTGGCTTATAAAGTTGCCCTGCAGAATCTGATTGCAAATCTCAGCGGCAACAAAACCCTGATTATGGAATAAACGTGTGATATGATGAATTTTTTGAACTATATTCCGGATGGGTTTTTCCTGAAATATTTGAATAGCAATTTGCTCTCCATGTTGCTTATGCTCATTGCCGGTATACCGATGTATGTATGCGCCTCCGCTTCCACACCGATTGCAGCCTCGCTGATCATGAAAGGCCTTTCTCCCGGCGCGGGACTCGTGTTTTTGCTTACCGGACCGGCAACAAATGCTGTAACCATATCAGCTGTCGTTAAGGTGTTGGGTAAAAAAGCGGTCGTCATCTATCTTGTGTCCATCGCCGCTGTCGCCGTGGGCCTGGGATATCTGCTAAATATTATTGCCGCCCGTTATGGCTTTGGTGGGATTATTACCACACATCAGCACCAATTGCTGCCCTCGTGGCTGAAGGTGTTCGGCTCGCTTTTGCTTACCACCATGCTTTTGCTTTATTACGGAATGAAACTGAGGAAGCGCTTTTTTAAAATGCAGGATAAAAAACAACGTTTTGGTTACGAATTTTCGGTCGATGGAATGACCTGCCGGCACTGTGTGCGTACGGTCAAAAACGCTGTCGAATCGGTTGATGGGACAAAAAATGTCCAGGTCGATCTCGAGTCGCATAAAGTCTATCTGGATGTTGATTCTGACAGCGTTATTGAAAATGTTAAAGCCCGCGTCAAAGATGCCGGATATACGGTTTGATGGTTAAATATGGCTGAAAAACACTATTACGAGCAGAAGAGATTCGCGCAATCCTACCTGATTCCATTTTTACACAACAATATTCCCGGATTCAAAGGGTTACGCATCCTCGAGGTCGGTTGTGCTGAAGCCGGATTTTTGGATCAACTTCAACGTGCCGGTATGCAATGTGCCGGTATTGAACTCGAAAAGGCCAGAGTCGATCTGGCACTTGAGAAAAATGAGCAACTCAATTTATATGTCGGGGATATTACCGATGCGGATTTTTGTGAACAGATCGGTACGTATGATCTGATTGTGGCTCGTGAAGTCATAGAACACGTGCCCGACCGGCAGAAAATGTTCGCCAACATGAATAAACTGCTCAATCCCGGCGGCTTTCTTTACATCACCTTTCCACCCCGGTTTTCCCCGTTTGCGGGGCACCAACAAAATGGTCGCACTTTTTTGCGCTACCTTCCCTTTCTCCACTATTTGCCGGCCGCAGGACTCGAATGGCTGGGAAGGATGGCGGGAGAACCCGATTATCACATACAAAATATCATCCGGAATTATCGCGACGGACTCTCTTTACGCCGATTCCGGCACTATGTCGGTTCTTTTTCTTTTGATATTTTGGTTTGGGATCTATTTTTCATTCGGCCGGTCTTTAGTTATCGTTATGGATGGAAACCATTACGCTTGCCGGATATTCCTCTCCTGCGTGAAATTTTCACTCTTGGATGCGAAACCATCCTGCAGAAAAAGCACTAAATCGGCTGATATAACCTGATTTATTTAAAAATTCTTGCAAATTCTTTAATTTTTTTATATAATATAGCAATTGTTGATTAACAATATCATCGATTGTTGATATTCATCAAGAGCAAAGTACATTCTGTACTGTCCCGTTTTTACCTGCGCGAATTCCAGAGTTTGAAGAAAATCAGCCGACCTCCCCGGATGAATAAGGGGCAGTGTGGTCATGAACGAACACCTGTTATTTCTAGAGCTGGAGGTAAATATTGAAAGCGAAAAGGATCAAGGCTCGTCTGGAAATGGAAGACGGCTCTGTGTATAATGGATTTTCTTTTGCAGCCAGGCAATCCATTTCCGGAGAAGTTGTTTTTAATACGGGTATGATGGGATATCCGGAGAGTTTGACCGATCCCTCTTATGAGGGTCAAATATTGGTTTTAACCTATCCGCTTATCGGCAATTATGGCGTACCTGAACAATTCATTGAAAACAATATCATTCAAAATTTTGAATCCGGACGCATCCACATTCAGGGATTAATCGTTTCCGAATATTCCAGCCACTATCATCACTGGCGTGCCAATAAAAGCCTGGGAGAGTGGTTAACGCAAAACAATATTCCGGCGCTTTTCGGCATCGATACGCGAATGTTGACCAAACGGTTGCGTGAAGAGGGAACCATGCTGGGACGCATCGTTTTTCACAACGAAGAGGTGCCCTACAGCGATCCCAACAAGGTCAATCTTGTGGCCAAAGTCAGTGTTGACGGCGTTTTTGAATACGGAAACGGTAGGAAAAAGATCGTTTTGATTGATTGCGGTAGTAAGGAAAACATTGTTCGCTCCTTGCTGCAGTTCGATATTACCGTGCGGCGGGTGCCCTGGAATTATGATTTTACCCGGGAATCTTTTGATGGTGTTGTTATTTCCAACGGACCCGGCGATCCAAAGAGCTGTCAGCAAACAGTGGACATTGTTCGCACACTTTTAGAGGGGGACAAACCTGTCTTTGGAATTTGCATGGGCAATCAAATCCTGGCCCTGGCAGCGGGAGCTGATACCTATAAATTAAAATTCGGTCATCGCAGCCAAAATCAGCCCAGTATTGAAGTAGGCACCAAGCGATGTTATATCACGTCCCAGAACCACGGTTATGCGGTCGACGGCCGCACCTTACCCGATGGATGGGAACCCTGGTTCGTTAATGCCAACGATGGTACCAACGAAGGTATACGGCATAAGAACAAACCTTTTATGAGTGTGCAATTTCATCCGGAGGCGACTCCCGGTCCCACGGATACCCAATTGC
>CAZMUU010000072.1:9155-9912 GCA_964569215.1 uncultured Cytophagia bacterium
TTGATATGATGAATAAAGCGAAAAAGGTAATTATTCTCGGCAGTTCCGCCCTGAAAATCGGTGAAGCGGGTGAATTTGACTACTCCGGCAGCCAGGCGATTAAAGCCCTTAAAGAGGAAGAGGTCACCGTTATTCTGGTCAATCCCAATATCGCAACCATTCAGACATCGGAACACCTGGCTGATGAGGTTTATTTTTTGCCGGTAACCCCTTATTTTGTCGAGCAGGTGATCAAAAAAGAAAAACCGGATAGTATACTGTTGGGGTTTGGCGGCCAGACCGCCCTGAATTGCGGCATTGCATTGGAAAAGGAGGGCATATTACGCCGCTATGGGGTAAATGTGCTCGGTACCCCGGTTTCAACCATTCTGAATACCGAAGACCGGGAATTGTTTGTCACCAAATTGCGGCAAATCGATGTCAAGTCGGCCAGGAGCCATGCGGTGACGTCCACCGAAGAGGCTTTGAAACGGGCGGATGAAATCGGCTATCCGATTATGCTGCGCATCGCTTATGCGCTCGGTGGTCTGGGCTCGGGAATTTGCAGAGATAAAGAACAATTGAGGGATCTGGCGCAAAAAGCGTTATCCTATACCTCACAAATTCTAATCGAAGAATACCTGATGGGATGGAAAGAGGTAGAGTATGAAATTGTTCGCGACCAGTATGATAATTGTCTGGCTGTTTGCAATATGGAAAATTTTGATCCCATGGGTATCCATACCGGCGAAAGCATTGTCGTTGCTCCCAGTCAAAC
>CAZMUU010000072.1:9922-13691 GCA_964569215.1 uncultured Cytophagia bacterium
ATAGTGAATATCACAAACTTCGCGAGATTGCCATTCGCACGGTTCGTCATTTGGGGATTATTGGTGAATGCAATATCCAGTACGCTCTCGATCCGCATAGCGAGGATTACCGCGTCATTGAAGTCAACGCGCGTTTATCGCGGAGTTCGGCGCTGGCGTCCAAAGCCACCGGCTATCCGCTTGCTGCAGTCGCCGCAAAACTGGCGCTGGGGTATGGACTGGTGGAGTTGCAAAATTCCATCACCAAGGTCACCAAAGCCGGTTTTGAGCCGGCTCTGGATTATATCGTGGTCAAAATTCCGCGGTGGGATCTGAAAAAGTTTCGTCTGGTTTCGAAAAAAATCGGTTCCGGCATGAAGTCGGTCGGCGAGATTATGGCTATCGGCCGTAAATTCGAAGAGGCTTTGCAAAAAGGGTTGCGCATGCTCGAAATCGGCGCTCATGGCGTCGTTCTCAATAAAGAAATTGAATTTGGAGATCTGAAAGAAGAGCTCTCCGCACCCACGGATCTGCGCGTCTTTGCGATTTCCGAAGCCCTTAAACAGGGAATGAGCATCGAGGATATCTATAAGCTGAGTCATATCGACAAGTGGTTTTTATACAAGATTCAAAATATCATCGATATAGAAAAACAATTGACCAAAGTCGGAGAGCAGCGCTGTCCTGCTGATCTGCTTTTGGAAGCAAAACAGCACGGCTTTTCCGATCAACAATTGGCGCGGGCTTTGGGATTGGATGAGCTCGAGGTGCGCCGGTTGCGAAAGGATTACGGACTCAATCCCAGAGTCAAACAAATCGATACCCTGGCTGCCGAGTATCCGGCGCAGACCAACTATCTCTATCTCACCTATAACGGTGATGAAGACGATGTTACCTTTATGGAGAGAAACAGCGTCATGGTGCTCGGAAGCGGCGCCTACAGAATCGGCAGCTCCGTCGAGTTCGACTGGTGCTGCGTCAACTCTGTCAAGACGCTCAAGCAGCTCGATTATCAAACCATCATGGTCAACTATAACCCTGAAACGGTAAGCACGGATTATGATGAATGCGACAAACTCTATTTTGATGAAATCAGTTTTGAAACCATAAGCGATATCTGTGAAAAGGAAAAGCCTGTCGGCATTATTATTTCAATGGGCGGGCAAATCCCCAATAATCTGGCTTTGTACTTGCACAATCAGGGATATCGGGTTTTGGGAACCAGTGCCCTGAGCATCGACAATGCGGAAAACCGTCACATGTTTTCAAAACTTTTAGATGATTTGCAAATCGATCAACCCGAATGGAATGAACTCTCCTCAATACAGGATGCCGTCAGCTTTGCACATTCTGTAGGTTATCCCGTATTGGTGCGGCCTTCCTATGTCTTGAGCGGCGCGGCGATGAGTGTTGCCTCGAATGACCACGAATTGGAAATTTTTCTCAACAAAGCCACCGATATTTCCGCCGATCATCCCGTGGTTATTTCCAAGTTTATCGAGAATGCAAAGGAAATAGAAATTGATGCTGTTGCGCAGGAGGGTGAATTGTTGGTCTATGCAATCAGCGAACATGTCGAAAACGCCGGTGTCCATTCGGGAGATGCCACCCTGGTGCTGCCGCCGCAGCGCACATTTCTGGAAACCACCAGGCGAATCAAGAAAATATCGCGTAAAATCGCCCAGGCTCTGAAAATCAACGGTCCCTTTAACATGCAATTCGTGGCAAAGAATAATGACGTCAAAGTTATAGAGTGCAACCTGCGGGCGTCGCGAAGTTTTCCCTTTGTCTCTAAAATATTCAAGATCAATTTTATCGATATCGCAACCCGGGTCATTATGGGGCACCACGTCCCCAGAATTGACCGTTCGGTCTTTGACCTCGAATATATCGGCGTCAAGGCGCCCCAGTTCTCATTCACCCGCTTGATCGGGGCGGATCCGACACTGGGAGTGGAAATGGCCTCAACCGGTGAAGTCGCCTGCCTGGGGGATGACTTTGAAGAAGCCTTTTTAAAGGCTTTACTATCTGTGGGATACCGCTTGCCTATTCGAAATGTTTTGCTGTCAACCGGTCCGATTGAAAGCAAGGCCGATTTTCTCGACAGTACCCGTAAGCTGCAGGAGATGGGGGTCAAATTCTACGCCACCGGCGGAACCGCGCGATTTATGCGCGATAATGGACTGGATGTGGAACAACTGCATTGGCCGCTGGCAAAGAAAACGCCCAATGTGGTGGATTATATTACCTCAAATAAAATCGATCTTGTGATCAATATTCCCAAGAATTTCCAGGAAGAAGAATTGACCAACGACTATATCATACGCCGTAAGGCGGTGGATTTTGATGTGCCTTTGTTTACCAACTTGAAACTGGCTATCCGTTTTGTGGACTCGATTTCGCGAAAATCGGTTAAGGATTTGCAAATTAAGAGTTGGAAATCTTATAAGAGCTGAAAGAGGTAAACAGGATATATGCGGGAGCGACAAACGACAAGGCGGTTGAAAAGCGACCGTGTTTCGCTGCATCTCTGGCAGGAAAATCTGAGGCGGTTGATATATGCCGCGACAATGATCCTTTCGGTTGTTTTTATCGGCACATTCGGATATATGATTCTGGGGATCGATAAACCCGGTCAACCTATGCTCATCAATCCTCCCGGGGAAACCCGTCTTCAGGCCGGAGATTACCTCCTGGCCATCGGTAATGACCAGCAATTGGAGATTCTGCAGTCACTCGTCGATTAGAGTTTTATTCAATCCGGATTCGAGGATGATTTCGTCAACCATGGGCAAATATCAAGAGAAGAGGGTAAAAATTGTCGCCCACCGGGGCGCTTCCGGACTGGCTCCGGAAAACACTCTGGCCTCGATTAAGCTGGCGATGCAAGCCGGTGCGGATTGTATCGAAGTGGATGTACATCTGAGCCTGGACGGATGCCTCGTTCTTTTACACGATGAAACTCTGCAGCGCACGACCAATGGCAGGGGAAAGGTTTACGATTTTACCTATGCAGAGCTTGCAAAACTGGATGCCGGGTCCTGGTTTGCCGACAAATTTGCCGGCGAGTCGATTCCGGCTTTGAAGGATGTATTGCATTTGACCCGGAATAAGATAGCTCTCAATATCGAAATCAAGGCGGAGCGGTCGGATGATCAAATCGCCCGGCAGCTGGTAATTCTTCTCGAACAAGAAAACGCACTGGACCGCTGTATCGTCACCTCTTTTGATCCGGCTCTGATCAGCAGGGTCAAACATTTGAATCCGGATATTCGTACCGGGATTATTTTCAAAAAAGCAGACAGTACCGTTTTTAGCGGTCTCTGGGAAATCCTGAGCTGCAAGCATCGACTTGTGGATAAGCGATTTATTACACAGGCCGGCGCTACGGGCAAAGAAATTCATGTATGGACGGTGAATTCAGGGCGTCAAATGCGGCGTTTGTGCAGGCTGGGTGTGGATGCCATTATTACCGATTATCCCGACCGCCTCAGACGCATTATTGATGAAATCCGCATAACATCACAAGAACCAAAAAACAATTGTCCCGGTAATCCCAAATTTTTTCTTGACTCTTAAACATAAAAATTATATATTATTTGACGGATGTTTGATTTTGTGGTGGGTGTAGCTCAGTTGGTTAGAGCACCAGATTGTGGCTCTGGAGGTCACGGGTTCAAATCCCGCCACTCACCCTCTTTTTCGGGTATTCGTTTTGGCCCCATCGTCTAGTGGTTAGGACTCAGGATTTTCATTCCTGCAACAGGGGTTCGACTCCCCTTGGGGTCAC
>CAZMUU010000073.1:0-4133 GCA_964569215.1 uncultured Cytophagia bacterium
GGGTAGGGTAGGGGTACGACCATATTAAGAAGAAAGTCATCCCGGGATACGGTACTGTCCTTTAGATCTTCACTGATAAAGACATCAACGTCCTGCAGGCTGATCGTTTTGGCGCTGCAGATGGCAGGTCCGGATTTGTCCTTTTCCTTGGTGATGCCGATGGGCAATGGATCCATAACATTGCCGGCCCAGTCTGAAAAGCCCTGGCCGGTCGCAACAATGATATCGGGAACATCGCCGGTGTCGCCGAGATAAGCCCGTTTTTTTAGCGTGTCATCCGGGGTTTCCTCGAAACGCAACAATACCGAGAGTGTATCAGAGCCGACAACGGTATAGCCGCTTTCATCCAACCCGAGCAGGGTTTTGGCTTCCAGCGTATAATAGGAAATTACCGACCAGTTTTCAATGTTAAAGGACGTTTTGGGGTAAACGGCGGAAGTATCGTCAAAAACAAATCGATAGCCGTCAATTTTTCCGTTCAAATCGGTATCTACAGTTTGAACCGCAACAAGATTTGGTGCAATCGTATCTCTGTGTACCTTAACATCCGATCCCAGAATTGTTTTCGAGCCCAGACTGGTATCATTATCATACTGATCGTTGCCGTTGTTGGCAATATCTCTTACAACACCCTGGCCGGTGAAATTGATTCCGCCGCTATCGTATTTTGTCCAGGTTGTTCCGGTCTGGTGCAGATAAACGATTTTGTTTTGATAATTCGGCTGAATGCCGGTAAAGAAAATTTCGGTTCCTGTATCCTCGGAGGCAACATTGTCCACATACCAGATGAATTTTTTTGGTGAAGTATAGGCATGTGCGGGGTTTGTCGGCCAATTGGTGCTCGAGGGGAAATTCGTTCTTATTTTTTCGCTAAAGGTGATGCGAATGCTGTTTTTGCTTGCGGTGGTGGCTCGCCATATGGCCGGACCGGCGTTATCAATGATTTCCACGATGCGGTAATTGCTGTTCGACAACGTCGTATCACTGTGAAAAATATCTTCGGTATAGCCGTAATTTGTGTTATCTCTCATACCGTTTGGCGATCCCGGGTTTTCGTATTTTACCTGTGGTAATATGCCGGTATTGGGCATTTTGGGGTTGCTTGCCGCTATGGGGATGCGAAAGGTGGTGCTGTTAAACCAGTTTCCAACCCCGGCGATGCCCTGTATACCGTCACCTTCAACAGTAAAGCCGCTGGTGCTGAGCTGTCCTGTGTCCATGGTGTGATCAAAAATTATATCGACATAATCGAGCACGCCCCATCCATTTGCTCCGCCGCTGACCAGCTCACCCGGCAAGGCGACATCACGGGTACGGACGCGGATAATGTTGGGCAGAATGCCATCCCATATGTTTATCAGGAGCCCATAACCGGCCGCAGGCCGTGTGGGCGGCTCGTTGGCTGTGGAGATGCCGTTGAGGTTGCCATTGATGTCTGAAACCAGAGAGCTGCCGCTATAGCGAATGCTGCCGGTGTCGTTTTCGGTTGAATAGGGATCATCCAGCTCAATTTCAAAGGTTGTACTATATCCGCTGGTGGGAAAGCGCACGGCATAAACATCCTGCTGCGTACCCATGATCGTAACGGTAAAGGTCAGGTCATCGAGGAGTAAATTGGCACGATTAACCTTTTCGCTAAAGGTGACCAGGACGCGTTTGCCGGCAAGTGCGTCGGCCAAAGGCTGACGTCTTTTACCGTGAGCTCTGACGGTCTTGGCGCTGATAATAGCCGGCCCTGCCTTGTCCTGAACCGTTACGGAATTGCTTTCAGCTTCATAGCGATTGACACCATCATAGGGAAACTTGGCTTTGAATTTATCCAGGCTACTGACGGGCGGCTGATAGGTTAGGGTGATGGAGATACCGGTATTGGGCGTGTTCGAGATAACGTAAAACGTGAATCTCTGATAGTCATAGGTCAGGGGGTTTTCATCATCGTACCACTCACCTGTCGTTTGCGTTCGCAGAATTGTATCGCCCAATCCATTTAAAATGTCGCCGCTAACCGCTTTATTGGTTGTATCCATTGGTTCACTCCAGATAATATCGATGCGGTCGATATAACCGTCAAAAGCGGTTGTGTTGCCCGGGCTTTGAGATTCGGGGCCGGATGAACCACTGCCGTCATCATAATAAATCGCCATCCTCAGGTTCGGCTTGATGCCGTCGCGGCAGGTTTCATATCCGGTATCGTTTTGGATGGTGAGTTGAAAAGCACCGATTCTGAGTGAACCTGTGGTTTCCAGTTTTACGCGTGGCCGAATGTTGGTATCGTGATTTCCTCTGATGGGTAAATACAAATACGGATCAAACTGGCCGCCGGCGCTGTTATAGTGTGTTTTGATCGAATCGCCACGAATGGCATAAACCTCACCGGGGGTGTGTGTTGTCGCGTTATCATCCCGGTCGAGATTCAGGTCGATCATAAACTTTACACCGTTAAAATTGTCGTTCAAATTGTTGGTGCCGCCCGGTGTGGTTTGAAATGTCAGTTTTATCCAGCGGGCATAGCCGCTTTTTTCCGGGTCTGCCGTGGTTCTGTCGATAATCGTACCTTCCTGAGCCAGCAGCGGGGCGGTAAACCCGATCAACAGTAACAATATACATAGATAGAAATTTGATTTCATCTTTTCCTCCAGTTGATTCACCAAATTTCGGCATTTTGATACCGATATGGCATACTGGCCAGTGCAACGCAAATACAGTGCCATATAATTCAGTGTTTGATCCCGGGCTAAAAAAAATCGCTCACAGATCCAGCGGTAAACGTCCAGGACGCAACTATTGATTTTTTCTGCAATTGTAAATATGAGTTTTTGAAACAACGACAAGGATATGTTGACGCCTTGAAAATTGTATAAAAAATGGTCGTGTTTTACTGAAACATTTGTACATTCATGAGACAATAGATTTCAAAAATGAAAAAGATTGTTTTTCTGGCCCAGAATTCTATATTGAATAGTAGTACGACCCCTTTATAACTCTATTTAGTATAATAATGACTATTTTTTTTAAAAAAAACAAGACAAAAACCAATCAAGCAATAAATATTCCTCCGAGTGAACTCTTTCCGGCTGCGACAGAATATCGCATATTGTTTAGAGCTTTTTAGCGGCTGAAGAAACATTCACTACGAGTTCCAGAAACAGCATACAGGAGGATGTTGGTGTAAAAAAGCGAAATATCAGAAGCGAATGACTATACTTGATCAAATTTCGAATCACATTGAAGAGCACCCCCTTTTTCGCAAGATCAGCACCATTGCGGATCAAATAGGGATTAATGTCTACGTCGTCGGTGGTTATGTCAGGGATCTTTTTTTAGACCGTTCTGTTACCGATATAGACTTTGTCGTTGAAGGTGATAGTATTCACCTGGCTGAAGCGTTGGCCAGGCACTTTGATCTAAAAAGAGTTACTGTTTATAGACGCTTCGGTACGGCGATGATCCCGTTTAAAGGCCGGACATTGGAATTTGTAACCGCGCGCAAGGAGAGTTATCATAAGGATAGCCGCAAGCCGGTGGTAGAAGAGGCAGATTTGTTAACTGATCTGGCGAGAAGGGATTTTACCATAAACGCTATGGCTATTGCTCTGAACGACGCTCATTTTGGTGATTTGATCGATCCGTTTAACGGTGTCGTTGCTCTGCGGCAAAAACGAATCGAAACACCTCTTGAACCGGTAAAAACATTTTATGATGATCCTTTACGCATTCTCCGCGCCATACGTTTTGCCACTCAGCTGAGGTTTGATATTGCACCCAAGACTCTGGCAGCAATAGAGCAGGAGCGGAAACGCCTGGAAATCATTTCCCAGGAGAGAATCACGGATGAGCTCTTAAAAATTTTAGCTGCGGAAAAGCCCTCCAGGGGATTTTTGCTTATGGATAAAACCAGCGTCCTCTCCACCATACTCCCCGAAATCGAACAGTTAAAAGGCGTTGACCGGGTGGGCAGGCATCAGCACAAGGATGTTTTTCTTCACACCCTCAAAGTTCTCGACAATCTGGCGACGCTTTCCGAAAAAACCGGGCTTCGCTTTGCCGCTCTTTTTCATGATCTGGCCAAGCCGATGACCAAAGAATTCAAACCGGAAACCGGTTGGACCTTTCACGGACACGATGAATTGGGC
>CAZMUU010000073.1:4143-13679 GCA_964569215.1 uncultured Cytophagia bacterium
GGTTGATCGTAGCCGTCGGAAAACGGCTTAAAGTTTCCAATGAGCTGATAAATTATACGCGAAAACTGATAAAATTGCATTTGCGCCCGATTCATCTTGCCGAAAAAGGGGTAACGGATTCCGCCATTCGCCGGTTGATCGTTCAGGCGGGTGATGAACTCGATGATTTAATAACGTTATGTCGGGCTGATATCACGTCAGCCAATCCAAAGCGTGTGGCCAGACACCTTTCCAATTTCGACAAGCTGGTGGAACGTATTCGAGAGGTGAACGAAAAAGATCGACTGGCACAGTTTCAATCACCGGTCAGGGGGGATGAGATCATGAAGGTTTGTAATCTTCAACCCGGTCCGCTGGTGGGGAAATTGAAAAAAGCGATCGAAGAAGCTATTCTAAACGGGGATATTCCAAACGAGCACGATGCCGCTCTCAACTATCTGCTTGAGCTTGAGAAAGATTTGATCTGATCTTTTCCCGAATAATCCAATATAACCTGAAACTTTTTCAACGGCTTTACGTCTTTTAAACTGGTATTGTCACTTAAAGGATAGTGGAGGGTAGGATCATGGAAGAAAACCAAGTTGTTGAACAACAGCAGGGAATGGGACTTTTTTCCCGCATCATCAATGTTTTCATCGCTCCAAGCGCAACGTTCAAGGCTGTCAAAGTGAAACCCGCCTGGCTTATTCCGGCGATCATCTATGCCGTGCTGGCTGAGGGAATGACCCATCTGATCAAACCTGTGGTCATGGATGTTCAGAAGGAAAAAACGGTTGAAGCCCTGATGGAAAGGGGCATGGCGGAAGATCAGGCTGAAGAGATTGCTGAAAAAAATCTCGGCTTTGGCAAAATTCTCATGTACCCGATGGCCCTGATCGGATCATTTGTCGCTTTTTTTGTTTTGGCGGGTGTATGGTTGTTCATTTCCAACATCGTGCTCGGCGGACAAGCCAAATACTCGCAACTTTTGGGGGTGGTCGTTTATAAATCCTTTATTGATTTACTGGGGGGCTTTATCAAGGTACCGGTTATTTTATCCAAAGAGAGTATAGATGTGCATTTTAGTCTGGCGATGTTTTTACAATCTTCGGAGGGCTTTATATATAAATTTTTATCCAAGATTGAAGTTTTTAATATCTGGGGAATCGCGGTGCTTTGTATCGGAATTGCGATCATAAGCAATCGCGAGGTCAAAAAAGTTGTTCCCTGGGTGATCGGGGTTTATGTGTTGTATTATGTCGTTTCTATATCGATTGGAAGTTTGGTTGGAGCCTAGTAACGATAAACTGAAAATTCTATTAATTTGATTGTGGGAGTGTTGGCGTATGCTGAAAAACTATATTATTATTTTCATGGCGATTCTGGTATGGGGCGGTGCTGTTTATTCCCAGGAGAACGAAAATTATTCTCAGAATAAAAGTCTGCTCAGTTTGACGGATTGTATCGAGATTGCACTTGAAAACAATTCCACCCTGCGCAATGCAGAGCGTCGTGTCGAATTTGCCGGAGCGGATGTTACCTCTGCCCGGTCTTCGGTTTTACCCCGTATAAATTCAAGCATCAGCTCCGGAAAGTATATACAGGGCGCCAGAAGGATGAAGACCGATGTTCCCCGGGGTGTGGATCCTGAAACCGGAAACGTCATCTATGAACAGCAGGTCATCACCCAGGATCGCACGGAACGGAATTCCTATGGTGCGCGTATATCGCTGTCGCAAAATATCTGGGATTTTGGACGCAGCAGCAACGCCATTCGCGGCGCCAAAGCCATTGAGGCATCCTCCGAGTACAGCTATCGGGAGGTCAGGCTTGCTGTGATCCTGAATGTAAAAAAAGCCTATTATGAACTTTTAAGGGCAATAAAACTGGTAAAGGTCTATAAACAAGCGGTTGACTATGCCGAGGAGCAGGTGGAAGAGGCCAAAACGCGTCTGGATATCGGTCTGGCATCGCAGGCGGAGGTCTATCAGGCACGAGTAAATCTGGGAAACAATAAACGGGATTATATTACCCAACAGAATTTGATCCAGATTGCCCGGGCCAATTTAAACAGCGCTTTGGGAATAGATCCGAGCACACCTGTCGAGGTTGTGGAAGATGAATCGGAGACGATTTTTCCCGAGTACACGTTTGACCAAGCTCTTGAAATCGCCATCGATGAAAATCAGAATATCAAAGCTCTGGAAATGGATGTTAAAAGTTACTACTATAACCTCGCTTCAGCAAAGGCGCGTTACATGCCCACAATCGGCGGCAGTATATCCTACAGCCGCAATAATGATCAATATGAACGGGTTTTCAGCACCGATCTGAATGAAGATTTTACCGCAACCATCGGTGTTCAGCTCGACCTCAATATTTTTAACGGGTTTGCCGACAAGGCTGCTATTCAAAAGGCCAGGATTAATTACGATACAGCCATGGAGAATCTGCGTGAGGCCAGACGCCTGTTGACCGTTGATGTCAAGCAGTACTTTTTAAATTTAGAAGCTTATCGTGATTTTTTGCAGATCAACAAAGAAAACATTCAAGCGGCGAGTGAGAATTTACGCTTGCAGCAAGAACGGCGCCGGGTGGGTTCCGGAACGGAGCTTGAAGTGACCCAGGCACAGGTTGAACTGGTATCGGCGCAAAGTGCCTATGTTCGCGCAGAATATGAAGCAAAGATTGCCAGAGCAGAGCTCGAAACTGCAATGGGTATGGAGGGAAATTGAAGTTTATTTTTACCGGCAGATAAAATCGTTTATATTTTTGCTATCGCGCCAGGGTTAAACAGGTTACATGCAGGCCTGTCGCAGCTGGCTTTACCGATGGTTTAGAGTTACAGACACGTATTTAAAAAATGAGGATGAATAATGTCGAAAAAGAAAGTCATTCTTGCAATAGTCCTGGTTGTCGTCGTTGCCGTAATGATTTTTATTAACCTGCGCAAGCAGTCAACCGCTGGTCTTGAAGTTTCTGCTGTGGAGGTGAAGCGCGGTGATATTACCAGAACGATTTCCGGTTCGGGTCAGGTTCAGCCGGAGATGGAGGTGGATATTTCCGCCCGTATATCCGCGGAGATTACGAGCATACATGTTGAAGAGGGTGAAACAGTTAGCAAGGGACAGCTCTTGGTCGAGCTCGATCGTCAGCGATACGAAGCCGCCGTCGAGCAGGCGGAGTCGTCGCGCTTGTCGGCTCTTGCCGCTCTCAAAAAAGCACGGGCTGATTTCTCAAGAGTTAAAGATTTGTATGACAAGGACCTGACCTCTCAGGCCGACCTGGATGCTGCCGAGGCGCAGCTCATGTCTGCGGAGAGCCAGGTCAAACAGGCGGAAGCTTACCTGAAACAGGCGATGGATGACCTTCGAAAAACCAGGCTGATTTCTCCTATCTATGGAACGGTGGTAAAAGTTTATAAAGAAGAGGGCGAGATCGCGGTCGGTTCTCAGTTCCAATCCGATCCGATCCTCAATGTTGCTGACTTGAACCGAATGGAAGTTTTGGCCGAGATTGATGAAAATGATGTTGTATATGTCAAAATCGATGATGAGTGTAAGATCGAGGTGGACGCCCTTCCCGATACGCTTTTCAACGGCCGCGTCTCCGAGATCGCCCACATGGCGACAACGCGGGGGCTGGGGACACAGGAACAGGTTACGAATTTTGAAGTCAAGGTTGCCGTTACCTCGCAGGTGGATAAGTTAAGACCGGGGATGTCCGCAACGGTTGATATTATGACCGAAACGCATCATGATATTTTATATGTTCCAATTCAGTGCGTTACGGTTCGGGAGGTGAAAAAAGACAGCGCCAGCGTTTCTGCGGAACACTCTTCTGAAGAGAAGGAAGCAGATGCAGAGGGCGAAGGGGAGGAAAAAAAGGAAGAAAAAACTGAAGTTGTCTTTGTGGTGGAGGAGGGCATCGCCAATGTCAGGCCGGTCAAGACCGGTATTAGCGATGATACCAATATTGAGGTTGTCTCCGGCTTGCAGGAAGATGAAATGGTTGTTTCCGGAAGTTATAAAGCCTTATCACGGTTGCTGAAAGACGGGAGTGAAGTGAAAGTTCAGAAAGATGTCGGCTATCGTAAAGATGAATTGGATTAAGAGAGGACGAGTTATATGTTGATTCAACTGAAGGATATACAAAAAATATATGAGATCGGCACCATCTCCGTAAGCGCACTGCGGGACATTGATCTCAATATCGGACAAAACGAGTATGTGGCCATCATGGGGCCGTCGGGGTCGGGCAAGTCTACCTTGATGAATATAATCGGTTGTCTGGATACAGCGTCCAGCGGGACCTACCGCCTCAACGATGTCGATGTCAGTGATATGGATGACGATCAACTCGCAGAAATCCGGAATCGCGAGATCGGTTTTGTTTTTCAGACCTTCAATTTATTACCCCGGGCAAATGCCCTTCATAATGTGGAATTGCCTTTGATATACAACGGAACGCCTTCCTCTAAACGACGCCGGCAGGCGGAGAACGCGCTGGATCGCGTTGGGCTCACAGATAGAATGCACCACAAACCCAACGAGTTATCCGGCGGACAGCGTCAACGGGTTGCTATTGCCCGTGCTCTTGTGAACAATCCCTCCATCATACTGGCCGATGAGCCCACAGGTAATCTCGACAGCAAGACGGGCGACGAAATTATGGAAGTGTTCGAAGAGCTGCACGATGCCGGCAATACCATTATTCTGGTGACCCATGAAGAATATATTGCCGAACATTCAGACCGTATCATCCGTTTGCGCGATGGTTATGTTGAGCGGGATGAAGCAAAAAGTGAATTGGCACTTTAATACGGGATTTCTGTCTTATGAGAATTTTAATTTACATAGGAGAAGGCCTGAAAATTGCCCTGACGGCCTTGCGTGCCTATAAAATGAGATCCATATTAACCACCTTGGGAATAGTCATCGGTGTAATGACCGTTATCACGATTGTTGCGCTGGTGCAGGGTCTGAATAAAGCCTTTACCGAGGAAATCAGCGCACTCGGTTCTGATACGCTTTATATTGATAAATATCCCTGGTTTATGGATCGGGACACTTATTTTGCCTATCGCAATCGGCCCAATATCAAAATTCATGAAGCTGAACGTGTTAAAGAGCTTTCGCGGCTGGCGGAAGCTGTGGCACCGGCACTCTATACGCGGCGTAATATACAATATCGCGAACGCAAGCTCGAAGGATCAATTGTTGTCGGCACCACAGAGGATTATCTGATCACCTCAAATGCCTATCCTGAATACGGCCGTTTTTTTTCGTCCACGGATGTTGATCATCGTCGCTCGGTATGCGTTCTCGGATGGGAGGTAGCGCAAAAATTATTTCCCAATACTGATCCTATCGGCAAACGCGTTTCGATCGAAGGCAGAAAAATGCGCGTTATCGGTGTTCGTGAGAAAAAAGGGTCATTTTTTAACAATAATTTTGACACCTGGGTATTTATCCCTATCAACACCTTTGCCTCGATTTTTGGAACGCGTTACCGCTCGGTACAAATGGAAGTAAAGATCAAATCACCGGACCTGGTTGAAGATGCGGAAATCGAGCTCGCCGGTGTTATGCGGAGGATACGCGGTTTAAGCGGGGGGGATGAAGACAATTTCGCTATCAACAAACAGAGTATGCTAATGGACACCTATAATGACCTGACCGGTGTTCTCTGGGCTGTTGCCATTGGAGTCGGATCGATTTCGCTCCTGGTGGGTGGTATCGGTATTATGAATATTTTATTGGTATCCGTCACCGAACGAACGCGGGAGATAGGCATTCGCAAAGCGATCGGCGCCAAGCGATTTGATATTATGGTTCAGTTTCTCATCGAATCCATTGTGATTTGCGCCATCGGCGTGTTTATCGGTATTTTATGTGCGGTTGGACTGGCAAAACTCGTCGCTTCTGTTTCCCCTATTCCCGCTGCAATCACGCCATGGGTTGTATTTCTGGGGTTGGCTTTTACCACCGTCATCGGTATCTTTTTCGGTATATATCCGGCGAGCAAGGCGGCCAAACTCAATCCCATTGAAGCATTGCGCTATGAATAGAACGTTTTATTTCCTGTGAGGCTAATATGCAAGTCGGAGAAAGTTTTAATATTGCCCTGACCGCCATACGGGTGAACAAAATGCGCTCGGCACTGACCCTGCTCGGCATCATTATCGGTGTGATGACCATCATCGCCATGTATTCCCTGGTTCAGGGATTGCAAAACAGCTTTAATGAGCAGGTAAGCGGCTTGGGTGCCAATACGTTTCAGGTACAGAAATACCCGGCGATCAATACCAGTGGTGAGGAACGGCGCAAATACCGAAACCGTGAAGATATTACTCTTGACCACTATTATGCGCTCAAAGAACGCGTTCATCTTGCCCATGCCATCGGGGCAGAATATTGGCGTAGCGGAGGAGAAGAGATCCGCTACGAGGACCGTAAAACATTACCAAGTGTTTCGATTTGTGGTGGAACCCCGGAATTTATGGAGAACAATGGATTTACAATGGGAGAGGGCCGATTTCTGGTGCAACAGGATCTGAACTTTAACCGTTCTTTTGCGGTTATCGGCAGGGAGGTGGCGGAAAGACTGTTTCCCTTTCAGTCACCGCTCGGAAAAGAAATCAAGATACGCGGTGTTCGTTTTCAGGTCATCGGTGTTTTTGCCGAGAGGGGCAGCGCTTTTGGCAACAGCAGAGATAATTATGTGGTGGTTCCGATCGGTCCGTTTATCGATATCTTTGGCAAGGAACGCTCTTTGAATATCACCGTACAGGCAAAAAGCGCAGAGTTGTTCGATGCGACCAGGGAGCAGACCATCGGCGTCATGCGGGCGGTACGCAAGGTGCCGCCGGGAGAAGAGAATGATTTTGAGATTTTCTCCAATGACACCATGGTGGATTTTTTCAATAATTTAACCAGGATTGCCCGTATTGTAAGTATAGCGATAGCGTCTATCTCACTGCTGGTCGCCGGCGTCGGCATTATGAATATTCTGTTGGTCTCCGTTACCGAGAGAACGCGTGAAATCGGTATTCGAAAATCTATCGGGGCAAAGAAGCGCAACATTCTATGGCAATTTTTGGTGGAAGCGATTGTGCTGTGTGAAGTCGGAGGCGTTATCGGTATCGTGCTTGGGCTGGCATTGGCAAAATTCGTCGACATGGTTTCACCTGTGCCTGCTGCTGTGCCGCTATTTGTGGTTTTTGGCGCCCTGATTTTTTGTTCTTTTGTCGGAATTCTTTTCGGCGTCTATCCTGCCGGCAAGGCCGCTCGTCTTGATCCCATAACCGCGCTTCGTCACGAATAATTAAGGAGGATATATGGATATTCAGGAATCAGGTCAAAATGATGTTGTTGTTCTTAAACTCAAAGGAGAGTTGATGGGGGGAACGGAGAATGAAGACTTTCGCAAAATAATCGACAAGGCGTTAAAAAATGAAACGGTCAAAGTCGTTGTCGACATGTCGCAGGTGAGCTGGATGAATAGTTCCGGCCTCGGCGTATTGATCAGCGCTCTGACCAGCTTGAGGAGCAGCGGTGGAGATTTGAGACTGGCCAATCTCAATGACAGGTTGCGCCGGCCCATTCAAATCACAAAGCTCGATTCGGTTTTTTCGGAATATAAATCAGTTGAACAAGCCATTGAGAGTTATAAATAGGAGAGTAATTTATGCCTTCGATGAGCAGGGAACAAGTTGTTACAAAAATCAGAAACGGAGAATCTCTGGCGGGGTACGACCTGAGTGGCATTGATTTGTCATATGAAAATTTGAAGGGCATCAATCTTGAAGGGGCGAATTTATCAAAGGCCAATCTGAACAATGCGAATTTTGAGGGGGCCAACCTTAAAGGGGCTAACTTGACCCGATCTTTCTTTTTTGGCAGCAATCTGCTTGCAGCAAATCTGGATAATACCAATTTGGAAGAGGCCAATTTACAGGATTGCAACCTGGAGAATGCATCGCTTCAAAATGCCAACATGTATCATATTAGTCTTTTCGGCTCAAACCTTGAAAATGCCAATCTCAGCGGCTCCAACATGGAGCGGGCGCGAATGAAACGGGCCAATTGTAGAAAAACGGTTTTGGAGCAGGTTAACCTAAAGAATGCACATCTTGAACGGTGTGACCTGACCGGTGCTTCTTTTTCCAGGGCCGATCTCAGCGAAGCCTCTTTAAAAAATGCGATTTTTGACCAAACCAAATTTCAGCAAGCGGTGACCAAAGGCACAAAGGGTTTTCCGGAATTATAATTGGTGACCGATAATGCCTGTCATGGGTTGGCCTGATTTTTTGCTTGCTTGTCTTCCATTCAAATTGTATTTTTAGAATATATATAAAATTTTTCGTGTCCGGTTTATCGATAAAATGGCCGGGCACTTTTTTTACGGTGATTTCATAAAGTAAAAGCGTGCATAAAAGAATTTCACAATATCGCGATGCCCTGAATGAACGAATGACGGCCGTTTTTAGAGACAGAAAACCGAATTCACTCTACGATCCCGTCCGTTACGTGGTGAGTTCCGGTGGCAAGCAATTACGACCTGTTTTGCTTCTTGCCTGTTGTGAGGCGGTTGGGGGTGATTTTCGTTCTTTACTTGATGTCGCCGTTGCGCTGGAATGCGTCCATAATTTTACCCTTGTGCATGATGATATTATGGATGAGGATGATCTGCGACGCGGACGCCAGACCGTACATAAAAAATGGAATGAGAATACGGCAATTCTTACGGGCGACGCTCTGCTGGTAAAAGCATTTGAGCTTTTATCCTCTGTCGATGAAAAAAAAATGCCCTATATGATCGGTGAGTTTTCCAGCGGCATTTTAGAAATCTGTGAGGGTCAGGTTCTGGATAAAGAGTTTGAGAAACGGGAAGCGGTATCGGTAGAGGATTATTACGACATGATCGCAAAAAAAACCGGCCGGCTTTTCTCATTGTCTTGTCAGTTGGGGGCATATCTCGGAAACGGCAGCGCGGAGCAAATCAAAGCTCTGGAACAGTATGGTAACCGAATTGGATTTGCCTTTCAAATTCAGGATGATGTTCTCGATTTGATTTCCCGGGATGATGTGTTGGGGAAAAACATCGGCAGTGATTTACGGGGTGGCAAAAAAACATTTCTGGTCTCCTATGCCCGTGGCCATCTTCATGCTGAAGATTTACAGGTCTTTAACAACATATTAGCGTTAAAATCACCTGCCAAATCGGATTTCGAGCGATTTATTCAGCTCTGTAAAAAGAGTGAGACATTCGATGCGGCGGAAACGGAAATTCAGCAAGCGCTCGCTGCGGCACGCCGGAATTTATCTTTGATAAATGCGTCTGTGGCTAAAGATATTCTCATCGCCTTGTTGGACCAAATCGAAACCAGAACATTCTAACACTGTCCCCCTTTTATGAAACTTTTTTTCTATTTTCTCTTTATTATTGCTCTGTTTGTCATTGTTGAAAAAATTTTTGTTGCTGCGACCAAAGGCGATCTTTTCAAGCCGGGCGGCTTGAAAAAGCAATTTCGGACATTGGGAAAGGATTTATGG
>CAZMUU010000074.1:0-13415 GCA_964569215.1 uncultured Cytophagia bacterium
CAGACCCGGAGATCACCGTAGCGATCGAGCGCAATCTGCACTATTTGATTGTGGCAAAGAAATTACTGTATCCTTCTTTTAGTGAGCCCATTAACGGAGGCCTTTATCTCGACGAACTGCAGCTGATCAATGACTATTCACTGCCTGTTACCTCTCCGCTCTTCGGCTATACGGAGGATTATAGCCAGTACAAGCCCAGGGGGCACTATACCCGCAGCGATTCTTTGAAACAGTATTTCAAAAGCATGATGTGGCTCGGACGCATGACCTTTGCCTGTGGCGACACCTCGGACGTCACCACCCGCAGCATGACCCTGAGCGCCATTTATCTGACCCAGCTGATCGATAAATTAAAGATCAACTCGATGACCGCATTGGAGGTTTGGCAACGAATTTATAATCCCACGGTTCTGTTTGTCGGCAAGAGCGATGATATCGATATTTTGACCTATCTCGAGCTGGCTGGTTCCGTTTACGGCAACGACTTTGACCAGCTTTCATTGCAGCAGCTCGCCGAGCCGCAAAAGCTCGATCAATTTTTATCGTTGACCCTTGATCTCGAGGCGGCGAGGATCACCTATCCCGGACAGCCCGCCAGGGGATTTCGCTTGATGGGGCAGCGGTTTATACCGGACTCGTGGATTCTCGACGAGCTGGTCTTTAATAAAATTCCCAATCGCTTTATGCCCACGGGCCTCGACGTCATGTACGTGCTGGGCAGCGATCGCGCGTTTGAATATTTGCCGCAGCAGGACAGGGATAACCCGTACTATGTCGATAAAGCAGACAGCCTGCGGCAGATTTTCTTTAGCTATCCGCCTTCCGCCTGGGTGCAAAATGCCTATTGGAACTGGTTGTATTGCTGGATTCCCCTGCTGACACCAAAGGGTGAGGGATATCCTTATTTTATGCAAACCTCCGCCTGGATAGACAAGGATCTCTATGCCGTGCTGGCTTCCTGGGCGGAATTACGCCACGACACCATTCTCTATGCCAAGCAGAGCGGCACAGAGGTTTCCATTCCGCCTTCCGCCGTGGTTCAGCAGGGGTATGTAGAGCCCGATCCGGTTTTTTTCGGCCGTATGGCCGCTTTGGTCGATTTTTTAGGCAAGGGACTGGATCAATACGATCTGCTGTTCAGCGAGTTTGACCTCACCTTGAACACTTTTTATAGCTATCTGTTGCGGCTCAAATCCATTGCCGAAAAAGAGCTCACCAATGCACCTCTTGACGCGGAGGATTATGAGCGGATTTTCAATGCCGGCAAAACAATATATTCGATAGCCACATTCGGCAAAGGTGATGTGTCGTCCATAGCGAATGATTCTGATCAGGAACCCATGCCGATTGTAGCAGATGTACATACCGATGCCAACACAAACACGGTTCTGGAACAAGCCGTCGGTTATCCCTGTGATATTTATGTGATTTGCCGGATTGAGGGAGAAGCCAAGCTTACCCGGGGAGCTGTCTTCTCCTATTATGAATTCACCCGTTCCCTGCAGGATGGACGGCTCACGGACGAAGAATGGCGGCAACTGCTGCAGGCCTCTCCGCCGCAAAAACCGGAATGGATATCGAGTTTTCTGGTTGAATCCGGGGCCTCAGCCGTTCAGCCTGGTTTTTTCAGAGTCAGTAAACCCTGGGCCACCCGTCCTGGAATAGAGATTTTACCCCAACAACCCCGCGTCGGCGATACACTTGAAATCAAGATTACCTTTGATACATACGGGGATGTCGAATTATCGGCGGTGGAGCTGGAGACGGTATCGGGACAATGCCTTGCCGCAGATGTTTCTGTTGTCTCGAACGCATACAACGGAGAATGGAAAGCAACGGTCGCTACTGAATCGCTTCCAGGCGGACAGGTCTATGTCAATATTGAGGGCAGCATTTCGAAGGTGCCGCTTTACTATCGTACGTTTTTCCAACTGGGTGAGCGGCTGACCGGAGTTGATAAACAGGAAAAGTTGCCGGATACATTTCGTTTATATCAAAACCATCCCAACCCGTTCAATCCGAAAACCTCCATTCAATTCGATCTTTCGGCTTGCGCTTTTGTTGAGCTCGATATTCTCGATTTGCGAGGTCGGGTTGTCTGCAGGCTGCTCTGTGAATCTATGCCGCCGGGCCAACACGAGGCGACATGGGATGGAACCGCTACGCAGGGGCATCGTTCAAGTAGTGGTGTTTATTTCTACCGCTTGAGCGTCAACGGGTCGTCATATTCAAAGCGTATGATATTGCTTAAATAGAGTGAAAGGAGTTCAAAACCGATGAAAATGATTCATATTGTTGCCGTTCTTTTTTCGATAATGTGTTTATATTGTTCGCGTGATTTCGGCAGTCAGCCGGCTCGTGCTTCTTTTGATAATCTCACTGCCACAGAAGCGAAGGTGCTGGAATCGAGTGATCGTTTTGGCTTTGCCCTGTTTCAAAAACTGACCGAAACGGAGGGCGAAAAAAACCTCTTTCTTTCTCCCCTCAGCGTTTCCATGGCCATGGCCATGGCATATAATGGTGCGGAGAATCAGACAGCTGCAGAGATTCAAAATACCCTTGGTTATGAAGGGTTTTCGCAAAAGGAGCTCAATCAGGCATATAAACTGCTTGCAGAAAAATTGCTCACCGCAGATCCTTCGGTCAAGTTCGAGATTGCCAATTCGATCTGGTACCGGCAGGGTTTTGATGTAAAGGAGCCATTCCTCGATCTCAACAAAACCTATTTCGATGCCATGGTCAAAGCGCTCGACTTTGGTTCTGCCGATGCATTGCCCACCATTAACGGTTGGGTGAAGGATAAAACACATGGCAAAATTGCCCGGATCATAGACCGGATTGACCCGCTTGCGGTTATGTTTCTTATCAATGCGATTTATTTTAAAGGGGACTGGACCTATGCCTTTAATGAAGAGCATACCCGGGATGATACTTTTTTTGCACCGGACCAGGAATATTCCTGCAAAATGATGCAACAGAAAAACGATCTTCGATACGGTGAGAATGAAAAGGTTCAGTTGGTCGAGTTGCCATATGGCAACGGACAATTCGCAATGACTGTGGTGTTGCCAAAACCGGAATACGATCTTTCGGGTATTGTCGGCGGTTTGACGCTGGATACGCTGCAATCGTGGGGCAAGTCGATGAACGAACAGAGCGGTACGATTTTACTTCCCAAATTCAAAATGGAATATGAGAAAGAATTGAACGGTGTTTTGCAGGCACTGGGTATAGAGGACGCATTTAAGGCTGGTCACGCCGATTTTGGCGCTATCAGCGATGCAAATGATCTTTATATCGACAAAGTCAAACACAAGTCCTATGTCAGGGTAGATGAAAAAGGTACGGAAGCCGCAGCTGTGACCTCGGTTGAATTTCGAGTGACGTCAATGCCGGCAGAGAAGGAATTTTATGTCAAAGCCGACCATCCTTTTTTCTTTTATATACAGGAAAAATCAACCGGTTCATTGCTGTTTACGGGAACGGTGTATGTTCCTGAATTTGATGAATAAGCGAGCGAGTGGCCGAAAATGACGCGTTTTACCCTTTTAACTATTTTGATGCTGTTTTTTGCTTCTTTTACGGTTGCGGTAGAGAGGGATAACAGCGATGATTCAGATCCGCGTAAACGATATGATAAAATCCGGGCTGAAATCGTGCAATTGCAGGCATTGAATTCCCGCTTACAACATCGTGCCGATTCCCTTGCTGCCGTTATAAACGGGTTGAAGCAACAGCCGGAGATCGGTTATTTTGAGAGAGCGAGGCTGGAAAGTCTGCTCAAAAAATCTCAAAAGTTATCGCAAACCATCGAGCAAAATGCGACAAAGCGTAAGCAGCTGAGGGATGAACGGCACCAACTCGGCACCGAACTGATCGGAATCTATTCTTTTCGGATCGATTCCCTGCTTTCGTTGCTGCCGAGCCAAAACGGTTCATCCGGAGAGCAGCTGCTGCGACGGATACAGTCGCTGCGGCAAAAGCGGTCTCTTCTCGAAAAGGAGAATATTCCGGCGGTTGCGGATATAGCGGCTGCGGAACGCCTGAGGGTCGAGGAGAGCGACACGCCTGAAGAGATCGAAGCCAAGCGTACCTATTATCTCGACCAGTCGGAAAAGCTCAAAAAACGGGCTGCCCTGTTGCAGGAAAAGATGTCCAGAGTGCAGAAAGAGACAAAGCTGCGGCGGCGTATGTCTGATCTGGTGGAGGATGTTCGCCTTTTTGATCAGAGCGATGAGCCCTATGCGTTTTCCTCTTCAGATGCGGTTTTCGCTGATGATGGTCTTGACCAGCAAAGAGAGTATGTTAATGCTCCGGTTGCAGGGGGGAAAGAGAATGATAGGGTACCCTCGCGTCTTGAGTTTGAACGGGTTTTAACGGTTAATACAGGCGCGCTTTCGATCTATCAGGTGGATCAGTATATCGACTTGCTGCAAGGAGAAGAACAGAAATATCTCGTCATCTCGGATAGTCTGCGCCGGGTTGCCGATCAGTACGCAGAGCAAGCTGAAACATTACGACAATCGATTGACGAAAAACCGCAATAGATGAATATCTCATTTGTAAACGGGCAACGCCTGTTTCTAACCTGTCTCACGCTTTTGTTTTTGGCTCAGGATGGGGCAGGGGAGTCCCGCTGGCGATTTATACATCGCCTGCAGAGCGGTATGGTGTATGACAACAATGTGCAAGAGTCCTTACACCATCCCCGCGCCGCCCCATCCTTGCGCCTGATGCTGAATACAAAGGGGCTCTATGCAAGCGACAACCATCGCTGGAATTTTCACTGTGCTTATGATGGCGGCGGGCAGTTTTATCAACAGATCGCAGATGAAAACAAGATGATCCATCAAGCCAGACTCGATGTTTTTTTTCAGTCAGCTTTAATTCGCGTCGGTATAAAAAGTGGCTTGCGATTCAAGCGTTTTTTGGGCAAAAAACACGACTATATCAACGGCGGGATAGCTCCATATGCCCTTCTGCCTCTCGGCCGGGGGTTTGACCTCGAGGTTGGCAGCCGGCTGAAAATCCTCGATTACCGATTTAATGACATTTATGATCACAGAAAACACGAAAACACGCTACGGCTGCAAAAAACCATCAAACCGAATATAAGCCTTGCGCTGCGCCTGATGCACAATCCCGTCTTTATGCGCCGGGCGGCCTATGAATATAATATTCAAGAGGACGACTGGCAGAAAAAGCAGAGCCGACAGAGGGATGTCGAGAGGGTTGTGGGCGTCGAAGCGGACTGGTATGCCGCCGGTGTTTTGATCAACGTTCTTTATCGGTATGAACGGTATCATTCCAACAGCGACGGCGTGGCGTACAGACGGCATGGCTTCACCCTGCTCGCGGCCAGGACTTTTTCGGATTTTTTACTGCGACTGATCGTTGCTTTGCAGCAAAAGCGATATCTGGATAATGTATTTCCCTATCTGCCTCTGGACCTGGACCGGGAAGATGAAGAGAATAATTTTTTCATTTTTGACATTTCACGCGACCTGAGCAGCAGGATAAACGCCGTATTGCGCGTGGCCTGGTATTCCAATGAATCGCCCTATGCATCGCTCTATTATGAAAAGTTTGAGATCCATACCGGTTTGGAGTACCGCTTTTAATGAAACAGAGTTATGGCTGCTTTTGACCGTTATTCCTACAATGGTTCCGCCAGGGCGACAATATAGGGCCAGATGCCGACCGTGCAACCACTGCATACCTGCGCATAGAGCCAAAAGGCTTTGTCGTCGCCTTCGTCGTTGTAGAGCGGTATCTTGCTGATTTGCACGGTTCCTCCTCCCTGATAACCGCCGGTTGTGCCCGTATATGCCGTACACTGTCCCAGCAGAATCGCTCGTCGCTGAGCCGGGTCGGATGGATCGTGACTGCCGTCGCGAATGATCCAGATTTTGGAAGTGCCGTTGCCGCTCATATTCATGCAGGCCATAGAAACGGTGGCCTGGAAAGCATCGGGATAAGCATTGAGGTCATAGGAGATCATAAATTGTCCATCGCTGGTTCTTTGAATGGGAACACCGCCGGTTGGCAGAATATTTTCAGCCAGTCTGACTTCAACCGGTAAATCATTGTCTCCGACGCTGGTCAGGCTCCATTCTCCGCCGGCATATTTCAAGAAATCGTTCTCCTGCGGAGTGGCTGTGGTTATCGAGGCGCCTTGCAATTCATCGGCGTTCCACATGGCGTTATTCGATTGGGCGATCAATTGACTGCCATTCAGAGCTAATCCCGAACCGTAATCCACGCTTACCGTCCGGTCGGAAACATTGATGCCGTTTCCCGCCAGCGGTTTTTCGTTTTGGGGGTCATAATCGCTGTCGATTGAGCTCCATACCGGGTCGCTTTCGCTTCCGATGCCGGTGGCGTCAGTTGCCAGTTCCCACCTCGATGCCGTTCCGTTCCATTTAAGGATTTGACCGTCAGCAGAGCCTCTAAAAGACTGCAACGCGCCATTACTGTTGGCAGAAACGAGAACAGAAGCGCCGGTGGTACTGATATCGGTCATTTGGCTGATGGTCGCACTACCATATACCATTAAAGAACCTGTATTACCGGTTTGTCCAATCGTTACATCGGCGCTGTTGGTAACCGTCATCATAATATCTCCACCGCTGCTTTTTACCAACAGCTGAGCGTGGCTTGAAGAAAAAATCGCCCCCAAACAGATAATCAGAACAAGAAAGGTATATTTATTGACCATAATAGCCTCCCGGTTAAAAGTGTATTGTTTTTGTGACAGGTGTTATGTTCTTTTGACAGTTGTTTCCTGCCGCCTGTTTTATTTCCTCTCTAAAGCGATAGGAAACAGTGCGATATTTCTGTGAATCTCAACAGAGAATTGACAATAATCATAAAGCAAAGATTATTCCAGGCGCGAGGATCTGACGATTTCCACCATGGTCAGATAGCCGCCGACGGGGACATAGGCGGGAATAGAGTTTCCCGACCCGATAGCAAAGCCTTTATAGCCTTTTGCCTCCTCAATAATCTCGAGAGTGTAATCACGGATGGCCGGCTCATCGTTCTGGCAGAGAATATCGACATCCACACCGCCAAAATTTCCTATACGATCGCCGTATTTCTGCAACCAGACTGAAAATGGCGCGATTTGGTCTTCATTGGAATGCTTTGCATCTATGCCGGCACTGTTGATCATTTCATCCATGACGGAAAAAATATTGCCGCAGGAATGCAGCAGAAAGGGTTTGTGATAGGAATGAACCAGGTCGATGATTTTTTTATACTGGGGGATGATATGGTTGACAATATCATCGGGTTTGAGAAGGGTTGATGTTTTAAAACCGAGATCATCGCCAAAACGGCAAACGCAATATGAATTATGATGCTTTTGCAGAAATCGTTGCCATATTTTCAGCATCAAATCGCCTGTGCGGTCAAAAAGGTCGGCATACAATTCCGGATCATCAATTGAAAGCAGACACAGATTTGTATAACCGACAAAATCCTGAGCGATTTCAAAGACACCGTTTCCGGGACCGCCGATTGCTTTCATACCGTCGGGCAGCAATTCCGCCAGCAGTTTAAAATGCTCACCATAGAGGGTAAAATATTTATCCGCAATTTCTTCGAACGGATAGCGTTCAAAATCCTCCCGGTTTTGTATAACCCCGGGTTTGCGGCCGGACAGAGCTTCTCCCTGCTGTATGACATTGGTTATGCAACCTTCGAAGGATATGGTGTCATAGCCCATTTTGAGAAAAAAGTCGATTTGGGATTGCATATAGGCCTTTTTGTCCGCTTTGTCTCCAAACATGAGATCTGAAAAGGAGCGGTTTAAAATTTTTTCCATGATTTTATCATCGATAATATGTTCATATAGCGGCAGTCGATCCGCCGGGATGTTTTTCGCTGCATTTACGATGTGTTGATAATTGGGGGTAAACTGTTTTTCGATCATTTTAATACCTCTTGGATAGATAAAATATTTCGATTATAGAAAAAGTCAGGATTTTTGTTGATTGTTGAGTTCATTTTTATTATATCATTGCAAAAGCCCGTTTGGGAGTACCGCTCATCGTTTTTCATTATATTAATTTTTTACCAGATTACAAACCTAATAATGCGGACCCGCAGGTTCCCGCCGGCGTTACAGATAGCAAAAATCAGAGGAGCACGAAGAGATGTTAAATGACAAACGCTTAAAAAATGCAGAGACCTATGATGAGTTTTTACCTTCTTCCCATGATCATTACGTTCTTTACCAGCATCATTATCAACGGGCGGATGTCAGGGAGGAGGATAAGGCTTTTCTCGATCGTTTTGAAAATTTGTATATCGCAGTACTGACAGAGGTGTGGTGCGGGGACTCGATTGCCATTATTCCTGTTGTTAAGAAATGGATCGAGGATAAAGAGCATGTTCATATGCGTATTTTACAGCGGGATGCCAATCTGGATATTATGGATCAATATTTGACCCGGGGCGGTCGCGCGATTCCGAAAGTTATTTTTTTCGACAGCGATTTCAGGGAACTTGGAAACTGGGGCCCCCGGCCGGAGGAGGCTCAAGGCATTTATGAGCTGTACCGTCCAAAAATTGAAACCGGTGAGATCGACAAGGCAAGCGTGCACCAAAAGATACGCCGGTTCTACGCCAAAGACCGCGGCAGAAGTATTATTGCCGAACAGAAACAACTGCTCGAAGCGGCGGCAAAAGCGTAATGATGGGCCGGTGCGACGTCGTGCGGAGTGGCGGGTCGAGTACTCGAGCCGATCATTTTGACTGGAAAAATCTGATATCCGCTTCTTCAAGGAGGTACTTACCCTCTCTGTCGGCAAAAATGAAGGTATTGCTCTTAAAGACGTTGAGTTTTTCGTAGAGCGGATCGGGAACCATGTGGTAGCGGTAAACCAGCCCCTGCCAGGGGGTATCGGTTTTGCCGCCGAATTGGGTGGTAAACGACATGTCGGGGGCGCCGAAGAGTTGTTCTATTCGCTTTGGCGACATTCCCGACTCTATTTGATCGATATTTTCCGGGTTGAATGCTGCCCGCCTGCTGTTGCTCGGATGCTTGTCCGACATTGAGGTCATCGTGCCGTCGATGTATATCCGTCTTCCCTCTCTGGTGGGGGTTGCGCAGCTCAGGCTCAGGAAAAGAAGGAAAAAGATCGCAACCGTATAGAGATTTCTAACATTCATTTTTTAGTTCCTCTTTTTTTCATCATAAACGTTTTGCAGGCGCAGCGGTTCAAAGTCGTACCAGATTTGTTCAAGCGTATGTTGCGGAATTTCCACCACCAGGGTGTCGTTGAGGTTCTTCGCCAGCAAAATTTCCAACTCAATCCGGGGCCAGTCATCCCCATTCGGTGCAAAATGCGTATACGGGTAGCTAAAGGCGCCGATTCGGGATATTTCATTTACTCTCTGCAGCGCCTCCTCATCCGTGCGAATGAAATAATAGCTTGTATAGCGAAAATGGCGGTCAAGGGCGGTCAAATATTGATCCTCTTTCAGCAAGTTCAAATCCACGACTGCCCGGCCGAGCTCATTTACAAAAGCGGCATCCTGGGAAAGAAGATAGCTCTCTTTGCCCGGATTGAATGCGGCAGAGCCGGTGTGGCGGGGTAGCGGAATGACGCTGACGATGACCGAGGAGGCGCCGTATCCGGTATCCTGCAACCACGATTTGATGTTTTCGAACGGATCATAAAAAATATTCCATGTAGAGTGGGAAACGCGGCTGGATTGGGTAATGAGCTCGTTCAATTTGGATTTGTAATAGTTTTTAATCTTGTAGATAAAGGGCGGCGTGTAAAAAGTGATCGACAGGTCGTACTTTTTCAGGCAGTATGCCGGCGTTTTGATTCTGTTGAGATGGTCATAGGATATGACGCTTCCGTAAGAGGCGATAACGCCATCGCCCTGCCAGGCGGCGGCGGGCAATTTCAGGAAGGCCATCTCATACCCCCATAAAGGGTATTTTATTTCCCGTGGCAGAACGATCTTTTGATGCGGCGGCGAAGGAGAGGTTTTAATTTTCTCTTCAGCTTCTGCGATTACATCAAAAGCCGATGATATCGGCAAGCTGCCGGCGATGCCCGGTCCGATCGATGAAAAATCTCCAAAGGTATTGATCGCCACCACTTTTCCCTGCAAATTCAGCATAGGTCCGCCGGAGCTTCCCGGATTGATGTTGACATCGCTATAAACAACGCTCTCTTCCACCTTGCTGATAATGCCGGCGGTGATGATTTTGGTTTGCCGCAACGGATTCCCCATCGCAACCACGTGATCTCCTGCGTTGAGCGATCTGGCTCCATCACCGGAGAGGGGCAGCGCGGGAATATCGGCAACAAATTGCGGGTGAATATAGAGCACGGCCACATCTTTTTGCTGGTCCCGGGCGATGCATTCTGATTCAACGCGAAGAGTGTCGTTGATCTGCACCTGGATGGAGGCCGAGTTTATGACAACGTGGTGGTTCGTCAGTATCAATCCCTTTTTGCTGATGACGAATCCCGATCCGCGTCCCTCATCGCTGAGAATGGTGACGATGCCATTTTTATATTTCTCAAAAAGCTCAGCCTCTCTTGACCGGGATTGTGTCACAGCAGATGTGTAGGCGGCAACACATATCAACATAAGCAATATTATTCTAGAGAGCAAATTCACCTCAATTTGTCAAAATGAACGACTATCTAACAAGTGGTTCTGTGGTTCTGAATCACAACACCCTGCTTTGTCTATGGGGTTCGGAATTTGCATTGTCTTCGCCACGACAGAGGAGGAATAACGGGTTGCCGCCGCAAGCAGAATAGTGTGGATAACAAAGCGATGCCGGCATAAGTCAAAAGAAATTCGTTAACAATCTGTTGAAATTCCAGGGTGTTATCCTCTCGACCAAGCAACGGGGGGCTCTTGCTTTATACCGCTGGTGTGGACGATTTATGTTAAGTTTAGAATTTTAAAGACCGGATGCAATCTTTTTTTAAAGATAGCGCATTATTATGGGGTAAAATTTTCTGCGCAAGGCAAAGGTGGTGTGTATATATTTATGAGCAGTCAGGAAGATATCAAATCCGCAAGGAAAGATGTCTCAATTTGAAATGGTCAGGAGGAGGATGTCATGAACACTAAACTTCTATTTTTTTTTACATTCATTTAATATTCCCTTAACAAAGAGAACGTATCTTGTCTCAAATTAAGGGAAAGAAGGGATGTATAGATGGCATACCTGATACTCGACGACGGGCACGTTGAGGCAAGCGACTATAAGAGTTATTACCTCTATTTTGATGAAACCGACCCCGAAGAATACCGATGGGCTATGGAATTGTCACGAAAGACGATTAATGATATCGACCTTAAAAAATACCGGCAACGGATAAAAAAACAACGCTTTTTTATCAACTAAGCTCTCCTTATCGACAGCTCCTTTTCTCCCGGTACAAGTTTTCAATCCCTCTATTGTGCTTGCCCGGAATCACAGAACCGGTGATCGGCTTCAACGGACCGGGCAGGCGCTGGTTGACCTTTTCAAGAAGAGTAAAAAAAATCGCAAGCCGGACGAATTGCCGGCCTGCGATTGTTTACCACCATTTGGATTGTCTCGAATTGCTGTAATAGAATCAAATAATCCAGCTCTAAGGGATTATCCTCACTTGATTGATCTTATTAGCTTTTTAGGATTTGGGTAAGAAGCGGGTTACCTTGGTACCGCACTTGGGACATTCCCCCTGCGCCATTTTTCGGCCATTCGCGGTTTCCTTAACAACAGCGTTTGTTACCATTTTTTTCTCGCGACATTTTACACAATATCCCTCAAAATCCATGCTGAACCTCCTTTGGTTTTAGGTGATAAAACAGAAATTTCTTCCGAGCGTCCCCAAAGTAGAAACAATTTGATGTTGGGTCTCTGCGCCGGCGGTGGCCGGATGCCTGTACCTTGATGTGACTCTGAGTGGTGCTTTGCATACCTCTTTCTGTTCCCCCTCGCTGATCCAGACCGGCGTATACCCGGCCCGATCTGAAGCAGATAGTACTGTATGGTGTTTTCGCCAACTAGACAATCCAGTGATTCGGGGGAGGGAATACTCTATGGTTGCATTATTATAATAATACAATTGATCGAATAACACAAGCTTAATTATTAAAAATAGGTTAAAAGAGGTAAAATTTCCCGGTTTTTGGCCTGTTTTTCGGCATCAATAGCTACTATTGGGACGATTTTATAAAAGTAGGCGTTGTTAAAATAGTCCGATTAAGCGCTGGATTATAATTATACCGGGAGCAGCGCGCTCGCCCGCCGGAAAGCTCGAGCCGGAAGCCGAAGCTGCTTTTTGCGGATGAGTATAAAAGTGGCAATCATGGCTATTTGCGGATCAACATGCCTCGGAGACTGCGTTTCCGTGCTTTGTACATCAGCGGGTTTGTTTATAAAGCCTGAACGGTGAGATGATGCCGATTCAGGCTTTGTTAAGGTTAATCCTTTAACTTGATGATTTGATAATGAATACCATATGGGTAAATTATAAAGCCATCGCTACTTGTTGTGCCACCACTTGATTTATAATAGAGAACCATCTCAGACCCTGCGGTCAACTGTTTGTAATGTGAGACGGATGCCGACGCATACCCCCCCTGTTTTTTACTCACCATCGGCCCACCACAATCGTTTAATGTTGTACTGCCGTCCTTTTCGTATAATCGAAGCTGTATTCCACGATCTCCCCCGAAATGAGGATACATTGTAATGGAGATAATGTAGGTGCCTGTTTCCGGAACGGTTAATCTCATGTTGGGAATTTCTGTATAACCGGAATTGCACAAGGCCGGTATCGGCGAGCTGTTTGGAAAAAAGCAATATGTTCGGTGTTGATCGTAATTGATGATTCACCATGAACGGATCGCTGCCGGGCGACACAGCCCAGGGCGATAGGCGAGTCCATCAGCAGCATTCCCATAAGAGCGGACGATAAGCTCAACGCATCACCAACGAAACGGTAAAGAATCAAATCTATTAGTCTTGCTCCGTTTTTACCTCAGGAGGTGTAAGAGCGCTGTTCTTGCCTTCCGATCCCTAAAAGTGCAATTAGAGTCTCTGTTTATTGTTGGTGTACTTTGTAATCAAGGTGTTGCGCAGATTCCGATACATTTTGACCGTCTCTACCATGGTTTTGCGGCTATAATCGGTCAGAAAGGCTTGCGTTTTTTCCGGGCTTTGCTGATAGAGTTTGAGCGCCTGCCGGTCGATCGAATCCTGTTTGGCGAAAAAACCATTTTCAAGGGGATCCCGCTGCGCTTTTAAATCTTTAATCGCTTCCTGCCATTTGAGATAGAGCAAATTGTCGACGAAATCGATAGCCCAGCGCGCTGATTCTTCCTGGAATTGGCCGGGATTATAGGTCTTGTAGAGCGGTGATATCTCGTTCACACCG
>CAZMUU010000075.1:0-9708 GCA_964569215.1 uncultured Cytophagia bacterium
TCCCGGAAGAAACTTTTTCACCGTTTTTATCATCGAGGTTCCAGACAAGCCCTCCGTCTCCGTCTTTTTCGTAAAGAACGCAGAGACGCCGTCCGTGGAGGTCAAAAATTTCAATGGTGGCCTGAGCGGTCAGGTTGGCAAAGGTCATTTTTTCAGAGGTCATACCGCTTTTATAGGGATTTGGATAGACAAACACGTCATCCAGAGTGGTTTTTGAAAAGATCAACTGAATGCGATCTCCGCGTCCCGGTTTAATGGCAATGCCGGCGATATTTTTGACCTGTTGCACCTTCAGTGAATAGACTTTGCCGAGAGCACCGAAATTCTGTTTCATGCCGAGCTGAAGAATAATACGATCGGACTGATCGCCGCTTGTGGTGATATTTTGAATGTTGATTTCCGATCCCATATCATAGTTTGCGGTATCCGTGATTGTGGACAACTGCATGGGTTCATTAAAGATCACTTCAAGACCGTTGTTGTTTCGCAGTTGTGCCGATTTGATATAAGGCGGGCCGGCGATTTTTTTGATATTCACGCTTACGCTGCTTCTGTCGGTATCGATGGGTACTCTGTTCTCGGAATAGAGATCCTTGACTGTAATCAAAAAGGTGCCGGTTTCGGCAAAAGGCCGGTTAAAACTTAAAAGCACATTGCGTCCGCCTGCATCGGCAGCGACTGAAGAGAGAGAACCCAGTTGCTGGGAAGGATAATAATTATTTTTTTCCAGTACAGACTCTGTCATTTTTTCGCTAAAAACGAGACGTATTGAATTATCGGTTTCCATCGTGGCCCTGATCAGAAAGGGATTCGCTCCCGGAACGGCAGAAACCGGCGTTGAGGGAAGGCTTTTGTTTACCGGCCGGTCGGCATCTTGGGTCACCACGGCATAAAAATAGCGACGGCCGGCTATGAGATCAGCATCGGTAAAAGCGGCATCAGCGGTTGATATAAGAGAGGTGAGATGTTCTCGATCCGTACCGCGCAGCACCTCATAGGAATCAGCTCCCGGCACCGGATACCATGAGAGTGAAATTCGCGACGAATCAAGGGGTATAGCCTGAACGCCGGCCGGGGAGGCCGGTGCACTGGTGGCACCCACAAGACTGAGGGCAATCGTTTTGCCACCCCTTCCCGTCCATATCTCCTTGTCGCCATCGCTGTCGGCATCGGTAATAATTACGCTGTTGCTGTGAATATTGTCGTGGTAAAAGCTGACCTCATAGTCGCCGAACTCGTTATACTCGATGATATAGAGATCCGGAAACAGGGTTAAAACGATTTCATCCTTACCATCGCCATCCGTATCGCCGGAGGTGACACCGCTTGGATAATCCCGCAGCGATTCAAAACCATAAAATCGCCATTCCTTTTCGACACTATAGCTGTTATTGCCCGTCGATTTGTAAATTCTGAAAAGCCAATGCTTTGAATCATAGGCGTGTTCGGTATTCACCTCGTTTTCCGCCGTATGACAACCGGCTACAAATTCAACAGAGCCGTCACCATCGTAATCACCGGTAGAAATAAAGTCAATGGTATCCATGAGCGGCAGGCTATCCTGCCAGACCGGCGTATAGATATTGTCATTGATACATTCATACATATAGAGATCGCCGTCATAATCACCGAAAAGCAGGTCATAAGCGTCGTCGCCATCAAAAAATCCAAATTCACAATGGGGAACGCCGTGATAGTTATTACCGCTGGTAAAGTTGGGCAGAGAAGCGACGTGCTCAAATTCATTGTTTGCATTGATCTCGTAAATCCTGAATTCATCAAAAGTGGTATCGCCGGCGGCGTGGGTGACGCGCATGACCACTTCATAGAGATTATCTTTATCGAGATCGGCCAGCCGGCTTGCCCAGTAACCGTTCTTGCCATCTCCCTCCCAGCTATAGTGAAACTGAGACGGAAAAGTACCGGCATCCGGACTGACATAGAGGTAACTGTTTTGTCCGAACCCCCCCAAAAGTTGATAAAATCCATCAGCCATATAGGTTGCAATATCGCGACAAATGAGACGACGGTTGATGGAAAAGGTCTCCTGTAAGGACGTGTTGATATATTCGTAAAAACGGGTATAGTGAAAGGTGTCATCCTTGTAAGGATTGACCACCAGTTCAGGATGGCCGTTTTTATTCATGTCCACATCAATATTAAAAAGATAGGATAAGGGAATTTCCAGACCGGTTTGAGTATAAAGGGTTGTATTGACAGGAGATCGGGACAGATCGATCCGATAAAAGCGGCCATCGTTATCATCCTCGTTGATCAAACCGACCCGGTTGATGGCGCGTATTTTAATTTCGTACGATCCGGTGAGTTCTGATTGCGATATTTTATAGGCCGGCCTGTCGGTACGGTAAGGAATGGAAATGATTTGAAAAGGGCCGATGGAACCAAGCGGCCGGTAGAGAATTTCGCCCTGGCAGATATCATCGCAATCGAAACTGATCAGAACTGAATGCAGGGGACCATCGTACATGGGTAAAATGTCGAGTGAGCTGATTTCCGGCGGTGAGTTATCGACAAAGAGCCGTATAGTTGATTCCACATAAGAGCCGTTGCGATTCTGTACCGACACCTTAAGGATAACCTGGCAATCCTGATCCGGCAGGTTTTGCCAGACTGCCAGGGTATCATCGAGAATCATTTCCGTTTGTTCGGATAAAATATCGATCCACTCATCCGGATTTTCTCCCACGCCATAGGAGACCGAATAGGATTCAAAGACAGGGCTCCAGGCTGAGCCGGTAATGGTCAGCGGTCCCCCGCTGAATCCCTGATCGAGTGTGGGTGAGGTGATTTGGACAATGGTTTGATTCGGTTGTTTGAGGGCGCGGTGGATATCCAGCAAACCGGCACCGTAATAGGAATCAAAGCCGTCGCTCCCCAGATCTGTTGCCGTTGCCATGAGAATACCGCGTACCGCATCCGCATCCAGAAAAGGATCAGCGGAGAGCAACAGGGCTGCGGCAGCAGAGACCATGGGAGCGGAAAAAGAGGTGCCGCTGCTGCTTGAATCATAGGCTGCCTCCAGGGTGGTGGTATAAATATCGACGCCGGGTGCAACAAGATCGAGGGTGGCGCCAAAATTCGAAAACCCGGCCCGATTGTTTTCCCGGTTGACGGCACCGACTGAAATGGCGACCTCCAGGGCGGATGGATAATGAATTTTATCCGTACCCTCATTTCCGGCCGATGCAACCAGCATCACACCCCGGTTGGCGGCATAGCGCAACACATCATCCAAAAGCAGGGTAATAAACTCGTCTCCCCAGCTCATATTGATAATTTGTGCTCCCCGGGCCACGGCATAGAGAATGGCGGCTGCGGAATCATCTTCATCACCTTCACCGCGAGAGGTGAAAGAGCGCAAATTCATCACCTTGCATCCGTGTGCGATACCGGCGATACCGAGATTGTTATCGGCAACCGCGGCAATGATTCCGGCCACCTGGGTGCCGTGCCCCATTTCATCATACGGATCGTTGTCGCGGCCCAGGTAATCTCCGGCAGCGGGATAATCAGGTGCATCGGTAAAATCCCATCCGCGCAAATCATCGATAAAGCCGTTACCATCGTCGTCGATACCATTAAAATCGCTTTCATCAACGACACCATTGCCATTGATATCTTCGCCCGCGTTTATCCATAAATTTTGTTTCAAATCCGGGTGGTCATAGTCGATACCGGTATCGATGACGGCAACCAGAACGTTTCCCGAGCCGCGTTCAAGTTCCCAGGCGTTATAAGCGTGGATATTGCTCAGGTGATATTGATGCACCAGGCCGGGATCATTGGGAATAAAGTGCACCGCCAGTTTGCGGTTGGGAACAGCAATATCGACACCGGCGGTCTGCTGCAAAAAATGGAGAGCGGAATCCAGAGCTGTGGTTGATGGAATTTGAACCGAGAACCATTTGGACAATTCGCCAAGGTCGTTTTGCGGGGCATTTAAAGCGGCAAAAAGTTGTGGAGAAAGAATGGCCCTGACCTCTTTGGCTTGCAGGGCCTGCAATTGCATATCGATTCGGCGATCACCGGTGATATTGGCACGTTTCCGCAGGATGGTATCATCGGGTGGGTGGGTTAGTTTGATCAAAACAGAGTGTGCTGTTGCGCTCTGCATCCATATCAATACAATGCCCAGAAAAAGGTTATAAAATCGCATAGCGGTAGTCTTTCGTTTGATCAAAACTTGAGCTTTTCAACCATTACACGTGGCAGCGTGATAACCAAAAGCATGAGATGCAACAGCCATAATGCCGCCCGTGGATGGCTGTTGTGTTTCCTCATATAGTCCAGAAATGAACGGTGCGATGAAACGATCATTTCCGCTTTTCGCCGGTTGACGCTGGCTCCTTTGTGGTGAATGGCGCCGGCGCCGGCACAAAAAAATATCTTAAAGCGATTCTGAATGACCCGCTTACACCAATCGACATCGCTGAAAAACATGGTAAAGCGTTCATCCGGCAATCCGACCGTTTTTAGCACACCGGCGCCGACCAATAAAAAGGCACCCTGGGGTTGTTCTACAAACCTGTTGCGGTGATGATCAAAATCCGGCATTTTCCAACGGTTAAAAACCGGACTCTTGCTAAACAGCCGGCTCAATCCTGTAACGTCAAAAAAGAGATCCCGTTTGCGGGGAAATCTTCTGCAAGAGGATTGAATCCGACCGCCGGGATAGCGTAATTGAGGAGCAACGATGCCGATATCGGGATGAAGATTAAAACAGGTTAAAAGCGTTTCAAAGATGCCGTTTGCAACGATTATGTCCGGATTCAGCAACAGGATATAATCGCCGTTACACATCCAAAGTCCCTGGTTGATACCTCTGGTATATCCCGTGTTCGTTTTATTCAGTATAATGATAACATCATCGAACCAATGATGCAACTGTTTTTTATGTGTTTCGAGCCAGTTGACCGTTAAATCAGTGCTGTTATTATCGATCAGCAACAGCTGCGTAGAAAAAGCAGAGGCGGCTTTGGCCAGTGACCGAAGACACTGTTTTATATGATCGATACTGTTAAACGTAACGATAATAATCGACAAAGAGTTCCGCTTTTTCGGCATGAGAAAATTCACCTATAAAAAAACCGGATGCTTTGCCCATTCATTGCGAAACATCCGGTCAAACCAGAGACCGGAGGTCAGAGCCTCCCGGTCACGTTAGCCGGTTGATGATAAAACAGAGTATCCGCAGAGGTGTTATCCGTTTCCGTTTTCCTCATCTTCTTGTTGTTTTTTCTGCAGATATTCAAGTTTTGTCTGATACCATTCATTTTCGGGATGCTTTTCGGCCAGTACGCGAAAGACCTCGATTGCCTTTTCATACTGTCCCTGAGCGGCATAGATTTCACCCAGTGTTGGCGTAACGAATTTATCCTTGCTTTTCTCCGAATCTTCATCTCGTATGTCCCCGGCCATTTCAACGGGCGCAGCAGGTTCATGTTTTTGCGGGGGAGGCGGGGTTTCCCGGGGTTCCACGCCGGCGTTTTTCTCTACCTCTTCTTCTTCTTCTTCCTCTTCCAGACTGGCGAGAAAATCCTCAAAATCGTCCTCATCGTCAAGGCTATCAAAGACTCGACTATCGATTTCCTCCTCCAGTTCCGTATCTTCTTCCTCTATTGTGCTTTGGTCTTCGGAACTCGCTTCTTCGTCAGGCTTTTGTTGCTCTTCCAGCACAGGGGGTTCGGGCTCGAGGGGGCGGGCTTTGTGCCCGGCATCTGTAGCGGGTGGTGGTGTTGCCTCCTGCTCCGGTTGCGGTTCTGCGGTTGCCTCATCGATGTCGACATCGATATCATCTTCATGGAGAGCAAATTTTTCCAGATTCTCGCGTTCTTCTTCCTCGCCTTCCATATCTGAACCAAAGATATCGTCAAGGATATCCGAAAACTTTTCATCCTCTTTGACAGCTTCGTCATCCGCCTGCTCAATAGCAGGTGGCTTGTCGAGATCGAGGATGAGTTCTTCTTCGTCTATACCTTCCGTTTCGAGTTCTTCAACAAAACCCCGGACAGGGGGCGGTTCCGGTTTTTCCGTTTTGGCATCAGGTTTGGTTTTGGAGTCGGGAGTAGAAGGTGCTTCTGTTTCAATGGTCTCCATTTCATTCTCGAAAAAGGACTCGTTTTCCATCAGCGAAGAAAAAGAATCCTCGCTGACCGCCTCTTCGAGAGCAACCTCTTCCTCCTTTTCCTGTGCTTGTGGCTGAGCGGATTCAGCCGTCCCAAACTCAAGATCAAGAAAGGGGTCGATCTCCTGCACTTTTCGTAAAGAGGCATTACTCGATTTTTCCCAACCCTGGGCAGACATGAGATCGGCATACAGTTTGTGGGCGTTGACAAACTTGGGTTCGAGTGATAACGCTTTTTTCAAGCGCCGTTCAGCTTCATCATATTGCTTTCTGGCAAAATAGCACTTGGCCAGGATAAAATAACCGCTGGCGTAATTCGGATGCTTTTGAATGCCGGTTCGGCACAAATTGATTGCTTTATCGAGTTGTTCTGACTGGAAATAATAATCTGCAAGCCTTGCAAAAAACATGGAATCCGGATGCTCTTTAAGATACTTTTCGAGCTGAATAATTTCGTCGGAATAGTTAGAAGGCATACATTCCACTCCTCAAATTGAAATAAAAATTTTCCATTCGGAAACAATAAAGATAATTTAAAAGCGTCCCTTGTTTTATTTTACGGGACAAGTGACGTTTTTGCAGATAATTTATTTCATTTACCTCTATTAATAAGATAGTATTTTTCTCACCATCCGGCAACCGTTTTATTTAAAATTTCCTCGCTGAGTTTATCGATCGCTTCGCTGATGCCCTCGTCCCTCGCTTCAATACCGCCGGTCGGTTCGTAAATACCCCATTGCGTGAGTCTTTCTTCCCAAAGCACCTGTTTTTTGACCTGATCATGACAGGTTATATTTACCGTAATATAAACTTTATAATCCGTAACGGTTTCCTGTTGATCAAATGCACCTGCCTGTTCATTGATGCGCACGATTTCTCCCTCTATGAGTATATCCGCTGTCGAAGCATCGGCAATTTTCAGCGTATTATCCCTGGTGAATTCATTGATAATTGCATCCGTAAGCTGTTCGGTTACGCCGAATTCAGCGGTTTGATTTGTAAACAGCGGTACAGCCACCGTATCAAGGTGTGGTGCCAGAGAACCGGAGAAAGAATAGTATGTGCATTGACAAAAAATGATGCACAACAACAAAATGATAACCTTAACGCAAGCCATAGCGATTGATTTTTCTGTATAGAGTTCGTTCACTCAAACCAAGCAGTTTGGCGGCCTGCCGTTTATTGCCCCTGGTCTTGGCAAGCGTATCCTGGATGAGCTGTTTTTCCATTTCTGAAACCGATTTTTCCGGCGAGTCCTCCCGGGACGAATTTTCAATATCTTCAATATAGTCCGTCGATGTAATTTCAGGCAATGCATTGAAACGATAGGGCGGCCGTTCCCTGGATAACAACAGATCGCGCAGTTGTGCGATTTCACCCTTTATCTCGAGCAAAACGCGGAGTAAAAACTCCCGTTCGATTTCTTCTTTGGGTTTATCGACCAGAACGGGTAGGTTTTTATTATCCTCGCTTGCCGAATGCAGATACCTGCTCAGAGTGCTTTCGCTGATCTCATTACCGCGTTCGAGCACGATAATTTTTTCAACCAAATTTTTTAGTTCACGAATGTTGCCGGGCCAGTTATAATCCCGAAACAGAGATAGAGCATCATCTTTGAATCCCATAAAGTCGATATGATTTTCTCTGCAAAAGTCTGCGGCAAACTTTTTCACCAACAGAGGGATATCCTCCTTGCGCTGCCGCAGTGCCGGCACATGTATGTGCATGGCATTGAGGCGAAAATACAAATCCTCGCGAAAATGCCCTTTTTTAACCTCTCGTTGTAAATTTTTATTGGTTGCGGTTATAAAACGCACATCAACACGAATGGTTTCCGTACCGCCGACGCGCATGAATTCGAGATTTTCCAATACGCGCAACAACTTGACCTGCGTCGGAATGGGCAGATCGCCGATTTCATCCAAAAAGATACTGCCCTTATCCGCAAGTTCAAAATAGCCCTTTCTGACATTGGTGGCGCCCGTAAAAGAACCCTTTTCATGTCCGAAAAGTTCAGATTCGATAATGCCTTCCGGAATCGCGCCGCAATTAACAGTGATAAAAGGTTTATCCCTGCGCCGGCTGTTTTGATGAATCGCCTTTGCCACAAGTTCCTTGCCGGTACCGCTTTCACCGGTTATCAATACCGAAATATCCGTGTCCGCAACCTGATCGATGGTTTCGATCAATTGCCGAATGGCATCAGAATCGCCGATGATACCGCTCTCTTTTTGTATTTTACGCCATTTGGGTTCCGTTTGTTGGGACATGAATATGACAACTCCCTGAATAAATACCTATAGTTGATAAACGCCTTAACCAGAAAACGTTGCTTGCCCGTGAGGTCGATCTAGTGATTTTGTTTAAAAAATTCCACTGTTTCATTCAACCCCTGTTTCAAATCATGGCGCGGTTGCCAGGACAGCTTTTGAAACGCTTTCCGGGGTGAAATCACGCTGCGCCGCTGTTCGCCGGGCTGTGCCGGGCCGTGTTCTTCCGGCATGTCGGAATCCAGCAACTCTTTTACTGTATTGAAGATTTTATTGATGGTGGTCTCTTCACCGGTGCCGATATTAAAAATACCATTGCCGCTAAAATCCGCTGCCAGAACATTGGCCTGTACGACATCTTTGACGAAGACAAAATCGCGCGTCTGTTTTCCATCGCCGTTAATCATGGCCTGTTGCCGACTCAATATGCGATCGCAAAAGATGGCAACGACGCCGGCTTCGCCGCGCGGGTTTTGACGCGGTCCGTAAACATTGGCATAGCGCAAAGCCACATAAGAGAGTCCATAGTTGCCGGCATAGAAAGAAAGATATTTTTCACCGGTCAGTTTGGTGATACCATAAGGACTTGAGGGTTGCAATGGATGCACTTCGTTTGCCGGAAAATAGTCTTGCTCACCGTAAATGGCTCCGCCCGATGAGGCAAAAATTACTTTTTTGACATCGTTTTCGACACCGTTCTGCAGAATGTTGATAAAACCGAGTATATTGTTTTGGGCATCAAAAATGGGGTCACTGACGGATTTTCGCACATCCATCTGCGCCGCTTGGTGGTTAACGATATCAAACTTTTCCGTTCTAAAGATATCGCTGACCTGCTCGTCCTGTATATTACATTCATACAGCCTGGCTTTGGGATTCACATTTTCACGTACGCCGGTGTAAAAATTGTCGATAATCACAACATCATGACCGTTGTTGATATAGGCATCGACAATATGCGACCCAATGAATCCGGCACCACCTGTGACCAAAATCTTCATCTTTTTTCCTTTCCACTTGGATCAATTCAGAGATATTTAAGCGCCTTGGCAGCGATATCTTTTCGATAATAAGCCCCGTCAAAAGTGATCTTTTTGACCATGTGATAGGCCTTATCGATCGCAGCGGGCAGGCTATCGTCCAGAGCGGTGGCGGCGAGTACACGACCACCACTGGTAACGATATCGTCATTCTGCACCCGGGTTCCGGCATGGAAAATGAACACGTCGGGATCGAGAGGAGTGTTCAATCCGATAATTTTCTTGCCTTTTTCGTAAGAGCCCGGATAGCCGC
>CAZMUU010000075.1:9718-13365 GCA_964569215.1 uncultured Cytophagia bacterium
ACCACGACGCATACGGCTGATTTATTTTTATTTTTCCATTCGAATTGTGCCAGGCGGCCGTCACGTGCGCTCATCATCGCCTCGACCAGATCGCTTTCTGCCAGGGGTAAAACCGCCTGCGTTTCCGGGTCGCCGAAACGGCAATTAAACTCGAGCACTTTGGGTCCCTTTTGGGTCAGCATGAGGCCGGCGTACAGCACACCGCGATAGGGCCGTCCTTCAATGGCCATGCCTTTAATAGCGGGTATCATAATTTCTTTATCGACCTGTTTTAAGAGGTCGTGAGAGAGCTGAGGAGCCGGCGCATAGGCGCCCATTCCACCGGTGTTGGGGCCCTTGTCACCATCCAGTATAGCTTTATGATCCTGTGATGGCAACAAATAAGCCAGGTTTTCTCCGTCGCACAGGGCCAGGACAGATACTTCCTCTCCCTGCAATCTTTCTTCGATGAGAATCTTGCGGCCGGCACTGCCAAAAGCGCCTTTCTCCAGAATCAGCTCGATCGCTTCAAAGGCTTGCTCCACATGATCGCAAACGACCACGCCTTTCCCGGCAGCCAGACCGTCAGCTTTAATGACCACCGACTGTTCGGTAGATTTTATGAATTGTCTGGCCTTGGTGGCATCGGTAAAGAGGCGATATTCGGCAGTGGGAATATTATATTTATGCATCAAATACTTTGCAAAGGATTTGCTGCCTTCGATCTCTGCGGCGGCTTTGGTGGGGCCAAAACTGGGTAAACCGTTGGCTTCAAATTCATCAACAATTCCGTTGCAGAGCGGTACCTCAGGGCCGATAACAGCAAAATCGATTTTGTGTTTTCGGGCATAGTCGAGGAGAGCCTCCGTATCGGTTGCCGGAATCGGTTCACAGATAGCGTCTTTGGCAATGCCGGCATTGCCGGGCAGACAATAGACCTGGGAGGTATGTTTGCTCTCTTTGACTTTATGGACGATGGCGTGCTCCCGGCCACCTCCTCCGACGACGAGTATTTTCATGAGGAATTCCTATACGTTTTTACGGGTACATTTTTTCTGGAACCGGATTTAAAACGCAATTCATCAATCTGATCGCGTAATTGTGCCGCCAGCTCAAACTCGAGATTTTCTGCTGCCTTTATCATTTTTGCTTCCATTTCGACCAGAGCCTGTTGCTTTTCTTCTACGGACAGCTTTTTCCATTTTTTCTCGAGATCTTTTTCCCCGGCGTCTGAAAGATCTTTCGGGGGCCTGGCGTCGGCAACGCGGGTAGATCCCATTACGTCCTGTATTGACTTGTAGATTGTTCTGGGGGTGATATTGTGTTCTTCATTATAGCGTTTTTGAATTCGGCGGCGGCGGTTGGTTTCGTCGATGGTTTTACGCATCGACTCTGTGACCCTGTCTGCATAAAAGATGACTTTGCCGGCAACATTGCGCGCGGCGCGGCCGGCAGTCTGGATAAGAGATCGCTCGGAACGCAAAAACCCTTCCTTGTCCGCATCCATGATCGCAACCAGCGAAACCTCGGGCAGATCGAGCCCCTCTCTGAGCAAATTAATTCCAACCAGGACATCGAATTCAGCCAGTCGCAAATCGCGCAATATCTCTACCCGGTCGAGAGAGTCGATCTCGGAATGGAGATAGCGCACGCGTATGCCGGCATCCGCCAGATAATCGGTCAGGTCTTCGGCCATGCGTTTGGTCAGTGTGGTGACCAGAATGCGTTCATTTTTTTCAGCCCGCTGCTGAATTTCGTGCAAAAGATCATCGATCTGGTTTTTCGTCGACCTGACATCTATTTCAGGATCCATCAGGCCGGTGGGACGAATAATCTGTTCCACCACCACACCCTCGCATTTTTCGAGTTCGTAATCACCCGGAGTTGCGGACATGTAAATGGCCCTGTGAAGCAGCGTCTCAAATTCGTCAAAATTGAGCGGCCGGTTGTCGAGAGCCGAGGGTAAGCGGAACCCATGCTCGACCAGCGTCTCTTTGCGGGAACGGTCACCGTGGTACATTCCGCGAACCTGCGGCAGCGTCACGTGTGATTCATCGATAATCATTAAAAAATCATCGGGAAAATAGTCGAGAAGGGTATACGGACGTTCGCCTGCTTTGCGACCCGAAAGATAGCGGGAATAATTTTCGATACCGCTGCAATAGCCGATCTCCTCCATCATTTCGAGATCATAACGGGTTCGCATCTCAATGCGCTGAGCCTCGAGCAGTTTGTTATGATTACGAAAATAAACCAGCCGTTCTTCAAGCTCCTCGCGAATGCCTTTGATGGCTTTTTGCAATTGCGGATAGGGCGTGACAAAATGTTTGGCCGGGTAGATGCCGATTTTATCGAATTGATTCACCACCTCGCCGGTGAGCACATCGACCAGCGAAATATTTTCGATCTCATCGCCGAACAATTCGATACGGATGGCCTCTTTTTCATAAGCGGGTATAACTTCGATGACATCTCCGCGAACGCGAAAGGTGCCGCGTTCGAAGGCGATATCGTTGCGGGTGTAGTGAATATCGACCAGTTTGGTAAGGATGTCATCGCGTTCGATTTTTTCACCGCGATGCAAAAAGACGAGCATCCTGCGCCAGTCTTCCGGACGGCCGAGACCGTAGATGCTGGAGACCGAAGCGACGATAACGACATCCTCCCGGGACAAAAGCGAACTGGTTGCTTTAAGGCGCAAGCGGTCGATTTCGTCATTGATGGAGGTGTCTTTTTCGATATAGGTATCGGTCACCGGATTATAGGCTTCGGGTTGATAATAATCGTAATAGCTGATAAAATACTCGACCGCATTTTCGGGAAAAAAGCCCTTGAATTCGCCATAGAGCTGCGCGGCCAGGGTTTTATTATGCGAAAGAACCAGTGTCGGACGGCCATAATCGGCGATGACATTGGCAACAGTATACGTTTTACCACTGCCGGTTACGCCGAGCAGGGTTTGGTGCTTGCGATTGCTTTTGAGCCCTTCACTGAGCTCCCCGATCGCCCGCACCTGATCATTGGTCACTGTAAATTCTGAATTAAGCTTAAAGGTCATAATATTAACTTGGTTACAAACGGGGTATTGACCCGGGAATTGACGTATTTTTAGATTTAAATATACTATAGATATGCAAAAGAGTCAAGCGAATAGTCCGGTGCGCGAGGCGGCATCAGGACAGGTAAATCAGATCGGGATTTTGACCAGAGGGATCAAGAAGATAGGTCAGATCCCACCCCCAACACAGATGCGGGCTTTGGCCCGCCAATGAATAACAGTTGGGCTAAAGCCCGCAACAATCCGATTCTGATAATACTCTTGCAATACTCCCCGGACTAAAGTCCGGAGGGTATTGGGGGCGAAAGGGAACCACGCGCTAAAGCGCGTGGCTATGAAAAAAATATTTTACCAGTGCCACGAAAAAAGCAAAGCCACCCTGTCATCAAGTATTATGCAGGGCATGATGAATAATAGAGCAAACCTTACGAAGATATCGGGTTTTAAATACTATTCACAAAATATTGATAAACCCTTTTCATTGCCACAAGCTTTTGCTCGTGGGGCAGATCCCTTCCCCGACACAGATGCGGGCTTTGGCCCGCCAATGAATAGCAGTTGGGCTAAAGCCCGCAACAATCCGATTCTGATAATACTCTTGCAATACTCC
>CAZMUU010000076.1:0-13323 GCA_964569215.1 uncultured Cytophagia bacterium
AAAACGGTTTGAAGAAAAAGCACAACCGATTTACAAAATCCGCTGTACGCAAAGTGATTCAAAATTATACACGGGAAGCAGGCGTAAGGAATCTGGAGCGCGAGCTCGCCACTATTTGCCGTAAAGTGGCCCGTGACGTCGCTCAGGGAAGAGAGGAAAAACGGGCTATAAAACCCGAAAATCTGGGCGACATGCTGGGACCGGTCAAGATACACTCGGAAGTGGCGGAAAGAATTAAGGAACCCGGTGTTGCAACCGGTCTTTCGTGGACGCCGAGCGGAGGTGATATCCTCTTCATCGAGGCGACCAAGATGATCGGTTCCAAAGGTTTATCTCTGACCGGGCAGCTGGGGGATGTGATGATGGAATCGGCACAGGCTGCTCTTTCCTATATTCGTTCACATGCTACCGAATTGGGTATTTCTCCCAATTTTTACGAAAACACGGATATCCATGTGCATGTTCCTGCCGGCGCGATTCCCAAGGACGGACCCTCAGCCGGGGTTACGCTGGCAACAGCGATCGTATCCCTGCTAACCGGTAAGCAGATACGCCACGATGTCGCCATGACCGGAGAAATTACTTTGCGCGGCAAAGTATTGCCCGTCGGTGGTATCAAAGAAAAAGTACTTGCGGCGCGCCGGGCGAATATTCTTAAAGTGATCCTGCCCTCAAAAAACAAAGATGATTTGGAAGAGATTCCTGAAAATTTGAAGGAAAAAATTGAATTTATTTTTGTCGACGAACTCTCTCAGGTTTTCGAAAATGCAATTAAACAATTCAGTATGAAATAAAAATAAGGATCGGCATGCTTGCAAAACTCGAAAAAAAGCTGGAAGAAATCGATCAACAACAGTTGTTATCTTTCTGGGACCAACTGAATGAAAATGAACGCAAAACCTTGCAGCAAGAAATCGAATCGTTGAACAATAATCGTATTATAAAATTGCGTAAAATTCTATCTGAAAAGGATGAACAGGAACACCTCTATCAACCCGGCAATTTCGAGCCAGCTGATGTCGACACGTTGCCTGGAACCGCACGGGAAAAAGAACAACGCCGGACCGCTGCCAGGGTTGGGGAGAAGGCGATCAAGGAAGGCACGATTGGTGCCATTCTCGTCGCCGGCGGCCAGGGCACGCGATTGGGATTCCATGGCCCCAAGGGTGTTTTTCCGGTTGGCCCGGTAACGGATAAAAGTTTGTATCAGTATTTCCTCGAAAGATTATTAGCTCTCGAAAGACGCTATTCCACCCAGATTCCTCTTTATGTGATGACCAGCGAAAAGAATCATCATGAAACCAAAGAATTTTTTCTGGAACATGATTATTTCGGTAAAGAGCGCAACAGCGTGGTGTTTTTTCAACAGGGTATGTTGCCCACCTTTGATGAGAATGGCAAAATTTTCCTTGAAGAAAAATATAAAATCAGCAAGGCACCGGATGGACATGGCGGGTTGCTGAATGCCCTGAAAGAAAACAACCTTTTCGAGGATATGAAAAATCGCGGCCTGGAAAATCTGTTTTATTTCCAGGTCGATAATGTGCTTGTTCAGATATGCGATCCTGCTTTTATCGGTATGCATCTGCAAAAGAATGCTGATCTTTCCGCCAAAACGGTTTATAAATCGGATCCGTTCGAAAAGCTCGGCAATATCGGTATTATTAACGATACATATGTTACGGTTGAATATACCGAACTGTCAGAAGAAGAAAAAAAAGCCCGGGACGAAGAGGGAAAACTCGTGTTCGGGCAGGGAAGCATAGCTATACATGTGTTCAGCCGGAAATTTTTGCAGCGGTTTGCCGGTGATGAATTGGAATTACCCTATCACATTGCTCACAAAAAAATTATCCATATCGATAAAAGCGGCAAAAAAATTGAACCGGATAATCCGAACGGTTACAAGCTGGAACAATTTATTTTTGATACCTTTCCAATTGCAGAACGTGTTGTTGTTATGGAGACAGAGCGTGAAAAAGATTTCAGCCCTATCAAAAATGCTGAAGGGACGGATTCTCCCCAAACGGCACGGCAACACCTCAATAATTATTTCGGCAGCTGGCTGGAACGGGCCGGCTATGAACTTGAGCGGGATCAGAAGGGCAATGTTCAACACCAGATTGAAGTCAGCCCTTTGTATGCCCTGGATGAAGAGGAATTTATATCCAAAATACCCAAAAATCTGCAGATTAAAGATAAAATGATTTTTGAATAAAGAATAATCCATTAGCTCTGAAGAGATTATGCCGGCAAAAAATATAAAGCATTCACTGAGCAAAAAAATAGCCAGAATTGCAGTTGTTCTATTTCTCTCCTTTCTCTCGCTGCTGACCGTTCTGCTGATTGTTTTGAGAATGCTCTATCCGCCCGAAAAATTGCGGGACATGGCTGTCCTTTATTTTGAGCAAACCTTTAACCGTCAGCTCATCGTCGGTGATGTTGAACTGAATCTTTTTCGCGGTTTTGTTTTTAACAACATCCAAATTCCACCGGTTGCCGATTCATGCCTGAATATTGATTTTCCGATTCGCTCCCTTCGCGTCGAGCGGATAGCTGTTGGCTATAACCTGCGGCAATTATTGTCAAAGAAATTTGTTGTCCGCCACATTTCTATTCACAACCCTCATCTCGAACTCTGCATTCAGGCGCACGCATCCTCAACCCCTGCCGCAGAGGATACGATTACATCAGGACTGCCGGAGCTGCCGCTTGAATTCGACCTCCGTAAATTGCGCATAAATAATCTTGACCTGAATGCCGAGATCGACCTGGATACGATTCACAACGAGATCGGGCTGGAAAACATATACCTATCAGCCAATGATGTGATTATTCCCAGAGGTGAGCTCGAACAGAATCTCGATAAAATCAGAGCAGAACTCGTTTTCAAGGTGGATAACGGCTTTTTTTCCGCCAAACAGACAGCGGATACGCCCGAGCAGCCGGGTTTCGATGTGTCGGGAACAATTGATTTGAAACAACAATTGTTTGTTCAGGGGGCTGGGCAGCAGCGTGCAGAGACGATTGTGGAGCTGAACGACCTCAGGGTTTTGTTGCAAAGGGCGGAACAGGTAAACCGGTACCATATTTCCGACAATATCGCACTCGCTCTCGATGCAGAAGGAAATTATGCTTCAAAACGCGCAAGCGTCGAGACCATGCGGTTCTCGATCGGTGGTAAAGAGTGGCTGTCCATGTCGGCTGATTTTGACTTTTCTGAAAACCCCGAGATGAGTGTCCGGCTCGGGCAGAGCCATATAGCGGTAGAGCAGATCATTTCGCTTGCTGCTTCCGTTGTTTCAGATCCGCTGTTGGCCGAAATAAAGAAAACGCGCGGTAACCTTGTCCTGGATCATTCCGAAATGAGCGGTCATCTCGGCAATGGCGACAACGGTATGGATCTCAATTTTGAGCTCTTTCTCCGGCTCGAAGATGTTGAGCTCAAGCAGAAACCGGATTTGGTTTTAGATCGATTAAATGTCGATACCCGGTTTGCTGGTAAAATCCAGGCAGACGCATTGAAGAACCTGAACACCACTATCCATGTTTTTTATGACACCCTGAGCCTGGCACTATCCGATACAATGAGCCTTGCCACAGGAGCCTGCCGTTTGAATATCGATGCTGATTTGAATGAGAATTTTTTGCCGTCGAATGCCCGGCTTGATTTTGCTCTGGACAACCTTTTTGGTGCCAGCTTGCGTGCAAATGCCCGGGCAAAAACACCGCCTTCACAAACGCTTTCCGCAAATGCGGATATCCATCTGGCAGGACTCAATACCGCCCGGCTATCTCAGGGAGCGGCAGAGACAAAAGCGGACTTTGATCTCAGTCTGGATTTTATCTCTCGCGACAGCATAACGGTTCACGCCCTCGTAAATACGGATTCAATAAGGCTGGCGACATTGGAAAATCAGATGCTACAGCCTGTTCGGTTCGAGTCGGATTTAACCGCGCGGGCGGATCCGGCATTCCGGCGAATTGAGCTAAAACATAGCCGTTTTACGCTGAACGATTTTCTAACCGCTTCTGCCAATGCACTGGTCAATCTCAAGACACAGGTTTTCGAGCTCTCTGCTTTCGAACTGGTTCTGCAGCATTCTCCGCTTTATCAAAGTCTACCGCCATATATACATCAACAGCTATATGACTTTTCAGTAGACGGCCAAACCACTGTTCATTGCAGTGGCCGCATGGGCTTTGATGATGAAACGCCGGCATACCGGGCAACGGCGAAAGCAAGAATTGAAAATACGGATATTCGGTATCCCAGCGAAAGCATAGAGCTGAATAATCTTCAACTCGATTTGAACGCAGTGGTTGAGAGCGGCAAGATAAACACTGCGGAGATGGTGCTCAGGTGTGACAGCATGCTTTTCGGTGCGTTACGCCGTTTTCCCTATGTTAATAACCGGCTTTCCATGCTTGTTGAGAGCAGCGACTTTAAAGAGTTTAGCGTCCGAAACGGAGCCATCAAGCTGGCGGATATTGCGGAGGGCGATTTTACCGCAAAAGCGGATAGCCGCCCGCATCTGGATGCAGAAGTTCGGATTCGTCAGATTGCCGGCGATTCCCTTGAAATTGTGGATAATATTTTGGTTCAGGGCGAGGCTGCCCTGGAAGCAGTCGTAGCGGCCGATACCGCTTTAGCCGACCTCACGCTTTTCGTTCATCTGGACGACTATTCTGTTTACCCCGGCGACAGCCTGACGATTCATCATATAAATTCGGATATTCGCCTGCATCAGCAGTATGATTTGACCCGCCAGCGTCTAATTGCCAGGGATAGTTATGCTATTTTAACGCCATCAGAGGGGCTTTTAGATTATCTGCTGGTAAAAGAATACTATTCGAACCAGTTATCAACGTTAACAATCGATTCGGTTAAGGTGATTGGATATAAAATGTCCGACCTTAACCTGAAAATCGATGCCGGTGAGGGTTTTCTGGAAATACCCTATTTTTCAACCGCTCTTTATGGCGGGTCGCTGGCAGGAAGAGTGAGTCTGGATTTGGCGGAAGGTATACTGGAACATGCGTCGTGGAGAGTCTCTTCACATTTTTCCAATATTAATTCCGGATTGTTGCTGTCGCAGCGAAAAGGAAAACAAGAGAAAAGTACGCTTAATGGTAATCTGGAAGTCTTTGGTAATGGTATGGATCCGGAAAAGGAGATAGAAATTGGTGGACATTTTTATATTACGCGCGTCGGACCGCAGGTGGTTAACAATATATTGCAATCGCTGGATCCGAGGGGAGAAGATGCCAATGTTTCGCTTTCCCAGCGGTTGTTGAGTTGGGGGTTTCAGCCGGATGTATTGACGTTTGATATCCGCCATCGGTATTTACGTCCGGTTATTGCCTTCAAGCAGCCCTGGTATTTTCCTATTCGGTTGAGCGGAGGCAAAATTGAGCTGGCCCGTGTTCCGGTCAATTTTTTCGTGCAGAATGCATTAAAACAGATGCTTGCAGCTTCACAGCCATAACCCATATATTGATTTTTGGAGTTTTTATGAAATGGTTCAGTCTGATTGTTTTATTATTTATGTTCAATTGCGGGATCCAGGCACCTCAACTGAGCGTAACCGGCGAAAAAACGGCCTTGGAAAAACAGGTTCTCGGTGACTATGAAAAAATAGAATCTGATTCCTGGTTTATTGCCTCCGAACGTTCCTTTAATGAATTCAGAACCCAGCCGAACAACGAAGCGATTTTTGCCGCCATACAGCAGCGAAAAGCCAGAAAAACAGAGCTGGATGACTTTAGAGGAGAGAACGTGATTGGTGAAAACAATCGCGGCTTTTTAGAGGTGTTACCGACTGAAACGTATGAGGAAAATGAAGACTATCGCCGACGTGTTGATGAGCTCGTTGAAGCGGAAAACCGGGACCGTAACCGATTATTTGAGCGTATTATTGAAATCAATCAATGGCAGGACGACGAGGTTTCATATTATCACCAGTTTGCCCGGCCGCAGCAGAAATCGGTTGCTGCCGGCACGATGATTCAAGACCCGCAAGGGAATTGGACGGAGAAAGCTAAACAAGAAAAGGAAACCGATCAATCGTGAAAAATTTCAGCCCTGTGAATTTTTTCTGTTTGGCGTTGTTTATTGTCGCGGTTTGCACGACGATCCCGGGATGGTCTTCCATCCAAAATTGTTACGAGCGCATAACCTCTCATTATGATATAGATCTGTCCCCCCGGATTTCCCCTGATGGTCGGTGGCTCGCTTATGTAAACCGGCAGACGGATAACTATGATATCTGGGTCCGAAATCTGGTCGACGGACGTCCGCATCAGGTGACCTATCACAAAGCTGATGATTTTTACCCGGTCTGGGGGCCGGATAATCGCACCCTGGTTTTTGTTTCCCAGCGCAGCGATGCCGCCGGAGACATTTATAAATTAAAACTTAAAAAACGCGGCAAGGAGCTTAAACCGTCGGGAGAACCCGAACGCGTTACTCAATATCTGGGATATGACAGCTATCCGACCATATCGCCGGATGGGAAAAAAGTCGCATGGGTTTCCGACCGTTCCGGTATGGATGAAATCTGGTTTTATAATGACAACACCGGTAATACGCTGCAATTGACCTTTGGCGGCGGCACTCACCCCTGCTGGAGTCCGGTATTGAACTTTATCTCTTTTACCTCTTTCAGAGCCGGGGAAAATAGCAACGGCGATATCTATATGATGCACTTGAAAGGTCCTGAACCCGCGGATTCCATGAACAGGGCTCTTTGGGATCCCCGGGAATACCCAACTTATCGGGTCACCTGCGGCCCCGCACTCGATGGCTTTTCATCCTGGAGTGCGGATGCCGGGAAAATCGTCTTTCTTCGCCACGAGCATGATACGAACGGCGACGGCGACGTGACCCCGGCCGATCACGGCGCTCTCTGGCGTGCGGATGTTTACGACTCTCCCCGGGAAACGACCGCGAAGCCGACCTGGGTAAACGGGTTCTGTTCAAATCTGGTGGCCCGTGCGATACCCCTGACATTATACGGATACCACGTCATGCAACCCTGGTATGCAGACAAGGTCTATGCTTCCTTTGATATTGATGACAATGTCGATATTTATGCGATTCCCGACAGCGGTTGTCTGCCGCGCAAAGCAGATGCTCTGGAACAACTCGATTTTGCTGAAACATCATATCCTCTTTCCGGAAATATAGATCAAAAAGTTCCGGGTCCTCTGTTTATCGGCTGGAATCCTGCCCGTCTGACCAGAGAAGAGAGGATTTTATTGTGGCAGCGCTGCATCGCTCTTCATCGCGTGCTTTGTTTTTTCGGCACACAATCCCCGGCGTCGGCAACCGCTCTTTATCGCATTGCTGTTTGTCATTTATTGCTGGGATTCGAAGAGAGCGCCGCGACCTATCTGCACTACCTTCTCGATCAATATAGTCAGCCGGAGGAAATTCTCTTTTATGCTGAATTGGCGCTCCTTGGACGGCAAGAGTCCGACCTGCAGGCCCGACTGATGCAGATCGCAAGCCGTTATCCTTTACAGTCCCGGGTTTTAGCCGATGCTCAGTTTGAAATCGGCAAGGCAACAGGCCAACGGGGTGCGCTGAAAAATGCAATATCAGAATACCAGCGAATCGTCAGCAAAAACAGCAGCCAACCTGCCCTGCAGGCCCGGGCAACATACCAAATTGCAAAAATATACAAGACTAAACAGGATACGACCCGGGCGCTCGAAACCTATATCAAAATCATCAGCTCTTATCCCGATCAGAAAGAGTGGCAGCAAAACGCTCAGCAACAATTTTTTGAGCTGAAAACACAAAACAAAAGCGGAAAGGCCATTGGGAAGGTCTATCAGGATATTATCCGGGACTATGCTCACCTGCCTCTTCTTGTTTCCAGTGCAAAACTATCGCTGGCGGATTCTCTGTTACAATGGGGCGAGATCGATAGCGCCTATGCCCTCTACGACAGCATTGATGAAAATGATAACCGAATGACAGAGAAAATAAAAAGCGCGCGCATCGGTCAAGCCCGCTCTCTGCAAAAACAAGGTGCCTATGAAGCGGCGTTTGAGCTTCTGCAAAATACGGTTGAACGGTTTGAATCCGTTTATCCCGACTATGCGGCTGAAGTAAAATCGGAATGGGTACAAGGCCTGATGCGCCTGGGAAATGAGCTGCGTTTTTTCCGCAGATACGAAGAAGCAAAGCAATACTATACACGCGCCAAAAAACTCTTCCCCCGGCATATGGATGCACATCGCTGTTATATAGAAACAAAGTATGAACTCGATGAACTCGATGAAGCGATTACAGAGTATGAGAACCTCACCAATGCACATCCGGAAAACTATATACTGGTTTATTCCCACGGTCTCTGTCTTTCCTATAAAGGAACCGAAGCGGCAGATCGTTCCAATGATCCGGGTAAGATTGATCCGGAAATGCTGCACAGCTCCAGCAATCGGGTTGCTCAGGCGCTGGTTAAAGATTTTACCATGATTCAACCGTATGTGACACTGAGTTTTAACTATGAAATGACAGAAGATTATCTCAATTATAAGGCTTCGGTCCCCAAGAGTATTTTTGTCAGAGTGTATGAAACCCTGCTAACACCCTTGCGCTTTATCTATCGAACCGTCACCTTTCAGGATCCGCCCAAACCACCGAGATTTTATGAGCGCGCCATCCACGAGCTCACACAAGCCATTCACATGAATGATGAGAAGAAAAACCCGGCTTTTGAAGCGATGATTGCCATGAATCTCGCCAACACGCATTATAAGATGGGTGAATTTGGCTATGATAAAGCATACCAGTACTACCGCGTCAAGTTGAACTATGATTCCTCTTTTGTCGACATGAAACATAAAGCGTTGACCTTTGAGCGTCTGGGGCACTGCGCGTTGATATTGGGTGAATATGACAGGGGGCCCTATTATATTCGGAGAACCATCCGGCTCTATGAAGAAATGGGGCAAAATGAGCATGTCTTGCTCAACATAAAAAGACTGGCTCTGTTATACGAAACATCCGATCAACATATACAGGCGATCGATTATTATCGAAAATGTGCCGGGATCGAGGAACGCAACGGCATGTATTCAGATTTGGCAAAATCGTACCGGAGTATTGCCTATAATTATTATCTGATGAACAGAAGCGAAACCGCTATCGGGTATGCTCAACGGGCACTGGATTTAATAGAATCGGGACAGGCAGAAAAGATCCGGGCTGAAACGCGGCGATTCAAAGTGGGTTTGCTCGATCTGTACGTTCCGGTTCCGTTTTTTGGCATTAAACCTATCGGCACCGCCTCGCTCAAAGGGTTAACCACGGACGATGAACGGGCATTACTCTATACCATCATAAGCGAAAGTTATATTCACCTGCGTCGTTATGAACAAGCGATTCATTTTTATCAGCAAAAAATAGAAATTTATGAAAAATACAAGGACAAATCTCCCAAGGCGGCTTTTCTGAACCATCTGGCGCGTCTATATTTTTTAAAGGGGGATTACGAGATCGCATTTCAATATTACCTGCAATCCCTGGATATCTGTGAGGAATATAATCTGATCTATGCCTATTGTATCAACAGCCTTAATCTGGCTGAATTGATGGCGGATCACCTGGTATGGGAAAAACTCAACACTGCAGAGCAAAAACAAACCTTTACGCGGTTTCGCTCCCTCACACTGGAACATTTGCAAGCCGCGCTAGATTTGAGCGAAAATCAATTTTATGTTTTGAATGAGTACAGCCAGCTCTTGCTGGCGAAAGGACAGTTTTATCTGTTGCCTCTTTTTTATAAAAATTCCAACGTGGAGATGACGCTTTCAGACTTGACAGGGGCTGCTGAAGCAAATCAATATTTGAATCAAACGCTCGAAATTTCATTAAAATACGGCTATACCCGGCAGGAGAGCGTCGCTCATCTGTTGTTGGGTATGCTGGCGCAAAAACTGGGAGATGTGTCCGGAGCAGCATCTCACCTGCAACGGGTGAGATGGCTTTCATTCAATCAGAGTTATTTTGATCTGGTTTGGCAGAGTGATATTCTATTGGGAGACATTACAAAGCAGCTTGACAGGGCTACCAGGGAAAATTTGACCCTCAAGGTTCCGCTGTATTACTATAACGAAGCGATTAACATCATTGAAAAACTCAGCCCCTTTAAAATCGGCATTCATACATTGGATTATCGCAAAACCTATCAGGAACCCTATTGGAGAATGATAACGTATCAAAATGAGCGAAAACACTATGAACGTTCCCTTGTATATGCCGACCGGCTGCGCCAGGGGTTGTTTTCTGTTCTGACGGAAAACGGCTATATTCATTTTGAGGATGAACGCTTAACAGAGTTGAATACGCTCTACCGGGACGTGATGCAGAGGCACAACCAGCTACAGCTGCAAATGATTCGGGTCGTCAACCGGCCACAGCTTTCACAAAAGGATTTGGTTGAAATCAAGCGTGAAATTAGTTCATTGAAAGCGGAAATAGAAGAGATACAGGTATCGGTCAATAAACGGGCACCGCAACTCTATCGCCTCTACGATAATGATCCGGTTAAATTGGATGAGATACAGGCGTTACTGAAAGAGGGCCATGTTCTTTTATATTTCCAGCGAGTCGCTGATTCTCTTGCTTGTTACACGATTTCTTCTTCAAATATTTCACTGCACACGGTTGTGCTTTCGGATCAGATGATTCGCTTGATGGATAACCCCGCCCTTTATTCAGAGCCGGGCGTGGCTGAACGTCTCGATTTGCAGATTTTTGATCCCTTTTTCAACTTAAAAACCAGTCTGGAAAAAGTGATCGTCGTTCCCGACATCAGTACCCTGACCTGGCCATGGCTGCCCGTTCTTCGCAAGCAAGGGATCGATTGTCCTGTGTCTTTTGGTTCAAGTCTAAAGAGCCTCTATCTCTCGCATCTCAACAAAAAGGACAAAAACAAGACGGTTTATTTTGCCGGCTCTGAAGCGATAAAAGCCTCCATACCTGAAGACATGGACGTTATCCAACCCGTTTCCAACACCCGCTCCAACAGTTTTTATAACCAGCTGCCTCAGCTCGGCCGCGCCGGCGTTATCCATTTACAGGTCCAGAGTTTATGGAACGAGCTCGATCCCTGGTTTAGCCGCCTGGGATTCGCTGTCAGGCGATCTCATGCTGCTGTTTTTCGTCCTGCTGATCTGTTTAATCAAACCCTTGTAGCTGATTTGGTTTTTTTACAGGTTGAAAAGCCTGCGTCGTTTTTTTCCCACCCGTGGTCTGTTATGATGTGGGAACAAGCATTCATAAGATGCGGTAGCCGGGCTGTTCTCTTTACCACGCAAAATCCGGGACAGGGTCAACGGGTTTATAGAGAGATTTACAAGCGACTTGACGATCTGCCTGCGAATAGGGATTATCAGGTTATACTGCAGGCCTTCCCGGAAGCGGCCCGGGAGTTTGAGTTTTATTTCTATGGCTTTTAAGACGTCCCGGAAGCCCCTTTTATCGTCAATGAAATCAAGGGTATTGATTGGCGTCTGATTGACCGTAACATCAAATGAATGAATCATATGACCCCGATCGAATTTTATCGCAAGAATGATAATTGCAATTTGGTTGAGAAAGGTATTCTATGATTACGTGCAACGCATTGATTCTCGCCGGAGGCCGTGTCGATGAGCTCGGTGTATTGACGCTGCAGAGGCCCAAATCCGCTGTACCTTTTGGTGGGCTGTACAGGATTATCGATTTTCCCCTCAGCAATCTCATGCATTCCGATATCGAGCGTGTGGGAATTCTCTCCCAGTATCGCTCGGATTCACTGATTCACCATATCGGCTCGGGCGCCTCCTGGGATATGTATGGCAGCCAAAGAGGTATTACGTTTTTGCCACCGATGAAGGGAACCAAAAGCTCGGATTGGTATAAAGGTACCGCTGATGCGGTTTATCAAAATCTTGAATATTTGTATCAAAACCGGGCGGACTATATTTTAATTCTCTCCGGCGATCACGTTTACAAGATGGATTACCAGCAGCTGATCGGTTTTCATCAACGCCTGTCCGCAGATCTGACCATTTCATTTGTCCAGAGTCCGAACAGGGGAATAAGTCGGTTCGGCCAGGGGGTGATCGCGGATGATGATGAGGAAGGTGGCCGACTGACCCGGTATGCCGAGAAACCCTCTGCACCGATTTCAGACTGGGTGTCCATGACAGCTTATCTCTTCTCTTATGATGTGTTGATCGAGCTCTTGCATAATCTAAATAGCTTTCCGGCCCGAGAACATTTTGGACGTGATATATTTCCGTCTCTGCTGCAACAAATACGGGTTTGTGGTTACAAGTTTAAGGGATATTGGGCTTATACGAGAACGATAGGAGAATATTGGCGTGCCAATATGCAGTTGCTGGAAGATTCTTCGGCTATCGATCCGGGAAAGTGGCAGGTACGCACCAATTGGATGAATCAGAGCATCCACGATCTCGCTCCGACCCGAATCGGCAACAGCGCAGAGGTCAACGCGTCAATGGTGCATAATGGATGTGTCGTAGAGGGTGTGGTTGAAAATTCAGTGATTTTCCCGGGTGTGCAGGTACACAAAAATGCTGTTGTCAGGAATTCGATCCTGATGTTCAATACCCTTGTCGGCGGTGACGCGCGGCTGGACAAAACCATTACCGATATAAATGTTCAGGTCGGCAAACGTGCCGGTATTGGTGGTAAAGATCCAGACCTGGAAGACGAGCAGGAGATTAGCGTTGTGGCGCGGGAGACAAAGATACCCGACGGAGCCAGGATCGAGCCGGGGTATATGATTTATCCGGACCTCAAGAGCGAAAAAATTGTGGAAAACCTATAAACGGAAGGGCAGATGATGAGAAAAACGGTTGCATTTTTGTTGGCAGGCGGTATGGGAAGCCGGTTGAATATTCTAGGCTGGATGCGCGCAAAGCCGGCGGTTCCGTTTGGCGGCTCTTACCGGATTATCGATTTTACCCTAACCAACGCTATGCGATCCGGAATTTCCATAATCGGTATTCTTACCCAATACCGTCCCTACTCTCTTATGCAACACATTGCAAATGGAGAGGCCTGGGATATGATCGGAAGGAAACGGGCTATAAAAATATTACCTCCTTCCACCGGTATTAATGACAACGACTGGTACCGCGGTACAGCCGATGCTGTGCGGCAAAATTTAAGCTTTGCAGAGCGATATGATGCGGGACAGATCGTTATCTTGTCAGGTGACCATATCTACAACATGAATTATGCGCCGATGATAGAATTTCATCAAAAACAGGGAGCAGCATAGACGATCGCCATGA
>CAZMUU010000077.1:0-13249 GCA_964569215.1 uncultured Cytophagia bacterium
CAGCGGCCACAGGCACGCTGAGTCTGGCTTTGCTAAAACAGAGCCGTGCCAAAGCTGTCGATGCTTTGGCCGAGGAACTCGTAAAAAATGATTATCATGAAGAGGCGTTCTGGAAGTTTGTACGCCGGCAGTTTATATTACCAGAGGATTATGCCTATTTTAATACGGGTGGATTGGGTGCTTCACCGACTCTTGTGCTCGATATTGTTGAAGAAAAAATGCGCCGGCGCGAAATCAAACCCGCTCCCGGTATCGATCATCACGAATGGGAAATCGCCAAAGCCAAAGTGGCCGGCCTGTTTAACGCCGAGCCGGAAGAGATCGCCCTGACCAATACCACCACTGAGGGCAATAATATCGTTATCAACGGCCTGCCTCTTAAACGCGGCGATGAGATTATTACCAGTACGCACGAGCATGTCGGTTTGAGCATACCGCTTTTGAATAAAATGGAGAGAGATGGTGTGGTGGTGAAAACCTTTGAACCGGACATGAAAAACGGTCTGGGAAATGTCGACCGCATCGAAAACCTCGTTACCCCGCGTACGCGGTTGATTTTCGTCAGCCATATCACCTGTACCACCGGTCAGCGAATGCCGGCAAAAGAAATTTGTGAACTGGCAAAGGTCAAACGAATATGGACGGCCTTTGATGGCGCCCAGGTGGTGGGAAACATGCCTATCGATGTGAAGGAGTACGGCTGTGATTTCTATACCACCAGCGGTCACAAATGGATGATCGGGCCCAAGCGAACCGGTGCTCTATATGTGCGCAGAGAGATGCTCGATGTCTGCCGGCCGGTGACTGTCGGCGCCTACTCTACCAAGGCGAATGATTTGACAGAAGGCAAAATCGAGCTGCATCCCACGGCTCAACGATATGAGTATGCTACCCAGAACGATGCTCTCTATGTGGGACTCGGTGTGGCGGTCGATTTTCTCAATCAAATCGGCATGCAGAGGGTGTGGGCACATAACCGCCACCTCGCCGAGATGACGGTAAAGGGCCTGGAGGACATTCCTTCTGTTGAATTGCTTTCGCCGCAACAGGAAGCGTTTCGCACCTCCTTGATCACCTTCAAACCAAAGCGAAAGCTCTATAATAATGTTTCGTCCGAACTCACGCAACGCGGCTTTCGCGTTCGAACGGTCTCCGAAGCTGATTTAGGCGGGGTTCGCGTTTCGCATCATTTGTATAACAACCAAACCGAAGTTAAGAATCTGCTGCAAATGATCGAAAAGGTGACCTGATTTCAGAGTTAAAACCAATGGAGTGAATACATGTCGATTGAACACGCTTTAAAAAAGATCAGAACAGTCCGTATCCATCCCAATGCACCTGTGGTGGCGGAAACAGCCGCCAGAGAGATCTGCAACCGTATCGGCAGCAGACTCGTCCGTTCCGGCGACTCTGGTTTGAAGGAAGGCGTCTTTATCCTGGCCGTTGCCGGCGATGAGACTCTATCACCCCCGAAGGGAACGGATGCGGAGATCAAACTGGATGGCGACGGATCGGGCTATTTATCGGTTTCCAAAGCTTGTTTCTTATTTACCTACACCTGCTATCTTTTGGAGCGTCTGGTTAATGAAGATCTCTCTCTCTTCAAGTCAGGTAAGCGATTCAAGTGCGCCTATAAATGGCACCGCTCTTCCTATGACTATTTTATCGCGCAGGAGGGGCGTATTCAGCGCCAAATGGATAAAGATTTCTATTTTCGCACCCTTGCCAAACATGGTTTTACCCACTGTGAAATTAATGGCCTGGCCTACCCTATGGGTATCGAAGAGGACAGAAAAGGGGAAAGTTATGCCATGTTTTATACCTATTGTGCGGCGCTGGATCAGTTTGTCTATAGCGGGCTTAACAAGGGACTATACCCCTCTTATTATCTCTCTGCCAACCTGCAAAATTTACTTGAGAATGCAAAACTGGCGGCACAATACGGCTTGATTCCGGGCATGCTCTGTTTCGAACCCCGCTCCGTACCGGAGCATTTTTTTGACCGCTATCCCATGCTGCGGGGAGCCCGCGTCGACCATCCGTTTCGTAGCTTCAAGCCGCGCTATACCATGACCCTGGCGCATCCCAAAGTTCAGGACCATTATGCAGAAATGATGCAGAAAATCATGCACCATGTGCCTGAATTGGGTTTTATCACCATCTGGACCAATGATAGCGGAGCAGGATTCGAATACACCCAGTCTCTCTATGTCGGCCGCAACGGCGGTCCCTACTTGATCCGTGAATGGAAAACCGATAAAGACATTGCAGACGCGGCTGCTGCAAATATTCTTGATTTTTTTCAGGTCCTCAAAACCGCGGCTGCAAGCGTCAATCCCCGGTTTCGCGTCATTACCAGAATGGAATCATTCTACGGAGAGCATGACCAAATTTGGAACGGGCTCGGGAACGGGCTGGATGTAGAGACCAATTCCCTGGTCAGCAGGGGCTGGGCGATGCCATATCATCATCCCCGTTATACGGATGTCTCCGACATCAATGGTGGTTCCATATATCAGGCCCAGTTTGATGACAAGGAAGAACAAAAAATCAACGCGTTGAGAAAAAAAGGGGCAGAGGCACATTTTTATATGACGGCCGGGCCGCATCTGCTTTTTGAACCGTTGATGGGCATACCCTATCCTCGCTTGTGTCTCAAGCGAGTCAAGATGCTGAAGAGTCACGGGGTTGAGCATTTGGCCAGATCAGGTGGCATCCATCCACCCAATTTGGTTCCATTTGATATCAACAGCGCCCTTTTGGGGCATTACCAGATCAATCCGGACATGGAACCGGAAGCCGAGCTGGACTTTTTTGCCCGAAGATGGGCGGGAGATGGCTATTATCAATCCCTGCTCGATGCCTGGACTGAAGTAGAAGAAGCGATTCTGGCGTTTCCGAATGTGACGGCCATGTACACCGGACTTGGGTTTACCTGGTTCAGACTTTGGGCCCGGCCCCTGATTCCAAACCTCGATGCGGTTTCGCCACAGGAGCGCGCCTATTATGAGGATTTTATGTGTACCACGCCGCATAACACCAATAATGTCGATCTAAGCCGGGATGTTCTCTTTAAACTCACCACTGCCGGGCATTGCAAAAAAACGATTGACCGAATGGATAGCAAACTCTGGCCGCATATCGACAAAGCCATAGATATCCTTCAGCAGGTGATCGAAAAAGCGAAAATTACGGATCCGCAAAATATCTTTTATGATCAGCTGATCCGCTGTAAAGCCTTAAAGTGCTGGTTTGTCACGCAGAAAAACATCGCTGCATGGATCTATGCCGTACACAGTTATATGCACACGGTGGACAAGACGGAGCGCGAACGTTTTCGAACCTTGTTAAAAGAGATGATAAACGCTGAAATCGAAAACAGCAGGACGTTACAGCTGTTATGGAAAAGCGGTGTGGAATTTATGATTGTTACCGACAAGGGCGAGACGCCCGAGGTCTATGGTGATAATCTGCCCGATCTGTTAAAAAAACGTATAAAATTGATGCAAAAGCATATTAAAGATGAGCCCTATATCGATCCGGACTATATGATGCGCAAAGCCGGAGAAATGTTGAAATAGAAAATTGGCTTTTTCACCCATAACGGTTGGTGTGAAAAGCGGAAAGGATAGATCATGTTTGAACTCGGAATCGTAACCGATGAAATCGATCTTGATGTTAAAAAATCGATTAAACACGGCCTGGATTTCGGCCTGAGCAAATATGAAATACGCTGTTTGGGGAGTTATGAAAAGCGTATTCCCTATGTCGATCAGGAGGATATCGATTTTTTGCTCAATTTGCTGGCCGAGGGAACAATCGAGATTACGGCGCTTTCTCCGGGGACCTTTAAAATAAAACCCTCTGAGAGCGATAAACTGCAAAAAGAGATGGAAGAGACCCTGCCGAAAACATTCGAGCTGGCCAAAAAATTCAATGCTGATAAAATTATCACCTTTGGATTTATGCGCGACGGTACGGAAGAGTCTGATGTGGTGGAGTTGCTTCGCCGTGCCGGTAAAATGGCGGCTGAACACAATCTCAAACTCGCCGTGGAAAACGAACCGGGCGCTTATCTCGACACCGGCGAAAATACCGCCCGCCTGATCAATAAAGTTGCCATGGACAATGTTAAGGTCAATTGGGATCCGGGCAACGCCCTCTCTTCCGGTGATATTCCCTATCCAATCGGATATGAACACGTCAAAGACCTGATTATCAACTTTCATATCAAGGATTCCATTCCGGTTCCGCCGGATAAATGGGAAAATAAATTGCTCAACGACGGCGGCGTTAACTGGCTCGGACAGTTAAATGCACTCTACAAAGATCAACGTTTACCCTATTTAACGCTTGAAACCCATGTTTTTCCTCTGCTGGAATCTACTGAAGAGGACCTGAAGCGTTTGGATGTTCTTTTTGATGCTGTTAAAAAACTGAATCCATAGACATTGAGGAAACCACCATGAAGAACGCTGCCCGTTTTCGCGCTACCCTCAATTTTGAGCCGGTCGACCGGCTGCCGGTTCTGGAATGGGCTCCCTATTGGGACCTGACCATCGACCGCTGGCATGAAGAAGGACTGCCCGCCTCTCTGCAGAGCTGGGAGGAGCTGCAAGACCATTTTGAGCTCGATCCCATGCGGCAGTTGTGGGTATGGCCGTACAAGCCCGAAGCACCGGAGGTGCCCAAACATTGTCCCGGTTTTGTTAAGGATCGAAAAGAGTATCTTGAATTCAAAAAGCTGCTTTTCCCGGATCCCCCCTTTGATCCCAGGGAGGTTGAGCCCTGGCTGCAGGCCCATAAGGATGAAGAGGTCATCCTGTGGTTCACTCTGCATGGATTTTACTGGTTTCCGCGTGAGATTCTCGGCGTCGAGCATCAGATGTTTGCCTTTTATGATCAACCGGACCTGCTACGCGAAATCAATGATGATTTGCTCGCTTTTAATCTCAAAGCGCTGGAGCTGACCAAATCCTTGTGCCGGCCTGATTTTATGTCCGTGGCTGAAGATATGTCCTACCATACAGGTCCGATGTTGTCGAAACAGAGTTTTGACGAGTTTTTAATGCCCTGTTATCAACAGCTGGTCCCCGAATTAAAGGCCGGCGGTATGATTACCCTGCTCGACTCTGATGGAAATGTGATGCCCCTTTTGCCATGGACCGAAGAGGCCGGATTTGAAGGCACATTGCCTCTGGAACGCAATGCAGACAATGATTTGCAGCAGATCCGCAGGGATCATCCCACCACGAAACTGATCGGCGGATTCAACAAAATGGTGATGAACCAGGGTGAAAGCGCCATGCGTGCGGAATTTGAAAATCTGTTGCCGGTCATGAGCGGCGGGGGATATGTTCCCGGTGTAGATCATCAAACCCCACCGGCAGTGTCGCTGCAGAATTATCAGCTCTATCTCTCCCTTTTGCGTGAATATTGCAGCAAGGCTGTATCATAATCCGGCCGAACTGCATGTTATTAATAGATATATTTAACTATTTTCATGAATGAGCCGCTTTGTCTTTATAAAGACGATTTGCATGTTACAGGATGGAAAATGAATCATAAAAAACCGGATATAGCGTTCAGCTGGTTTCAAAATCATCTCGATGAAATATTGATCAATCGTTTCGATCCGGTTATCACCCCCCACGGCCTTTTTATGCCCTGTTTTGACCGGAAATGGAACCATATTGAAAACAAGTACAGTACCTTGTTGTCGCAGGCCCGTTTGCTCTATGTTTTTTCTGTCGCTTACCGGTTATATGGCGATGAAACCTATCTGTGCGCTGTCGAACGCGGCATCGAATTCCTGTTCGACAAATTTCGGGATCCGCGCTATGGCGGATTTTTTCACGGGGTTGATCCAAATGGCAATATACTCGATGACCGCAAGAGCGGTTATGCTCACACATTCGTCATTTTCGGCCTTATGCATGCCTGGGAGATTACCGGAGATCCGCGGCATAAAGCGCGGGCATTGGAAATGGTACAGTTTATCCGCAGCCATTTCATGGATAAAGCCGGTGGACTTTATTTTTTCATGAGCCGGGATTTCAAGCCGGCAGCTGATTTTAAATCGCAAAACCCGACGATGCACTATTTCGAGGCTCTGCTGAAAACCTTTGTGGAAACAGAGGATAAAGAGATCCGTTCTGAAATAGAGCGCGTCGCGGATTTTATTCTCAAAAAGCTGGTACGCCAACCCGATATAATTTTACCTGAAATTTACGATAATCACTGGCGGGAACATCCGGAAGGCCGCATTGACCTCGGCCATCAGCTCGAATGGGCTTTTTTGCTCTCACGGGCCGTAGAGCTCGGATTTCCCGACTGGTATCTCGATTATGGATATGCCTTTATTCGCAATGCGATTGCGATCGGTTATGATGACGTCCACGGCGGTTTGAACTCTCCGGCAACCCCGCAAAAGAGTTTGTTCAAAGAACGTAAAAACTGGTGGGAGCAGTGCGAACTGGTACGCTGTCTGTTGCATTATACCGTCAAACGAAGCCTGAAAGGCTATGAAGCGCCTCTGGAAAAATCGATAGACTTTATTAAAAATGAGATGATCGATCCGGTTTATGGCGGCTGGTTTACCACCCTGGAGGCTGGAAACGATCCTGATAAACAGTACAAGAGCTGTTCCGGCAAGGAACATTATCATATCATCGGCATGTGCCTGGAAGCGCTGTCCTGTCGTGATGTTTTAAATTCCTGAGCAGACGGCAGGCAGGATTCCGCTTTAATCAATCCGTACGTAAAACATGAGGTGAATCATGATCCGTTTCGCCTTTATCCCGCTTGTCGCAATCTGCCTTATCATAGGAGAGTGTTTATCCATGCAAAAGACAAAATCCTCTTTTAAAGGACGTACTTATCGAAATGAAGCTCTGCAGAGCCTGGCTTTTCCGCTCGGTGGTATCGGCAGCGGCTCGGTATCGCTCGGCGGTCGCGGTGATTTGCGTGATTGGGAAATTTGTAACCGCCCCAACAAACAGGGTGAATTACCCTACACCTTTTTTGCCCTCTGGGCGCAAAAAGGCAAAGAAAAGCCGGTAGCCAAAATACTGGAACGGCAATACCTGCCGCCCTATACCCGGAGAGGGTTCGGTATACCGCAAAATCAGCTCGCCGGCGTAGCGCGTCTGGACGATGCCGAGTTTACCGGCGCCTATCCGTTTGCACACATGCGTTTTTTCGATAAGGATGTACCGATCGATATCGAGCTCGAGGCCTGGAACCCGTTTATACCCCTCAATACCGACGACAGCGCGATCCCGGTTGCGATTTTTTCCTGGACTCTGAAAAATCCCTCTGATAAACCGGTCAACGCCTCTATAGCCTTTTCTCTTGCCAATGAGATCGGCAATCTCTATACCGACGTTCAGGATCACAAGCCGGGTCCGGGCGAAAATATCAATCAATATAAAGAGAGCGATGTTGCGCGGGGTATTTATCTCTCATCATTAAAGGTCAAACCGGAAACACCGCATTATGGTTCCATGGCCATGCTGACGCCCTGGCGCGAGGTCGACATTCAGACGGAATGGTATAGCGGTGGTTGGTGGGATAAATGCCATCTTTTTTGGGATGATTTCAGCGATGATGGGGCGGTAAAAACGATAAAAGAATCAAAACCATCCAAAGACGGGCAAGGGGCGCATGCCTCTATGGTGTTGCATATCGATTTGGCGCCCGGCGAGGAAAAAACCGTGCCGGTGATACTGACCTGGCATTTTCCCTGGCGCGAGAATTACTGGAACCATGAGCCCGAGCTGCGCGGCAAAATTATGAAAAACCATTTTGGCGATCTCTTTGATGATGCCTGGAGTGCCGGCCTATATACTATTGAAAATCTACAACGTCTGCAAAACGAAACGCGTGCATTTCAGCAGGCGCTTTTTTCATCGACCCTGCCTGAGCCGGTTATCGATGCGGTATCGAGCCAATTGTCGACACTGAAAACCAATGTCTGTCTGCTTTTGCAGGACAAAAAATTCTACGCCTTTGAGGGAAATGGCGATGATTCCGGCTGTTGCTGGATGAATTGTACTCATGTCTGGAATTATGAACAAACTCTGGCCTTTCTTTTTCCGGATCTGGAACGCAGTATGCGCGAAACCGAATTTTTACACAACACCCTTTCGAACGGTTATATGCCGTTTCGCACTCTGCTACCCATACAGCCGTTTTGGTGGAAATACAAACCAGCCGCGGATGGTCAGATGGGCACGATTATGCGGGTTTACCGCGACTGGAAACTCTGCGGTGACGATGAGTGGTTGCGCAAGCTGTGGCCGAAAATCAAGCTGGCGCTCGAGTTCGCCTGGAAGGGGTGCGGTGACCCGCCACCGCAGGGCCTGGAGTGGACCGCGGAAAAGCTGCTCCTGCCCTGGGATGCGAATCAGGACGGTGTGATGGAGGCTGAACAACACAATACCTATGATATCGAGTTCTATGGACCCAACACCATGATGGGCAGCCTTTACCTCGGCGCCCTCAAAGCCGCATCAGAAATGGCCGGCAGGATGGGAGATGACGACGCGAAAAAGCTTTACCTAAGGCTGTTTAAACAGGGCAGGGAAAAATACGATCGTGATCTGTGGAACGGTGAGTATTATATCCAGGACGTACGCGTATTGCCGGGTCTGCAGGTTCCGGAGCACCTGATTTCTCCCGAGAACAAGGCTTGTGGACCGGATTGCAAGTGCAGTCACTCTCCGGGAGGTAAAAAGGCGGCTCTGTCACACGATGAAACCGTTCCCAAATATCAGTACGGCGAAGGATGTCTGTCGGATCAGTTGTTGGGACAATATCTGGCCCACGTCTGCGGTCTGGGATATCTCCTGAATGAAAACCATGTCAGGCAGGCCGTCAAGGCGATTTTTGATCATAATTTTCGCGATCCCATCGGCGATTTTTCCAACGTTCAGCGCGTTTATGCCCTTAATGACGAAGCCGGATTGCTGCTTTGCTCCTGGCCGAAGGGAAAGAGGCCGGTTCTCCCCTTTGTCTATAGCGATGAAGTGTGGAGCGGTATTGAATACCAGGTGGCGGCAACCCTGATCTATAACGGCTGGATAGAGGAAGGAGTGAAAATGGTTGAGGCGGTTCGGCAGCGCTATAACGGCGTTCGGCGTAATCCGTGGGATGAAGAGGAATGCGGCCATCATTACGCCCGTGCTCTGGCCGGCTGGTCGGTTTTGCTCGCCCTCTCCGGTTTTCATTATGATGGGGTTGATGCAGAGATGTGCTTTGATGCACAAGTTGCGGTTGATGAGTTTCAAACGTTTTGGTCTACGGCTTCCGCCTGGGGAATTTATAAACAGCATAAAACGCAGGCCGCTTTGCAGGTCCTCTATGGACGGCTCAATCTGTCGCGATTGGTGCTGCCGCTCCCGGCCCGTCAGGTACAGGTTGCCCTGGACAACAACCGGGTTGAGATAGAATTGCATCGCGATGAAGATAAGATAATTCTGGAGATGCCGGCACAGACTATAAAAGCGGGTTCAGCTCTGGTTGTTGACTTTGTAAACCCCGGTTAATAAACGATAGAAATTTTAATTGTAGAGCGCGTTTATTTTTTCTGCAATAATATGCAGACCTTTTTCCGTAATGTCGTCTTTACCGGCATAGGTAATGCGGATACATTCATGCTGGTGTTGCCTGGGCTCTTGCAGTCCCGGGAAAAAGTAATGTCCCGGCACCACCAAACTCCCTTCTCTTTTAGGCGCAAATAGAACTCCCGGCTCGGCAGCGGAGAGGATTTAAGCCACAGCCAGAGAAAAAAGGCACCCTGAGGCTGGTGCAGAGCAAAACGGCTGGTCCCGAGTTCTTTTTAGCTGTTAAACCGCCTGCTTTGCCTTTTTTTAAAAAAAGGGACGTATAACCTCGTTGCCGAGTTTCAGTATTTCCCTGTTTTGAATCATATGGGTAACCATCCCGTTTTTCGTCGAAGCCGTTGTTATACTACCTGCCGCCACCATTTTCGGAAAAATCAGGCCAGAACCGTCTCTATTTCCTTGATTTGTTCACTGCTTAATTCAATTTTACCGGCGCTGGCGTTGGATTCGAGCTGTTCTACCGTGGACGCAGACGGAATGACCGGTCCCATTCCGGGCAGGGTAAGCGTATAGGCCAATGCCAGCCGGCTGATTTCAAGATCCCAGCTTTTGGCCAGTTTGGCCAGCGCTTCCAGTTTTTTCTTCTTATCCGCTGTCAACTCTTCATCCAGCGTTCCTTCATCGACGAGGCGATCGCCCTTACCCGCTTCCTCCGGTTCGAGGTAGCGGTCTGTCAACAGTCCCTTTGCCAGGGGGCTATACGGTATGAAGGAGATGGTTTCCAGATCGCAAAACGCGAGAACGCCCTGATATTGTTCGGACTCTCCATCGAGAATATCGAATTTGTTCTGCACCGCCACCGGGCGGCAGCGGGTGAAGAATTGTTTTTCATGCCTGAAATAGGTCGAGAGCTGGTCCGTGCTGAAATTGGATACGGCAAAATAGCGCAGCAGATCCTGCTGAATCAGGTCTTCGATTGCCGACAGGCTTTCCTCAACCGGTGTTACATCATCATAGTTGTGAAAATAGAGCATATCGATACAATCGAGCTGCAGGCGTTCAAGGGAAGCATAAACCGATTCAAGAATATTGAGTCGAGACAGGCGGCTGTGGTTCGGCGTCCAGCCGTCCATGCCGCCGAACATCTTGGTGGCCAGCACGATATTGCGGCGCTGATCCGGATTGTCTTTCAGCCACTTGCCGATGAGTCGTTCGGAATTGCCGGAAGAGGCGTTATAGCGGTTGGCGGTATCCCAAAAGGTAACGCCGAGTTCAATGGCGCGATCGAAGATATCCATGGCGGTTTTTTCATCGACGCGCGCTCCGTCGCCGGTTTCCGGATAACCCATTTTCCAGGTGCCGAGTCCGACATTGGAGGCGCGCAGGCCCGACTTGCCGATCAGGCGGTAGGGCATATCGTTAAAGGATTCCGTTGTCCAGGGTAAATTATAAAGTTCAGGATTTGGATCTACGCGTGACATGATAAAACTCCCTTTTTATAATGCATTGACCAGAATTGTTTTCAGTTCCTTTTCCTCAAGCTCAACCGGATTGCCTTTCATACTGCTGGAATTTTTGGCTTTGGCAACGATATCATCGATATCTTTTTCTTCGACGCCGATTTTCCCCAGAGAGGGGATGCCCAGGATTTTAACCAGTTGATGCAACCAGACAACGCATGCTTTTGCCGGAGCGTCTCTTTTTTGCGTTAGCCAGGATGCGATATGGCGATAGCGCTCAAGCGTTTCGGAATGCGGTGAGCGCTGTTCCAGCGCTTTTATATTCGTTTCCACCACCTCCGGAAGCAAGCGCCCGCATATGAGGCCGTGCGGTGCGTTATATTGTCCCCCCAGCGGGCCGGCAAAACCGTGTACGGCGCCGAGCCTGGCGTTGGCCAGCGCCAGACCGCCGAAAAGGCTGACCAGGGACATCTCTTCACGGGCCTGATGGTCCTCGCCACGTTTGCAGGCAGTTAACAAAGACCGGCCGGCGAGTTTGATCGCTTTTTGACACAAGGCATCGGTAAGCGGGTTGGACCGGTTACTGACATAGGGTTCAATCACCTGGGTCAGCGCGTCCAGTCCGGTCGACGCGGTCAAGTCGGGCGGCATGCCGACGGTGAGTTCCGGATCGATCAGGGCGATGTCCGGCAGCATGTGGGCACTGCGCATGCTGACCTTAACACGATGTTGTGGCGATCGCAACACGGCGTTACGGGTTACTTCAGAGCCGGTACCGGCAGTGGTGGGAACGGCGATACAGGGTGCTGAAGGGGCTTGCAGCGGTTTACCCCTGCCGACCACCTCGAGATAATCAAAGAGGTCGCCGCGATTGGTCAACAAGGCCGCGACCGCCTTGCCGCTGTCGATAACGCTGCCGCCGCCGATGGCGATGACGAGGTCGGCTTTGTGCTGCCTTGCCGCCTCACTTGCCCTGGTAACGAGATCGGTATCGGGTTCGCCATTGATCTGAAAATCGAGAATTTCGAGTCCCTGATTTTTTAATCCGGCGATCAGTGGTGCGATTCGCGATTTGTCGCTTCCGGTGAGTAGAAAGGGTCGTTTTGACTGCTCTGCAGACAGAGCAGGGAGTTGAGTAACCGTTCCCCAACCGAAAATAATCCGGTTTGCGGTGGCGAATTCGAATGTCATCTCTACGCCCAACCCGCATCATCAGGATGGATGTTGTCGTATTTGATGCTGTAACGCGGTTCGGCCATCATATTCTCAACCGCTTTGCGCCAGGTTTTATAGTGATCGGTTTCCTTGTGCTTGCCCGCATCCTCGGCGGTGCGGTAGACCTCGACGAGGACAAAACGGCCGGGATCGTCTTTTTGCTGTATCAGATCGAATCGGGTGATACCGGGTTCCTGAATGCTGTTTTGGGCGTTTTCCCGGGAAGCTTTTTTAAAGGCCTCGATTTGATCTTTTTTGACGTGAACCATGACGTGCACGATAAACATGGATTTTCTCCTTATTCTCTGATATGGATTAACGTCGATTTTTTTTCTTTAATTGATCCCTGTTTTGCAGAACATCGGTTGAGCGGGTAAAGGCGTATCTTTTTATGAATTGACTGAATCACTTTTATCAGGCTTATATTATAAATAACTAAAAATATTGGAGATTTCAAAGGATAAAACAGCAAATTTGAATGTTATCCTGGGTGCTTTTGCAGAGAATAATGGAGAGAGAGGTATTTTTCAACAGGATACTGGCTTGGCAGAATTCGGGTTTGTCATGATCCGGCTTTGAGAAAATCATCGCACAAACCTGAATTATGCAGATATACATCGCTGGGGAAGGACGGATTTGTTGCCACAGATCAGAGACCACCCAGTTCCGTGACAACAAATTTTCCGGTCATACCTGTGCGTTCCCGGGGAGCGGATGATATCCAGTCCACGGACACTCATTAGATGATATGGTCGGCAATAGAGTTGGCCAAAAACCTCATCTGCAAAAACTCTGTTCCTGCTTGGAATAGTGTTATTCCATTTGATAGTCAGGATGGCCGGTTTGCCACAGAGCAAATCCCAGGATATCGGCTAAACTTTCGAACCGTTTTGTCTTTGTGTCTCCGATGCCATGACCGGATTCAAAATCGGTCCAAAACAGGACAGGCTTTTCAGAGGCGTTTGCCGCGAGCAATCGGGCGGCAAACTTGCCCGGCTGCCAGGCGAT
>CAZMUU010000078.1:0-3985 GCA_964569215.1 uncultured Cytophagia bacterium
TCCTTCTTGTGGTCGGCAAAGTAACGAAATAGAGGCTTGCTGTACTGATCCGCATCTATTATCAGAGCATCATCATAAAAACAGAAATGTCGAACATTGCGCTGATGATGCCAATGGTTAATTTCACGAATCACGGCATCGATTGAAAACCTTTCATATTCACTTAATAGTTTTGATGCACAAAAATCGCAATGAAAAGGACACCCGCGTGAGGTCATCATACCGACGTGATTGAGATGAGGATAGAGTTGGTAAAGGGGGCGTATATTTTGACGACAATCAAAAGGAGCACTTTTCCTTCTGATCGCAGGATCGATATCAGAAAGAATCTTTAAAATTTTTTGCTCTCCTGCACCTCTTACCAGGATATCCGGATTGACCACCCGTTGTGCATGATCCGGACAGAGCGTAGCATAAATACCGCCCAGCACGATAATAGCGTCGGGAAAAATTCTACGCAACAATGAAACAGCCTCTTTTGCTGCCGGATACCAATAGGTCATCATACAAGTCACCAAAATAACATCCGGTGGCTCCAGAGCTTTCAGCTTACGTACCACCAAATCATAAGGGAACCCATAGCGACCGTAATAACGGGGTATATAATCGAGAATCTGGGGTTTTTCGATGACCTGTTTGAAATATTTCCCGGAACCGTCCTCCTTTTGATGCCTGAACGACAGATTCGGATCAAAACGATCAAGACAATCGAGTAAGGAGACGTTAAATCCTCGTTCCTTCAACACAGCGCCGACATGCAGTAAACCATAAGGCTTTTGCCAGAAATCATAATCTGCAAAATCGACAATCCATGGATTGAAAAGCAAAATATTTGAAATTCTTCTTTTTTTCATAGAGAAATTTTTTTATTATTTCTTCAGGCGCGCAAGCAGAAGAATGATATCATCCTTAAAGTTGCCGTTGCTATGAGACTCTACACATTTAACGATCTCTTTGAGAATGTTAAAGCTGGATTTCTGACAGTTTTCAATCATTGTTTTTTTGAGCGTTTCCAGACCAAAGGTGACTTTATCGGCATTCTCCGCTTCGATAACACCGTCCGTATACATTAACAAAAAATCATCTACGGTATAATTTACCTTGCTCTGAACGAACTCTTTTTCGGGCTTTTTTTCAAAGCCAAGAATAATGTTTTGCGACGGCAATTCCAGAATTTGATTTTCTTTGCAAAGCAGTGCTGCCGGATGGGCACTTGCTGAATAAAGAATTTCGCCCAAACGAGTATCGATACGGATGAATTGGCAAGTTAAAAACATGCCGGTTTGATCGAATGATTCACAAAAAAAGGTATTCAAAGCATACAGCATTTGAGCCGGCTCCAGTCCATCCCGCACCAGTTTTCTGATTTCACTACAAACCCGGTTTACGATAAGAGCAGCGGAGACGCCGTGCCCCGTAACATCTGTAACCGTAAGATAGACCCTTCCCTGAGAATCGGAGTATATATCGGCAAAATCTCCCCCCAGTCCCATCATCGGCAGATATTCCACTGAAGCCTCGATCTCAGCCAGGTCGAGATATTGGGGCACAAGACTTGCCTGAACCTGTTTGGCCAGGGCGAGATCACGGGATATCAGTCTGTGGTACTGGTCCAGACGGGTCTGCTGTTCTTCGATAAGCCGGCCGAGAAATCGTCGTTCCAGCGCCTTTTTTACTTTGTACAGAAAGGTACTGCCATCGATGGGTTTGGTCAAGTACTCATAAGCCCCTTTTTGCATGGCCCGAACAGCGGAATCGATGCTTCCATAACCGGTGAGAATCAAGACCTGCGTGTGTTTATTTTTCCGCTTTGCTGCTTCCAGTATGTCTATTCCATTGATATCTGGAAGGTTGAGATCTGAAATGACCAAATCATATGATTCGTCCTTTATTTCCTCCAGTGCCGCATTCCCGTTTTCAACACCGGTAACATCAAAATTCTCGTTCTTAAGAAATCCGGATAAAAGTTTGATAACATTGGGATCATCGTCTACCATCAGTATATGGGAATAATCAATATCTAGTTTTTTACTCATTTCCGAATATCCTAATAAATACAGTTATAAATTTTAAAAATTAAAATACCATAAAAATGTTGGATATGCAATGATATTGCACACAGGTTTGTAACTTTGAGGGAAAATTATTCTATCTTCAGACCGAGAAGGGTAACGTCATCGGATTGGGGTTCTCCTGCAGCGAATTGGTATACGGATATTTTGATCGTTTCTATCAAGGCTTTTATATCCAGCGATGTGTTCTGTTGAATCAAGGTTTCGAGTCGCCACTCCTCATAACCCTGGTCATCTTTATTCTTGGCTTCAGTGACACCGTCTGTAAACATGATCACCATATCGTTTTTATGTAGCTGAACCGTTTCAGATTCATAGTCCACATCCGGCATCATACCCAATAACAAACCACCGTTCTCTAATTTTCGCATCTTGCCGTCTTTGCCAACAAGATAGGGTGGATTGTGACCGGCATTAACACTGGTGAGTTTCAGCGTATTCAAATCGAGCTCGGCATAAAAGAGCGTAATAAATTTATCATAGTTGGTCTGTGAATGAATCAGATTGTTTACCCGTTTTATCATTACAGCGATATCCGTGTGAAAATCTTGTAAACTGTGAATGCTTGCCTGCAGACTTGCGCCCAGCAGGGACGCACCGACACCTTTACCGGAGACATCGGCAACAATAAGAGCGATACGGTTATTTTTTAATTGAACAACATCAAAATAATCGCCACCGACCTGACGACTGGGAATGTTCAATCCATAAACCTCACATTGCTCCGGGTGCGGAAAACGCTGTGGCAGCAATCGCTTTTGGATATCTCTGGCAATTTCAAGCTCGTCTTCCATTCGCTGTTTTTCGATGGTTTCTTCAAAGAGCCTGGCATTTTCCAGAGAAATCATCGCCTGGTTTCCCAGGGTTGTTAAAAATTCCAGTTCATCCTCTTTAAAATCTGCCTTTGTAATTTTATCTCCGATAGCAATCACACCCCGGGTTTCATTTTGCAGACGCATGGGAACGGCAATTTTTAAACCCAATTTTGACAGTATTTTTAAATTTCTGGAAATATCCTCATCATCCAGGTGAATAATGCTTTTTACACCCTTCAGGCTCCTTAGCAATCCGGAGCCATTTAATTTCTTTTTTTCTACAGTACTCAATAATGTTCCTTTATACATGCCCAGCTGGAAGGCACCGTTTTGTTTGAGGAAAACCAGACACTTTTGAGTGAGCATCTCTCCCATAATGGCATATATCAACAAGTTAAGCACTTTTTCCGGCTTTAAAGTCGAGTTCAATTCTTTGCTGATGTCAAATAGCGTGTTGAGTTCCTGTATTTTTTTATCCAGCCTTCTATTCAAAACGTCCAGCTCTTTGAACATCAATGCGTTTTCGATTGAAGTAGCCGCAATGTTGGTCAAAGAACTCAAAAAATCGATTTCATTATCGTTAAATTCAATTTTTCCTACTTTGTTACCGAGACACATAAATCCAACAACACGTTTTGTACTCTCAATCGGTAAAAGCAGATCGATTTCAGTTTTATCAAGAAAAGATTTAAAAAATGAATTCTCCGGTTTTAGATCTTCTCTTCTTTGCGGTGTATGAACAGGTTCCTCAATTAAAATTTTTCGCCCGATCAGATCCCGGTCAAGTCCCTTGACAATTTCTACTTTATATTCCTCCCCGGCATCATGGATAATCACCATGCCTCTGCTGATCATCATCCTGCCCATTGGTGTCAGCAGTAAATTATCCAGTATGGTGCGCAAATTCAAGGAAGAGTTGAGGACTTTGCTCGTCTCAAAGAGAGACTGTAATTCTACTAATCGCTGATCCAGTGCTCTGCTTATCTCTTCGTTAACAACATGAGACATATCAGGCCTTTTCCGTTTGCACGATTTTCGAATTTTTATCCAAAAAATATTTCACCATACGAACCTGGTTTTTGACACCAGGCTTTATAT
>CAZMUU010000078.1:3995-4748 GCA_964569215.1 uncultured Cytophagia bacterium
TTTCATCAAATAGATACCCAACCCCCCCACACGCAATTCTGCCAGATATTCATCCATTTTGGGTATATTGACCTTTTTAGGATTAAATCCCTTGCCCTGGTCCGCAACCACAATCGTAAACTTTTGAAAATCAATTTGAATCGCTATATCCAACGGTTTTGAACGGTCGCCGTTATAAGCGTGCTTGATTACATTGGTACAGGCTTCATCTATAGCGAGCTCAATTTTCCCGATATCGTCAGAGCCAAAACCCACCTTTTCCGCGAGTTTTGCCACGAAGACACGGATCAGTTCCAAATTGTCGGTCTGGCTGGGTATACGCAATTTGTATTCATGTACGGATTTTGCGATCACTTTTTTCACCACCTTTTGGTTATCTTGATATATCCTAACAATTCAAAACTTTTCAACAGCTTTTTCTTCATCATTGACAATATCATATAAAGACGGGAAACCGAGCAAATCGAAAACCCGATAAATTTTTTGGTTCATTCCGCACATTTTTATGTCGCCACCGTTGTTTCGAATGTTTTCGATAAAGCCCATGAAAACGCCCAAACCGGCACTACTGATATAATTGAGTTCCTTAAAATCAATGATGATGTTGTAGCGTTCTTCGTCGATGAGTTTCTGGATTGCGTCCTCGAGTTGCGGCGCCGTATGTGCATCCAAAAATCCGCCAATGCGAAGAACGGAATAGTGATCACTATCATCGCGTTTAACCTGGAAATTAGCCATTCATTCCTCCTATAC
>CAZMUU010000078.1:4758-13221 GCA_964569215.1 uncultured Cytophagia bacterium
CTCCTATACCGTAAACTTTTATGCAGCTTGAATTAAGATAAAAGTTAAATCATCAAAGGACTTTTCATCCTCAACGAATTTATAAATATAATTTAACAAATTTATTTTGATTTCTGAAACAGAATGCTCTTTATATTTTGAAAAAACCTCTATCAACCTTTCTTCTCCGAACTCTTTGCCGTTTTTATTTCTCGCTTCAATGGCGCCATCCGTATAAAGCAACAATGTTTCTCCGGTGTTAAGAGATATCTTTCGTTCTTCTATCGTTTTATCAAAAATCGGTCCTGAATTCAACCCTAAACTGATGCCACGTGGCTCCAGAATGTCCATTTTATTTGATATTGGTGACGCAAGATATACCGGACAGTGCCCGGCTCTGGCAAAGACAAAAGTTCTTTCCCGTGTATCAAGAACGCCGTAGATCATGCTGATGAACTGATTCCGCTCAATATTGGGATAAAGCGTTCGGTTAACCTGACACAATATCTTTGCCGGAGAGGTCTGTGTTTTAGCCAGAGCGTTGATGATTCCTTTAACTTCAGCCATATAAAAGGCAGCAGATGGCCCCTTACCGCTGACATCACCGATTACGATGCCGAGCTGATGGTCGTCCAGCGACAAAAAATCATAATAATCACCTCCCACCTCATTGGCAGTACGGCAGACCGCATCGATTCGTATATTCTGTAATTTCGGCATCGACTTTGGTAAGAGCTTCATCTGGGCGTCATGAGCAACAAGCAATTCCTGCTGTAAACGTTCCTTTTCAATGGACTCTTTTATCAGCCTCGCATTTTCAAGCGCCACAATGACCTGTTCACTAAAAGCTCTCATCATATCGATATCATCCTGTTCAAAGGCAAATTCCTGCCGCTTTGCTGCGTAGAGAAAACCGGCTGTTTTTTCCGCGCTGTACAATGGAACGATGAGAACGGATCCAATATCCTTTTTCCAGGCCAAAAGAGATTTTGCATGTTCATCTTTGCCGACCTGATTGACCAGATAAGGCTCATTCTGATCTGACAAAAATTCAATCAACTGTTGATGATAAAAAACTTCACGATTTCGCTTTTCCTTCTCCTTTAAATTACGTGATGATACCAATACAAGTTTCCTGTTTTTCTCATCGGACAATTCAAGCCAGGCAAAATCTGATTCGGTTACATCTGAAACCAATTTGACGATTAAAACAACCAATTTGTTAAAATCAAACTCTGTGCTGATAGCCCGGCTCAGATTATGCATGGATTCGATTTGTCGAATTTTTCGGTCAAAAAGTTGGGCAGTGGGTAGATGGGCAAGCAGTCCGATTAAAGCAAAACTGATATATAAGGTCAGCAACAAAATACTATGGTTTACAAATCGATCCATAACAACACTAAAGTGAATAATCGGGCTGGATTGATAATATAGAATGGCGAGATGAATTAAAAAAGGTATTAGAAACAGCCCGCTCCAGAATAAAGTAATTTTTTGTTTTTTATTGAGATAATTAATCCAGGAAACCCTCAACGAGTTGATGACCATCAAGTTTAAAAGGATAAAAAGAATGAAATAATGAATGGAATCGACCACTTCTTTGGGAATATCGAGCTGGTCGTTAAAAACGCCCAACAGGGAATAAAAAACGAGAAAAAACAACAAGGCACTAAAATTGCGTAAGGTTGACCGTTTTCGCTTGATAAAAATCAGATTGCGGAGAATGGCTATACAAATCATCGCAAAGACAAAAGAATAGACAGACCAGAGTACAAGGGTGAGGTATTCCGGGTCATTGAAGGTAACCGCGGATTGCGGCCAGGATTGTCTTAAAAATAAAAAAAGAAAATAGGTAAAAAAGATGAAAAAAAACAGCTGACGCAACCCCCGCAGCACATTACGGTCTGACGCCCATTTTTGATGAAATATAATTGGAATCGATAACAGGATAGTGCCGAATATCAGTATCTCTTTGAGTATATAAATTTGAGCCGGTTGCAAAGAAACCGGTGATTTCAACAAAATGGCGATTAAGAACAGAGCCAGAGGCAACAGCAGAGACCATGTGCTGATATTTCGTTTCATAAAACCACTCAAATTAAGACACAATTTTCAGAATAACCATCGTCATATCGTCATGTTGGATTGTATTGCCGGTAAAGGCCTTCACCCGATTGCGGATGGTTTGCAAAAGCGTTTCCGCATCCTCATTATCGGAATAGGATAACAAAGACTCCAAACGGGCTTCACCAAATTCTTCATTCCTGGAATTCATCGCTTCCGTGAATCCATCGGTGTAAAATGCAAGTAAATCGCCGGTCCGAATCGGTATCTGCTGTTCCTGAATAATTTGATCAAACATCTCACCCTTTTCCAGACCCAGTGCAATCCCATTCGGGCATAACCGTTCAGTTTTACCGCTTTTCGTCTGACGTGTGATGACCGGATTATGACCAGCCCGGGCAAATGTAAATTGACAATTTTCAAGATCAATGATTCCATAGATCATACTGATAAAATGACTTCTTTCGACATTTTCATAAAAAAGCTTATTGATCTCCATCAACACTTGTTTTGGGGAGAGAATGGTTCGGGCAATAGAACGCAAAAACCCTTTGGTCAGAGTCATATAAAAAGCCGCTGATATCCCCTTACCGGATACATCGCCAATAGCAACACCAAGCCTTTGAGAGTCGAGTTTAACAAAATCAAAATAATCACCACCGACATCAAGAGCCGGGATACATATGCTCGCACTATCAAGTCCCGCGATATCGGGTTTTTCACGTGGCAAAAAGCTCAGCTGTACCCGCCGTGCGATCTCCAGCTCGCGTTGCAGCCGTTCCCGCTCTATTATTTTGTTTACATAGACCGGTGTAAATACTTGTAGTTCGTCGTAATCGATCTTGTTTTTATAATATACAATTGCCAGAACAAGCAAGGCAAGGGGAATCAATGACAAAAACGCCGCATTGAAAAGATAGATCTGGTGGTCGAAATGATAAAGCATCACCACGCGTTTGAGCAGGTAAAAGGAAAAAAAGGCGACAAATAGGGTAAAAAAATCATACTTTAGAAGAATGACGGCAAACAGGGACCCAAAGACAAAATATTGCAAAAAATTCAAATAATAGTCTTGTGTCGCATAGTAGGATTCGGTGCTGTTCAGGACACCCCACAGCAAGCCGATCAGACAAATAATCCACATTCGATGGCCTATATATTTCGCCAAAAACGAAACCAGAAACAGAGTGAGGATATATTGTAACCATATAGTCGATGTATATCCCCCGACCAGGACAGTCAAAAAGGAGCTCCAGGTGTTGACCAGGCTTAGGTCGGTTGCAACATCGGCAATATCACTCCAATGAAATAACGATGCAATTTTTGAAAAAAAGACAACCAAACCAAGTAATATTCCGGCATAGGCGAATCCCCGCAGTACCGACAAGGAAAAGAGATGATGCTGAATATAGCCTTTCCTCAGCGCATCCAGGGTAATCAGTTTGGTATCCCACACCTCTCTCGTCATCGAGTCGGAACACGCAACCCCGATGAAAACAGCAATACTGCTGATAATACCGAGGAAAAACATGCCTATAATGGTATTGATCATATCAACCCCGCTGGAAGAGGCCTCCAGCAAGACCCAAAGTGCCGAGGCCAGTCCCATCGAAATTGCTATAGGAGAGACATAGCGCAGACCGAGCCCGTCAGCCCGTAGCTTTTTAATGCTCATGACGATGAACATGATACCGACAGCGACGATCGCAAGGAAAAAGGGAACAATGGCGATAATGCGTGATAATTCAGAAGCCCGGGAATCCGGAACATCAAATTCATATTCATAGTTAGCGACGCGGTCGGCAATCACATCAATATTCAGTTTAACCGGAATATCCAGTACCGGTTCTGATCGCAGATATTCAACAGTATAGTCAATTCTATAGTCACGCGGGATCTGTTTAAAACGCGAAAAGGTAAATTTTGCGGTATCCGCCTGCATCCGGGCTATCAAGGTAGAATCCGCCAGATGGCGGGCCCGCTCGGGAGAGATATTGTGAATCGTGCTATCATCGTCAGCCTTGGTCAAAAATCCGATTTCACCACCATTTTGATCAAAAAGTATATCGATTTGATTGATCCAGGACGGATCGCGTTTTGTTTCACTGCTGTCACCCGGTTCATCTACAGGTGTAAAGGTTACACGCCAGTAATAGGGATGCAGAGCATCAAAATGTTCTTTTTGCTCCTCGATCGAATATTTTCGATTTAGATATTCAAGCAGTTTATTATGCGCCTCAAATTTGACTCGCGCATGATATTCCGAGGGCACGTAACCCAGCCGCTGAAGTGACTCTTCAGCAACGGTTATTAGTGCCGACTTTTCATAATTTATATCGATGGCGCTGGTGATGAAAATGGTCGGATAAAAAAACAGAAAAGCAATAAAACCGGTTATTCCCAGGATTAGAATTAACAATTCGGAAGATTTGGCAAATTTTTTCATAGTTTAGTGACCCGCATATTCGATATCCAGATCAAAAGGGCGAACGTTTTCGATAACATGTTCTATAACACCGCTATTCGAACAGCGCCAAACCCCCAGATGTTCATAGCTGAGGTCGGCAACCAGGCAATCACCATTGAATTCGTTAACAACAATGGCAACAGGATCGTAAAAGACCTCCCTTTCGAAAAGCATATTACCATCGCTATCGCATTTTACCAGAGAGGCAAACTCACCGGAAGCGCGGCGGTCTATATACCAAACATCACCATTCTGAACATTAAACGCAATCAACGCGGCATAATAGGGCGAATCGATTGCCCGCTCGATTCTACCCTCGTACGACATTCTTACGATCCGGCTGCTATCAGCTACCCACATCGTCTGGTTGTTCTCATCGAGAGCGATTGCTTTTGGATTTGTAAAGTCATAACTGTCTTCCGTTCGCAAACGCCCATAGTCATTTTGAAGGCGAAATATCTTCTTGCTGGAATCATCGATAACCCAACCCAGTTGCAGTCGTGAATCCACTGCCACTGCCAGGGGGTGTCCGATATCATAAATTGAGTGCAAGACCTGTGCGTTATGAGAAATAAGCGTTACCATACCCTGTCCATACCGCGCCACCCATAACTCATTGCGAAGGGTGTCGACATCCATATCCCACAAGGTCGGCATACCAACGCTTACTTGCGCTATAGCATTACCATACGAGTCTATCTTGTAAATGGTTCCACTATATCTCGAAAATATCCAATGATTTCGCTGCGCTGAATTGAGAGCAATACGAAAAGGTGAATAGGCTCCGGAAAACATCGATAAAACATATCCAAGATCATGCGTAAATTTTTTTACCGCACCATCTCCGGGATCTGCCAGCCAGGTAAACGTTGGGCCCGGAGTCACCTTTGCAACTTTTGTCGGCCGAGACTCGTAAGCACCTGCCATTACCGTCATTTCATATTCATAGGTAATCCCGTACTGATCTACGACATCTTCATAACTATGGGCGTCAGGCGACAGAGAGGCGAGCTTGCGAAACGGATTCCCCGCCTTGCGCCTGTAAAGTGTATAGCCGCTTAAATCCATCGCATCTATGGGCTGCCAATGTATCTTTACGATATTTTTTTCCGCATAAGCGTAGAAACCAGTCGGTCTCCCACCGCTATCCGGATTTTCCGGGTCCAGAGGATTATTGCGTTCCCTGTCGGAACAATGGAAACCCATGACGAGTAATAAAATTGAGAAAAAAAATAATGCTGTTTTCATTCTAAGAGTTGGATCGTTATCTTTATCTTCAAATTAGGGAAGGCCACAGATAAAAACAAGTAAAATAGACCCTGACGTAATTATTCTGAAAAAATGTCGGCGAAAAAAACGAAAATATCGGTTTCATCATTCTGCCAGGCATCAACCGGCAGACCTGCTTTCATACACGTATGCTGCAAGAAGGTCAACCGGTCCCAATTGCGTTCAGAGGCAACCTGGGGAAGTAAAAGACCGCTTGAATAGGAAGACTTTATATAAAGCCCGTGCTCACCGACACGAATTTCATCGATATCATCTATTTTTTCCAGGGGGGACAACACGGATATTTCTATCCTTAGCTTTTCCAATTGTTGAGCAGAAACAGCAGGAAACCTGGGATCGTGAAAAGCAGCCGAAACAGCCATCTCCTCGATTGTCTTCCACAACGGACCCCGTCCTTCTATACTGCCAATACAACCGCATAATTCTCCATCTATCGTCAAGGTAACAAATGCCCCCATGGATTGATTTAATTTTTCATCCTTTACGTTGAAAACAGGCATATTCTGATTTTGGCTCAACGCCCGGATGGTCTCCTTGGCGATATTGAGTAATGCTTTCTGTTGCTCTGATGTAAACATGGATTCTCGATTTTGCATTGATTTACCTCTCTAAAATATCTCTTCGCCAAATTCCTGTGTTTCATAAACATAAAATTGTGCACCGTTTTTCCAGGCATCCAAATTCAATCCTGCTTTGTAGCATAATTGTCGCATCTCTTCCTCTTTACGCTTCCACCCCGCTTCCAGCGGCACCTCGGGTAGAAACGTTGCCCCGCGTCCATCTTTGATCATGATGATACCATGCTTGCCCATTTCGAATTCCTCTATGCTTTTGATGGCATAGACATTGGTGGTGTATACAGATACCTTTATAGATATATCATCCAGCTCTTCTTGCGTCAGGGGTGGAAATCTCGGATCCTGAAAGGCTGCGGCCACCGCACGATCGGGAACCAGCTTGTAAACCGGCTCAACGGCCTGATGCGCGCCAATACAACCGCGCAATCTACCGTTTTTATTAAGGGTTACAAAAACACCTCTTTTCTGTTTCAACCGATCTGATATCGGCTCAAATTGTGCAATGGTTTTGTTCTTTAAATACTGTTTAATTGCTTTCCGGGCACTTTGCAATAAAAATTTTTGTTCGTGAACCTCCAAAGAGGGATACTCTATCCTGCCGTCAGGGATTTCGGCATCGCCAGCATAATAGGCCAAAGCACTATATCCCACCACATAGCCACCTCGTTCTCCGGTGACATCGTTGGAATTGGTGTGCGCCAGAAGAGCCGCATCAGTTGCACCGAGCGCTTCGGCAGCAAGACGCATGATGACAACCGCAGGCCCCCCGCAGGCCTGTAGGGTTTGACTCTTGAAACCCTGAAACAATTTCCGGGGGTCGGCCTTAAGCATAGCTTCAATTGTTTTATTGTCGATGCTTTCACATTCCTCATAGGAATAGCCATGGTAAAGATCGGTACTGGCAATAATCAGCGCTTTCTTGCCCTGTAAACGCTGACCCAGCTGAGATCCAATCGCCTGACACATATTCCAGTCACAACTTCCGACAACCATTGCTATCATTTCAGGTGGTGGTGAAAAAACGGTTTGCAAAAATGGCAACTGTACTTCAAGGGCATGTTCCTGCCTGTGGCCTTGGTTGGAAAACGTTATATTGTCACAGCGCGATACCAACTCCCTGCACACTTTTTTGGCCATATCCATTTTTCCCAATGGTGTGATATATCCTTCCCCGGGATAAATCGTGGCACCCGAAAATGGATCACGATGGCTGGGAGCAATAATCACGACCACATCGTAAACCCGATTCAATACCTGTTTGTAGGCGGCTGCGGCGATAGAGCCTGAAAACACATAACCGGCATGCGGGGCAACAATGCCAATGAGGTCACCCTCTATTTTCTGATCCGGAGCCCCGGAGATCAGATGCTCTACCATTTGCGACAGTTCATCCGAGTTTCCCGGGTAAAAAGAACCGGCAACAGCGGCTTGACGATAATCCTGTTGTGAAAACAGAGGCGAACAAAAGGTTGTCAGAACAAAAACAAAACACCAGCAAGACAATCTCTTCATCGATACCTCCTTAATATTCTCTCTACCAAACACCGGCAATTGTTGCGTTGCAGTATGAACAGCGGTTGTTTTGAATCGCATTTTCTATAATCCGATAGCCCGTGCGTTTGACGAGCAAACGCCGGCAGGAAGGGCAATATGTGTTTTCAGCAGCATGGCCGGGTACATTCCCGATATAGACATACTTGAGGCCGTTATCAAGTGCAATTTTACGGGCGGTTTCAAGTGTCGATATCGGTGTTGCCGGTAAATTCTTCAAGCGGTATTGCGGATAAAAACGGCTGAAATGAAGGGGGGTATCAGGACCCAGTTCTTCAACAATCCATTTTGATAATTCTTTGAGCTCCCCGGGGTCATCATTTTGACCGGGGATAATCAGATAGACAATCTCGGTCCACATATTTTGCTGACGTAATAGGATCAGTGTATCGAGGACGGGTTTTAGCTCACCCGCAACCAGTTCTTTATAAAACCGCTGAGTAAACGCCTTTAAATCTATTTTGACGGCATTTAAAACCGTGCACAGCTCCTTCATCGGCTCTTTTTGAATATAGCCGTTCGAAACCATAACGC
>CAZMUU010000079.1:0-13110 GCA_964569215.1 uncultured Cytophagia bacterium
GCGGGCGTACTTTGAAAATAACCTCTGCACCGTTATAAAGCTCTTTTTCCGAACCGGCTATTTTGGCGCCGGCTTTTTCATACTCTTCATCCGTATAGTGAGACAATTTTCCTGCAGAGGATTGTATGACAATTTCAATATCATCGCTTTTTAATTTTTTAATGGTATCCGGTGTCATTGCCACCCGATTTTCGTCGGCCAGGATCTCCTTTACAACGGCTATTTTCATATCAACTCCCGGGAATTTTTCTTAAAAAAGTTTATAATTCTGAAAAATACCTTTTATAGATCAAAAAATCAAGAGATAATCAAAAAAAAACAGAACCGGATCACCGCAGAATCACTAGATTTCAAGCATCCGGTCTACGGCTTTTTTCGCTTTCTTGCGAATATCTTCGGCCACCTCTATCTCGTATCGCATGTATTTTAAGGAATTGAATGTTTCTTCAAGCGTAATCAATTTCATGTGCGGACATTTGATATCACATACGCTTACAAGATTTTTTTTCGGATTCTCCGCCACAATATTGTCTGCCATACTGCTTTCCGTGAGCAGTAAATAATGCGGCGCATCGGAGGTTTTGATATAATCAATCATTTTTGAAGTGCTGGCTGCATAATCCGATGCCTCCACCACCTCAGGACTGCATTCAGGATGAGCCAATACCACGACATCAGGGTACTGCTTGCGAATCGTCTCGATATCCTTAACACTGAACTGTTCGTGAACTTCGCATCGACCCTGCCAGCCGATCATATCGTATTCAACGATCTCCTCGGGATGCACAAGCGTGCCATTTCCAGATTTTTTGGGAAAAATAATGGTCTTGTCGGTTTCAGCTGCAACATTGCCGGCGAGATATTCGTCCGGCAGAAAAATGATGCGGTCGGTATCGATGGATTCGATGACGCGTTTGGCATTCCCGGAGGTACAGCAATAATCGGATTCCGCTTTTACATCGGCATAGGTGTTTACATAGGTCACCACCGGTACACCGGGATAGCGTTTCTTTAATTGTCTCACATCTTCTGCAGTAATGCTTTCCGCCAGGGAACAACCCGCCTTTGTGGAGGGGATGAGAACGGTCTTGTTCGGACTGAGGATTTTTGCGGTTTCAGCCATAAATTCCACACCGCAAAAAACAATAACGTCTTTATCTGTATGGGCTGCCTTGCGGCTGAGCTCAAGAGAATCGCCGACATAATCGGGCACGGTGTGGTATAATAGCGGCTCCATATAGTTATGGCCGAGAATAACAGCGCTGCGCTCTTTTTTTAACTGATTGATCTTATAAACCAGAGGAGCCTTTTGTTCGATTTCGGATTCGGAAACAAAATCACCGAGCATGGTTTTCATCTTGTCCAGTGTCGCCTGAATGCTCTCTTCGTTTATTGCCATTGTTGTCACTTTCGTCGTTGTAGAGGCTAAATTTTAATAAAATAGATAAATTCGCCGTAAAAGTCAAGATTCTGCTGTCTGATTTAGATAATGGTTCTACAGAACAAGGTGAAATCGATGCGGCAAGTGGATTTTTAGCCTGTTGTTAAAAAGCGATACGGTGGCCAGCCGGTTTTGATCATGAGTAAGGATATAATATCCGTCGGCAGGGCCGTGCCAATTCAATTCGCCCTGCTCGAAGAGCTGTTGCAGCTTCGAATTGTCAAGTTCGAGCAAATGGTGACGGATATAGGGTGCGAAAAACTGGACGCCGGCATTGGTCAGCTTCCAGCCTTCCTTTCTGGGGATGGCCAGAGGTAAACCCGCTTTATAAAACCCGGCCTCGGGGATGTTTTGCCACACCGGTGATAAGAGCCAGAGCTTTTTAGTCGTCAACCGATAAGTATATGATCTTAAAAGTTCGATATCGATCCCCCACAGTTCATTTATATTTTCGAGAATGGAGGCAATATCGTCATTTGTGCTGTCATACAGCGTTATGTCCGGCACGAAAACGGTTTTGTCGGCAGCGGAATCACTGGTCTTTCTCAGGCATGCCATAAAGAATCCTTCAAAGGGATACGAAAAGGGATAGATGCGCCTGGCTTTGTTCAATGCCGGATTGAGCAATGTTTTACGATATTTTGTTATGCCTTCTCGGAACCTTTTTTCGTCAATCGGACACTCTTCCATGCTGATGGACCGCGGATAGCGTTCCAGGATACGGTTGATGACCATCTCATTTTCTTCGTCTGTGAGGGAACAGGTTGAATAGACCACCAGGCCACCGACTTTGACAGCTTTTAGTGCAGAGACGAGCAGATGATATTGCAGATCCGCCTGCCCGGCAGCCGCTTTGCCGGATAATCTTGCATTGGAATAAAGTTGGCTGGGTAATTTACCGAGGTTCGTACACGGCGCATCAAGTAAAACGCGGTCAAAACGATTGGGAAATAATCTGCCTATCCGTTGTCCGGGCAGTTTGAATACGGCATCGTTTATCACACCGTTTCTGCTCAAATTGGTCAGAAGGGGTTGCATTCGGCGGTTGGAAACATCGTTGAGGAAGAGCTTGCCGCGATTACGCATCAGTGCAGCAATCTGGGTTGATTTTGATCCCGGTGATGCTGCCAAATCGAGTATCGTTTCCCCGGGTTGTGGATTGAGCGCCAAAACCGGCAATTGCGAGGCCACCCCCTGATAGTTGATATTTCCCAAAAAGAAATCCAGCGTGTGACTCATGGGAAGAAAATCGCTTTCCAGGATGATGGACACCGGATTAAAGGGATGCGGCAGAAAATTCACGTCCCATTTTACAAGCCGTTGAAGAACTTTTTCCACTTTTGTTTTTAATGTATTGACACGGATTGATACCGGGGAATCAGTTGCGGTGGAAAAGTGTTGCAGTTCATCGTTGAGAAGGGTTTGCAGGTAGGAATAGAGTTCCTGGTTGACGATTTTTTTCTTATGCCGAGAGTTCATATGGTTGAGCGCTGATTTTTATGAGAAAAAAGGCATTTCCGTTGATCCATTTTACGCAAACATGGTTATTAACCGTATTTAACAGTAGTTTAACAGATTCTTAATTAATAAATCCATTCGAACAATTGCAACGTTTTTATCTTCCGCTCAATTGATCTTGATAAAAGAAAGATTTTGAGTAGGCGCTTCAAGATTATTGCGATCTCGATTCAACGAGGTTTTCATTTATATAAAAATTATGCTAGATTAAGAATCGTTATTATTGTTAAACATTGAATCAAGCAAACAAAAACTTGATATTGGCTGTAAAATAAAGTAAAAACACTATGCCTAAGAAGAACGCTCTGATTGTACTGGCCATTTTAGTTTTGGTGGTTTTTTTACTCATTAGTATCAAAGTTCCTCACAAGATAAAAACGCCGTGTCGTTTTTTATCTCAAGCGGAATGGTCGCTGCAGTTGAACCAGACGGAAAAGTTTTTATCCAGATATACGGAAAACTTTGGTACCTTGAACGATCAATTCGATCTGTTGCAGTTCGATCGACTTGATTTTGTCAAATTCCGGCTGAATCCCGGATTTCAGATCGGCCAGTGGGTGGAACAGGATGATTCTCTCGGAATGATCTACTCTTCAGAAAATCATCTGCGTTTAGCCGATTTGAGTTCAAGGTTGCTGTCGTTGCAGGCCGAACTTCGCTCCGTACAGAGCGGGGAAAAAGCCGCTGTAATTGAAGAGGCTGAAAAGGCTTTTGAATATGCACAGGAACAATTGTCCGCTTTTAAACCCGAGTTTGAACGCAAAAAAGAGCTTCGCCAACGGCATTTGATCAGTGAACAGGATTTTGAACAGGCACAGGCTACGTTCAAGTTATACCAGATCAATACAGAACTTCACAAAGCCAGGCTCGAAGCGGTACGCACCGGGGAAAAAAAGGAACAAATACAAATTATACGCGCCCAGGTGAACGGCTTGTGTGAACAGATCAAACTCTTGGAAAAAAAGATCAGCAATGAAACGATCGTGACGCCTATTCCCGGCGTCATCACCAGTCCGCGGGATTCGACCATGCTATGCCGGGTAGAAAAGGTAGACACGCTGGTCTGTTTTATACCGGTGGCGGAACACGAACTGAAATACGTGGAAAAAGGACAGCGAATTAACATTCAATCAAATTCAGCCGATATCGACCTCTCTGCCTGTACGGTGGATGAGATCGGCAATCGCGTTTATATCATAAATACACAACCGACATTTATTGTTAAAAGTCTGCTGCAAAATCCACGACTCGCCATTCATTCGGGCAGTACAGGCAGTGCGGAGATCATTGGTCCATCGATTTCGATACTCGAATTGTTGAAAAACACCTTTGCCCGCAGATTTTAGAGTTGTGCGCTTTTACGAAAAAACTTTGTTTTCTTATAAATAAAAACAGTAAAAGGAAGGGGTGTCCGGCAAGCTGAGCGGGCACCAATAACAGGAGTGAATGTTTTACCCAACAAGGCTCGTTTTGAAATAAAATATTTTGTTCCCCGTGTCCTCGGCGGTCAGATGCGGGAAGCGATTGCGCCCTATGTAGAGCTCGATCCGTACAGCAAAAAAGAAAAAAACAGAGCTTATACAGTCAGAAGTATCTACTATGATACGGCCGAATTCGATTATCACTTTGAGAAACTGGATGGTCTCAAAGTCCGCAAAAAACTTCGCATTCGAACCTATAACACTTATAAGGAACAAAAGACCGCCTTTTTCGAGATCAAACGGCGTTACAACCAGGTGATCATCAAAGAGCGCGCCGAGTTGCCGATCAGCAAAGCCAAGGAGTTTATTACCCAGCCGAGTCTGGAATTTCCGGCCGATATTGATGATCGCCTGAAAAGAGTGGTGTTGTCAAAATTTTTTTACAACTATTTACGCGAAGCGTTGGAGCCGAAACTGCTTGTGGTTTATGAACGAGAGGCCTATGTCGGCTTGCAGGACCGGTCGGTACGTGTGACTTTTGATACCAATTTACGCTTTCATTTTGAACCCGAGATTGACGAGATCTTTACCGATAATGGATTTATATACCGGTTTGAACCCTATTATATTCTGGAATTGAAATTCAACGGATTTATGCCAAAGTGGATGCGGCAGTTAACGCGCCAATTTTCGCTCTCAGCACAATCCATTTCCAAATACTGCTCGGGTATAGAGGTATTTATCGAAAAAGAGAGCAGCACCACATTGTTGAACCCACATGTTAACGGACATCACGGCATCAGGAGTATTTAAATGCAGACCAACCCATTTGAAGGATTGTTTACGATCGTCCCTGATTTGATGGTTGCCGATGTGATCATCAATATGATAACCGCTTTTATTCTCGGATTTAGCATATCGGTTCTCTACCGGGTGAGCAACAACGGCTATTCATATTCTCCTTCATTCGTCAATACCCTGGTGATCATCACTATGGTGACTTCTATCGTCATTATGGTGATCGGTAACAATCTGGCACGCGCATTCGGGTTGGTCGGTGCCATGTCGATTATCCGCTTTCGAACCGCTCTCAAGGATACCCGCGATATTGTATTTGTTTTTTTCTCGCTGGCTGCGGGTATGGCTGCGGGGGCGGGCAACTATCTCATCGGTCTGGTGGGAAGCGCAATCGTCGGTGTGGTCATTCTGGTGTTGCATCTCGTCGATTTCGGCACCAGTAACAAAAGCCAGTTGCTGCTCCGTTTTTGGGCCCTGCCTCAGGCCGGTCTGGAGCCGGTCTATCGGGACTTGTTCAACCGGATGTTGAGCAAATACAAGATGATCGCCATGCGCTCGGCCCGCCTGGGAGAGTTTATTGAACTCTCTTTCCGGGTTACGCTTAACGATCCGGGCCAGGAACAGGCTTTTATCAGCGAACTCTCCGCTCTCGAAGGTATTGAACGGGTCAACCTGTTTATCGGTGAAGAAAATCCTGACGTATGGTAACGCCACTAAAATCATTTCACCATCTCTCTCTTTTCCTCGTACTTGCCGGATCGCTTTTTCACTGCAAATCTGATCCCGTTAACATCTATGAAGATGATCCCCTCCTCGAACGCATTGCCGTCCACGACCTTTCCATTGACGAGCCTTCCGGTCTCTGCAGGGCCGCCTTTGGGCAGACCTTATGGATGGTCAGCGACCGCAGCGGTAAAGTCTACCAGCTTGATTCATCCGGCAGGGTTCTCAAAGAGCTCGTTTTTAAAGGAGATGATCTGGAAGGCATTGCCGTGGAACCATCCGATTCAACGTTGTGGGTTGTAGATGAGAACAATGCGCGAGTCTATCATCTGACGCCGGAGGGCACTATTCTACGGCAGATTTTTTTTGATTCGCTAAAAACAGAATACGGCATCGAGGGAATCACAATACATGGTGATGGTTCAAGGTTTTATCTTGTCCAGGAAAAGAATCCCTGCCGCCTCATCATCATGGACCGGAACTGGCAGCAACTTTCCGCTTTTGATCTTTCGATGCAAGATGCGTCTGATATCAGTTACGATGCCCTCTATCAACAGCTATGGATCCTCAGCGATGAAGAAAAAAAGCTGCATGTCTGTAATCTCCAGGGCAAGATATTGGCGAGCTATGCAATCGATCTGAAAGATGCCGAGGGCGTTGCCGTGAACAGGGCGGAAAACCGCATTTATCTGGTCAGCGATTCAGAGGCAAGCATGGTCGTATTGCGATTTCGGCAATAGTTATCCGGGATACATCAGGGGATGATATTTTTTCAGCCTGCGGTCAACTGATTTGGCATTGCCCACCAGCCTATCCAGCTCTTTCCAGAATGCCGGGCTGTGATTTTTAATGCGAATGTGAATGAGTTCATGAAGAATGATATAATCCATCAATTCCGGCGGTAACAGGGCTATCTTGATATTGAGCGAAAGCCGGTTTTTCGCCGAACAGCTGCCCCAGCGCGTTTTTTGCCGGCGCAGCGTAATGCCGCTTGGCCTCAGTTTGTAGCGGGCCGCCAGCTCTTCTGTCCTGTTGATGATTTTTTGCTTCGCTTCTCTCTCGTTAAGCAGAGCATTGGGAGGCGGCTCGAGATTTTGCATCTCCTTCAGATGCCTTTTAATCCAGGGAATTTTGTCCCGGACAAATCCTTCCGCCTCTTTATAGGAAAGGGTGTAGGGGACGGTCACCTGTACCGGCTGAAAGGGTCTCACCCTGATGATGAGCCGTTTTGCCCGTTTGTTGCGCCTAAGCCGGACGGTTCCGATTTGATCCACCTGTATTGTTTTCCACGGTCGCTTTTTAATGATCATCGTGTTTGTTTTCAACGCTACTGTTGAGTGTCCTTTCACTGTCATAAACCGCACAAAAAGAGAATTTGGCATCATCTATTGCCTACAACGCCATACCTCTGAAAATGGGCCGGTTGAGAACAATTTCTCTATGCTTTCAGTCATCGAGATAGCGCTCTTTGAAGGTGGGGTCTTTGCCCGCCATGGTCAGAAAGATATCGATGGGCACCAGTTCAAATTCATCCGGCAGATTCTCGAGAATGCCTATGACCCGTTTTACATCGCTGCTTTCCCGTACGTGCATCAGCAGGAAATAGGGACGGGTGGAATTGATCTCCGCGAGCTCGACCAGATCGGCTACGGCATCATCCTGATCCCGGCTCGGTGATAAATAATAATCATACGAGATCAACGGCCTGCCGTTTCGTACACTAAACGTAAAGGCCGGTGCATATCCATTCAAAAACCCGATTGCCGTCGGCATCTGTTCATAATAGACATCCACGATCTCTTTCGGCAGCTCGGTATTGCCCTCAACAGTTGCACCTTCTGAATAGTCCATAATTTCAAAGACCTTCAGATCGAGCTTTTGCATCAGATCGTGGGCCCGGTCGATGAGTTTGGGCAGATAGGCTTTGGGAACGGCTTTGGGATACATGTATCCGGGGCCGGAAAGACAGCCGATAAAATAATCATTCGGCGTTGCCTGTGAATAGAAATACTCCAGCATGCCGGGTGCCAGCCAGTAGTAATTCATAATCACTTCCCAGGCATATGGAATCTCACCGCGGCCGGGTTTATGCCAGGATCCGATGCCGAGTCCGTCGGTCTGTACGCAGGTGATGTAAACCTTATCTTCCGGTTCATAGGTTTTCCCCGGTTTTATGTGGTGTTTGTTTTTCAATTCAAAGCCATGCGAAAAGGGGATCTGGTGGCTAAAGCTAAAGTTGGGCAGGGTATTGAGCCCTTCCACCACGTGGCCGTAACTGGAGGTCAGTTTGAGGTGGTCGCGTTCCTTGTCCTTGGCATAAGAGTGCCAGCCCATCACCAGAGACATCGGTTTCATCTCCGCCAGCAACCGGTTGGCCAGTTCATATTCCTGCGTGTCGGCGGGAACGCTGGAGAGATCCTGAAAAAAGACCTCTTTGTAGATGCCCCAGTCAGCGACACCGGGTTGCATCTGATCTCCGTGAGCACCTCCCATCCATATAATCAACTCTTTGTTACAGCGATCCCAGTACTGATCATAGGCCCACTGGTAGATCTGCGCATCTGATTGTCCGGTGAATTTACCGCGAAAATCAGCCACTTTTTCCAGCCCCCATTTTTCGGCCAGGGGAATAAGATCTTCACTGACGATAACCGCATTTTCCAGTCCGCTGACGGTAAAGGCAACAATCAGCGACGTTCGAACCGATTTGTCCCAGACCACATATCCCTGTGGTATATCGGAAAAGGTTTTCATCGCCTGTTCGGTTGAATTGAGGCGGTGGAAGGTATAAAAGCGCTTGTCCTTATAGTAATCGAAAACAGGTCGGGTGTAATTGAAGGGCCAGTTGTCCGGATAAATAAAATAGAGATTCGGCCCCTTTTTATTGGCAATACCCTGCAAGCTGAGAAGAAAGGCCTGTTCATCGAGTTTGCCGTCGATACGCCATTTGTCCTGCAGTTCCATCACATAGGCGTGTTTGGCGCCTTTGCGCTTGAACAGATATTCAATGCCCGGCTCATCCTCGCGCGTCGATCGCATGATACGGTAGCTCAGCGTTTCATTGTCTTCATAAAGTTCGTACTTGTGAACGGCCGATACCGGCTGAATACCCTGTGAAGCGTGTATGTTATAATTATAATCGACCTTGAGCAGACGACCGCTTTCACTCCATGTCGCCTTGAAGCTGCGTTCTCCACCCGGGATCATCGACAGGCCCATAAAAACATTTGTGGGCCAGACTCTGTCCGGTACAATCTGTTTCGTCGTGCTGCCGTCGGTTTTGAGGGTGAGGGTATCGCTGAAACTGCGGTTTCCGCCCCACTTTTGGATAATGGTGATGCCTTGTTCGTAATTTTGAAATTCCAAAAAAATCGTACCGTAAAGGCTGATTTCAGAGCTCGCTTGGGGAATCAACTCCCACTGACCCCAAAAGTCTGCAGCAGGTTGAGCCGCCAGGGCTGTTACGCTCAAGAGGATAATGGTACAAAAACGTTTCATTTTTTAGGCCCTCTGCTTTAATGAATATTTTTTAATTGTAGTTCGGCCGGCAGAACGAACAGTGTTGATTGCCGGATTTGGCAAAACAAGAGACCTCTCTTTTTTGTCTTCAGGAGCGGGCAAGAGAGTCGTTTAATGCGAAAAGACGATCTTTTTGGTTTCAATACCGGCCAGAGTGTTGAGTTTGGCAACCATTTCATCCACCATGTCTTCTTTTGATATGAGTTCCAATACAATGATACCGCTTGGAGAACAATAGTCTTTCGAGGTCTCGTGCAGTCCGATTCTGGTTTTGATATAACAACCATATTCGGTCAGTATGTCCTGTACCTGATTTGCTTTTTCCACGCGTTCATGAACATGAATAGCGACAAGAAGATGATTTTCACGGCTCATGGTTGCCTCCGTCTAAAAAATTCAATTACAGCTTGAAACATATTACTATTTAGGTTTATATTACAAAATTATCAAATAAAGTGAAAGGGATAAAATGAAATTTTTCAAAGGAGTTCTCGTCTTTTTAGCGGTTGTACTGCTGCTATTGCTGGTGGTTGCATTTTTTCTGCCTTCTACTTATCATGTCGAACGATCCATCACCATTGCCTGTCCGGACAGTATTGTCTATGAGCAGGTTATTGATTTTCATAACTGGCAGAAATGGGACCCCTGGTCGGAAGCCGATCCGGAAGCAACTTATTCCATTCAGGGAGCACCTCGGGGCGTCGGTTCGATCTGGAGCTGGGAAGGCGAAATTGTCGGCACCGGCAGCCAGACTATCGTTGCCGCTGAAGAAGAGAGGATGATCGAAAACAAGCTTGTCTTTACCCATCCCCAGGCCATGGAGGCGATCAATACCTGGTCATTCGAATCGATAGACGGGGAAACAAAGGTTATCTGGTCGATGAACGGCAAACTCGATTATCCGGTCGGCCGTTATGTCGGGCTGTTTATGGAACAGATGCTGGGACCTGATTTTGAAAAAGGGCTGAAAAATCTGAAACGCGTTAGTGAAAGGATGTGCCGGCCGTAACCACTAGAGTGAAACAGGTGCAAGTTCGACAATGGAAATGATCAAAACCCGGGTACTATAGAAAAAAACAGTAGCCCGGGTTTGATGTATATAGTATTCCTAAAGGAAAAACGCAATTTTCGTATTTGTTGCCGGCAGTTCTGTTTTCAGGTACGGTTCTTCGGACGCGGTAAATTTACCATCAATGCTATAGCCTTTTTGCTTATTGCCGTTGCGCTCCAGGGTGAGCGACAAGGTGATACCGTGAATGCGTACGCGGCAACCGGCCTGCTGTAGTCCCTTTAACAAACGGGGCCTGATCACGAGCTCTCGCCGGTTTGGTCTGATACCGAAGAGATGATGAATAAAAAATTTGATGATTTCCGCCCATGCCCACGGGATGATACCGATCTGGGCATATGGCGGCACGGGGCGATCGCCGTAAATTTCATACCAGGAACCCGATAATGCTCCGGGCACCGTCTGCAACCAATCCAGTACCCGCCACACTCTTTCTTCATTGCCCGCCTGCAGATTGGCCTGAGCGATCAACACCGAGGCCAAAGGCCAGGGCGCAGCTGAATCGGGTTCGGAGGTGATATTATAGCGGCTATAGCCGCCGAACGACCACTCCATGTTCCACAATTTTTCCATTTCATCGAGCGTTTTTTGCGCCAGCGATGATGCAGGATCGATAAATTCGATCGCAATGGGTAAAACAGAGCTGCTGTCCGGATCGATATAATGGTCGCCGTCGCGCATGATGGGAACGCTTTCCGGGATAACCTGTTTTGGATCCGGTGTGATGGATTTTTGCTGATTTCCCTGCAAATCTTTTCGTTTTATCAAATGTCCATCTGCAATCATTGCAAAAGCGGGATCAGAAAGCACCGCTTCTTTCAGCGTTTTGGCCTTTTTCTCCCACTCGCGGGCCAGCGCCTCCTCGCCATTGATGCGGGCGAGGTCGGCGGCACAGCCAAGTCCGACGGAGACGAAAACCTGATAGCAGAGCTCAAAACCATCCTCCACCCCATACGCGCTGTGCCGTTCCCAGAATTCGCGCTGGTTGTGCAGCAAACCGCTTGTATGCATCAATTCCTCCTGAAAGGGGAATTCAGCCAGCGCCCTGATTTTTTTCCAATACATGGTGGCCAGCTCCGTATCCCCGCTCCAGTCGATATAGGTTTTCAGAGCCAGAAGCAGTTTGCCATTTTGATCCAGCTCGGTTTCCTGCAGGGGGCGAACCTTGCCGGAATCGACCGCATCGCCCTTGTCGGTGACATTGTGGCTCAGCATTCTTTGCAGCAATGCACGGGCGGTCTGATGATGACCGCTCATGCTTAATCCCATGACAATATTGGCGCTGTCGCGTACCCATTCCAGATTATATTGCCAGATACTGGCATCCATGATGCCCCGGTGCGAGATATTGGAAGCGATCTGGTTTTTGCTGACCCTAAAGAGATGGTCGAGGGGGGCGCTGATTTCAGTGTTTGCGGTCTGCCGCCAGTATCTTAGCGCTTTATCCGTTACCAGTGTATGGGTATCCGGAAGTTTGCGCAGTTTGAGGTTGTGTTTGATCGGTGACAAGTCATATTCCAGCGTCATGCTTTTTGAGGTTTTGACTTTGTCCGATGTTTCCAGCTCCATTTCTCTGAATCCGGTATGAAAATGGTATACAGCTTCCGTGTCTGTGAGATTATGTACGGTGATTTGCCGTATCAGGCGACCGGTGTCGCGATCGGGACAGAACAGACACTCCTCAACCGAGATGGCATCGTGTTGCCAGTTCACTTTTACCACCGGAATACCGTGCAGATCACTCCATTCCGCTGCAAGGGTATCCGCAGCAGCGGAATAGCTCTGTTCGCCGATACGGATTTTCAGCATGGTCGCGCCGAGGCCATTTTCAGGATCAAAGGTCAGTGCATCCGATTTGGCGCCGAATCGTTCCGGATCCATGATCAGCAACCCCATGGGCGAGCCTTCGCTTCCGGTGCAGATTTGTACCGCGGCCTGAATATAGCCGTTGCCGAGAAAGTAGTAGCGGCCACCGTCCAGGGTGGTTTTGGCGTCTATGTGTTTTTTGCCGGGATCGTCTGTATAATAATGCTCTTTGGTGTCCATAAATTTCCTCTTGGATTTTTAGTGCTTGTTGGGTCAATAAATATTTTTTTTATGTTATGGTTTTTAAAAACCGCAGAACGCCGAGAAATGATGAAAAGCGCTCCGGTTTTCATTTTGATGATTTATGAATCGTATGAATACCTTATTTACCTGTAAAACATTATGGTGGTCTAAATGACCACCTGATGTGGTTTTTTCTCCGCGGTTGTTATCGAATGTCGACATATCAGGAAATGACGAATCACATCGCAGAAATGGCGATGAGATTATCGTTCCAGAAAGCGCTCCTTAAAGGTCGGCTTGGTGCCGGCCATTTTTAAAAAGATGTCCAGCGGTACGACCTCGAATTCGGGGCCGAGTTCGTCGAGTATCGATTTGACCCGGGTGATATCGCTCCATTGCCGCACGTGCATGAGCAAAAAGTAGGGGCGCTCGCTGTTGATGGCGGCAAGCTCCTCCAGGTCGGCAACCGCATCCGCTGCCGGACGGCTGGGGGAGAGGTAATAGTCATAAGAGATCAGCGGCCGGCCGTTTCTGCTGGTAAAGGTAAACGCCGGGGCATAGCCGTTGACAAA
>CAZMUU010000080.1:0-13023 GCA_964569215.1 uncultured Cytophagia bacterium
GGGCGAGGTCTTGCGCTGTCTGAAAGAGAAAAAATGCACTATCGATGAGTTGCGACTGGAAGCCGATTCTCTTGTTGAAATTATTCAATTGATAGAGTCGGGGACGATCAATTCCAAAATTGCCAAATCCGTGTTCAATGATGTTGTCGAAAGCGGCGACTCTCCGAAAAAAATTGTCAAAGAAAAGGGCTTGACGCAAATAACGGATCATGATGCTATTGAAAAGGCTATCGATCAGGTTTTGCAGGCGCACCCGGACGAGGTGGATGCTTTACGCGGCGGCAAGGATAAACTGATGGGCTTTTTCGTCGGCCGGGTCATGCGCGCAACCGGTGGAAAAGCAAATCCAAAATCCGTAAACGTCCTCATTCGCAAAAAGTTATCAGGTTCCTAGACCATTATCGAGGGTCTTTGTAGAATTAAGGACAAAAGTATTGACTCTATATATTAATTTTTTTAGATTTTTACTGGTTTATTGAAGAAAGGTGAAAAGAGAAAACAAATGGCTAGCACATCAGATTTTAGAACCGGTCTGGTTCTCGTATTGGATGGTGAACTCTACGCAATCACCGAGTTTCAGCACGTTAAAATGGGGCGTGGCGGAGCGTTCGTACGTACAAAATTAAAACACATGCAGACCGGCAAGGCAATTGAAAAGACCTTTCGCTCCGGAGAAAAGGTAGAGGATGCCCGGGTGATTCGCCGGCAGATGCAGTATTTATACAGGGAAGGTGATCTGCTGATGTTGATGGACCATGAAACGTATGACCAGATCGGTGCGCCATCCAGCTTGATCCAATCCGGGGGTGAGTTTTTAAAAGAGGGTGAAAACGTAGACGTTTTAACATATAACGAGAATCCCATCGGTATCGAGGTTCCGACATTTGTTGAATTGGAAATAACGGAAACCGAACCGGGACTCAAGGGCGATACGGTTTCCGGGGCAACGAAAAAAGCCGTGGTGGAGACTGGCGGAACTGTTCAGGTACCTCTTTTCCTCGAGGAGGGGGATAAAATTAAAATCGATACACGCACCGGGGAATACATTGAACGCGTAACTTAATGCAAAGGAGTATCTATGCAGGTGCAGAAAATCCGCGAACTCGTCAAGCTTGTACATGAATTTAATATCGGTGAGATTCAGGTAAAGAGCTGGTGGGGCAAAAAGGTCACCATCAAGAAAAATGGGTCTTTAAGGGTTGATAAACGACCTGTCAGCGCACCGGATGTCGCTCCGGTTGTGCTCGAACCTGAACAGCCAAGCGTTGCCCCTGAATCGAAGCCGGCTCCGCCACCGGACAAAGTACGGGAAGAGGATGAAAAACTGATCAAAATAAATTCTCCCATGGTGGGTACTTATTACTCCTCTCCGGCACCGGATGCCGATCCCTATATCAGTGAGGGGGACAAGATATCGCCGGGAAAGGTATTATGTATTATTGAGGCGATGAAGCTCATGAATGAGATCGAGGCGGAGATTTCAGGCCGAATTGAAAAGATACTCGTTGAAAATGCCCAGCCCGTAGAATACAATCAGCCTCTATTTCTGGTAACACCTGATTAAACAGGACTCGAAACCTTAAACTAATGGATAACAGGCGTGTTTAACAGAATTCTTATTGCCAATCGTGGTGAGATCGCATTACGAATTATACGTGCATGTAAAGAGCTCAACATAGAGACTGTAGCCGTTTACAGTGAGGCGGATGCTGAGAGTTTGCATGTTCGCTTTGCCGATCAGGCGGTTTGTATCGGCCCGGGACCGAGTCATCAAAGTTATTTAAATATCCCGCAATTGATCAGCGCTGCAGAAATTACCAATGCTGATGCCGTTCATCCCGGTTACGGTTTTTTGGCCGAGAGCGCTCATTTTGCCGAAATCTGCGAGTCCTGTGATATTCAGTTTATCGGACCGACACCTCAAACCATTTTGCGGATGGGAGACAAGGCGTTTGCCAAGGAAACCATGAAAAACGCCGGAGTGCCGGTGATTCCGGGCTCGGATGGTATCATCAAAGATGTGCGGCAGGTTGAAAAACTGGCTCAGGGAATAGAGTTTCCCATTATATTCAAAGCCTCTGCCGGAGGCGGCGGCAGGGGGATGCGCGTGGTAAGATCAATCAGCGAAATCAGAAATGCGGCTGAAATGGCCATGGCCGAGGCCAAAGCGGCCTTTAATAACTCTGATATTTATATGGAAAAATACTTTGAAAATCCTCACCATATAGAAATTCAGATTTTGGGGGATAATCATGGTAATGTGCTCCCCCTGGGTGAACGGGATTGTTCCATACAGCGAAAACACCAAAAGCTGATCGAAGAATCACCTTCTCCGGTGGTTACACCGGAATTGCGCCAGGCAATGTGTGATGCGGCTATTCTCGGGGCTCAGAGCGTTCAGTATAACAGCGCCGGAACAATAGAGTTTTTACTGGATAAGGATGGTCATTTCTATTTTATGGAGATGAATACCCGCATCCAGGTGGAGCATCCGGTAACGGAAAAAGTGCTCGCTATCGATCTGATCAAATATCAAATTTTATCCGCTGCCGGCGAAAAACTACCCAAAAAAATGAAAAAATACAAATTGCGGGGACATGCTATCGAATGTCGCATCAATGCGGAAGACCCTTTCCAGGGATTCCGGCCGTCCCCCGGTGTGATTACTAGCTTTCATAGCCCGGGAGGCCCGGGTGTGCGCGTCGATACACATGCATATTCTCAGTATAAAATACCACCCTATTATGACTCGTTGATTGCCAAAGTCATTACACACGGTAAAGACCGAAACGAAGCGATCGTTCGTATGATCAGAGCTCTGGAAGAATTTGTTGTAGAGGGTGTTGCCACCACCATACCGCTGCACTTGAGAATCTTTCATGATGAAAATTTTAAAAACGGAATCTTTGATACCCGGTTCCTGGAATCTTTCGATATGAACGTCCAAGTTTACACTTAATAACAGGAGGAAAAAGATGAACGTACCAGAGAATTTACATTATACAGAGGAGCACGAATGGATCAGCGTCTCTGACAATATTGTAACTGTGGGAATTACCGATTATGCTCAGGGTGAACTGGGAGATGTGGTATATGTTGAACTCCCGGAAGAAGGAGAAGAGTTTGCCCAAATGGATACCTTCGGTACGATCGAAGCCGTCAAGGCGGTATCAGATCTCTTCGCTCCTGTTTCCGGAAAGGTGGTCAAAATTAATTCTGCACTCGCGGATTCACCCGAAATCATTAACAAGGATCCTTACGGCGACGGATGGATGATCCAGATCGAACTGGAGCATAAATCCGAACTCGATCAGCTTTTAAATGCAGAGCAGTACAAAGAAAAGATTAGCTGAGCAAGGAGAATATAATGCCTTTTCTTTCCAATTCCCCGGAAGATCAAAAGGCAATGCTGAAAGCCATCGGAGTTGAAGATTTTCAGGCATTGTTAAGCAATATTCCTTCCGAGTTGTTGCTCGATACAAAATTGGATTTACCCGCCCCGTTGTCGGAATTCGAAGCTTTTCAGCATCTTAGAACCCTGTCGCTTGAAAATAAAAATACACAAGATCTGGTTTGCTTTTTAGGGGCCGGAGCCTATGATCATTATGTGCCCGCTGCGGTAAACCATATTTTAGCCAGGTCTGAGTTTTATACGGCTTATACGCCTTATCAACCCGAAGTCAGCCAGGGAACCCTGCAGGCCATTTATGAATTCCAGACCATGATCTGCGAATTAACCGGCATGGATGTTTCCAATGCTTCTCTGTATGACGCCGGGTCTGCTCTGGCTGAGGCGGTTTTGCTGGCCCATTCCCAAAAGAAACGCAATAAAATTTTCGTATCATCAACCGTACATCCCTATTATATCGATATTATCCGTACCTATTGCCATGGCCAGGGAATAGAGATCAATTTGATTCCAGCTGAAAACGGAATAACGGATTTGAATCACTTAAAGGATCACATGGATGACCAGATTGCCGCTGTGGTGATGCAACATCCCAATTTTTTTGGCTGTCTCGAAAAGATGGAAAAGGCTTCGGAAGTAGTGCATGAACTGGGTGGTTTGTTTATCACATCGAATGATCCGATTTCCCTGGCATTGCTCAAGCCACCCGGCGCATACGGAGCAGACATTGCAACCGGTGAAGGGCAGGTCCTGGGAAACGCATTGAACTTTGGCGGGCCCTTTCTGGGTATTTTTACCGCTACCAGACAACTCGTGCGCAGAATTCCGGGGCGGATCGTCGGTGAAACCGTAGATCAGGACGGTAGACGCGGGTATGTCCTGACGCTGCAAACGCGTGAACAACATATCCGCCGGGAAAAGGCGACCTCCAATATTTGTACCAATCAGGGGCTGAATGCCCTTGCTGCGACGCTTTATCTTTCGCTGTTGGGAAAATCCGGCCTGGAACAGGCGGCAAATCACTGTCTGCAAAAGAGTCATTATCTCGCCAAACAAATCGAGGCCCTGGACGGATTCTCGCTTGAATTCGATCAACCCTTCTTTAAGGAATTTGTCGTTCATAGCGACATTCCGGTCAAAAAGGTTTTACATTCCTGTGAGAAAAATGGTATATTGGCGGGTATAGAGTTGGCACCGTTTTTTCCGCATATGGAGAATTGCTTTCTCTGTGCTGTTACGGAAAAACGAAGCCGAAAAGAACTGGATGCCCTGGTGGATCATTTGAAGACATTCCGGTAACAGTGTGTTACTTATGGGACACCTGTAGTGAGTTTATGCAAAAAACGACCGATTTATTCGCCATTTAACTACAAAGTCTTTAAAAAACAACAACAAATTTTATGCAGTATTCGGTGCAAAGTGGTATAATAATTGTATTGTATTCCGTAATGACAAAATGGAACTTTTTGTTTTATTTCAAGTAAAATAACTTGACTCTTATTTAAAGAATTTATACTTTTCCAAAACAAAATAGTTGAATTAATAAAGGTGAGCCGCTGGACGTTAAGTTTGTTACAAATTGTTAAAAAATATATATTAGACATTATTTGACAGACTGTTCAAACAATTTGTAACTGAGCTTTATATTCCAGCCAGGACTCGCTTTTTTTATTTATAGCCGAATAAAATCAGAGAATCAGCTGGTATTCGGCTTTTTTTATTTTGAACCATTTTAACCCTGGATTCAACAAATTAAGTGGAGGAATCACATGAAGAAATTAATTGTGTTATTCGTACTCGCTGCAGTCGCTTTTTTACCGGTTGCGGAATCATATGCTGTCAGCGAAGCTGCTGTACTGTTCCTGATGATATCGCCAGGTGCCCGTGCAGCGGGAATGGGTGAAGCCTTTGTGGCTTTGGCGGATGACGCAACTGCGGTTTTCTGGAATCCTGCCGGTCTCGCTTTTCAGCAGGGTCGCGAACTTACGCTTATGCATGCGAATTGGCTGCCTCAATTCGGTTCCGATCTCTTTTATGAATTTGGCGCTTACCGACATTCAATAGAAGGATTGGGCACGTTCGGATTGAATTTGACATTTCTTAACCTCGGCAAGCAGTATATTACCGGGGAAGACAGTCCGTTGATTCTTGGAGAATTCAGCAGTTATGAATTTGCTGTTTCGGCAACCTATGGAACCCGTATTTGGGAAAACTGGGCCGTCGGTCTCGGACTCCGGTATATTCGATCCAATCTTTCCAGCGTCGGTGCCGGTGCAGAAAAAGGCGATGGTAGAGCCAATGCATTTGCCTTTGATCTTGCCACTCTTTATAAATTTCCGTTTATGCCGCGATTGAGTTTTGGATTGAATCTGTCCAACCTGGGTCCCAAAATTACCTACGTCGATGCCTCACAGGCAGACCCCTTGCCCACCAATCTGAAATTGGGATTTGCATACAAGGCGGTAGAGAATCAATACAACAAACTGACGTTTGTCGCCGATATGAACAAGCTTATGGTCAACCGCCACGAAGATGGTACGTCTGATCCCTTTTATCAAGCCATTTTTACTTCTCCCTGGACCATCGTGGAAAAAGAAAAACAGAATATCGGTTCGGAAGACGAAGAAGTGGTCAACGAAACCAAAGTTTTTAACGGTATTATCAGCGGTGGTGTCGAATATTGGTACAGCGACCTTATTTCATTGCGCGCCGGCTATTACTGGGATAAACCGGGTAAAGTCGAATTTACCTCTTTTGGTGCCGGCATCCAATATCATCTGTATCGATTTGATTTTGGTTATGTCTCCGCTGCAGAGGGTCACCCGTTGGCCAATACCATGCGTTTTTCTTTGACTATTGGTTTCTAACAGATATCTACGCAAGAGCAAGCGGGGTAAAGCCGTCTTTCTTTGTCCCGCTTTTTTTGAGGCAGTTAACCCCAAAACATGCACACAGGCTTGATGAATTTGAAAACTATATACTATTTGACCGTCTTTTTAGCGCTATTTTCAGGCATTATATCCATATCCTCCTCAGCACAATTCGCACTCTCTGATCAGGATTTGCTTGGTGTTCATCAACGCTTTTTTTTTGACAGAAATAGCGGAATAGACTCAACAGCGGATACGCTGCACATTGCCGCCATTCGGGTAGAGTTTGTAGAGGACCAGGTGGAAACCACCACGGGAAATGGTCTATTCGATCTGTCAAACGAAAGCGATTACAAGATCGACAAGCCCCCTCATAACAAAACCTATTTTGAACATCAACTGCTGGCACTGCGCAACTATTTTAAAACGGTTTCAAATCACCACCTTGAGCTTCTTTTTGATGTTTATCCCGAAGAAGAGAATTCATCCTATTCGCTTCCGCACGATATGGTTTATTACAGCGGTGAAGAAGATGAAGAAAAACAAAAATTGCGCTGGGCTGAACTGATGCAGGATGCCCTGAAGGTGGCGGATGACCAGATTGATTATGGTCAATATGACATTTATATGATCTTTCATGCCGGCGTCGGCAATGATTTTACCTTTGATTTCGATGCCACGCCTTATGATATCCAGTCCGCATTTATCGATTATGAAACCCTGCAAGAGACGCTTGGCAACGGTTCTTCCGGCTTTGAGGGAATCGAGACGGCTGAAAGAGCGATCAGGGAAGCCATTATCCTCCCTGAAACTCAAAATCAGGAAGGGTATGATATCGGTCTGCTCGGCTCCATGACGCTGTTGATGGCGAGCCAGCTGGGTATGCCGAGTCTCTTCGATACGGAAACAGGGCGAGCGGGAATCGGACAATGGGGTCTGATGGATCAGGGATCCAATAATTTTCAGGGATTAATCCCCAGCCAGCCCTGTGCCTGGATGAAAATTTTTATGGGGTGGCAACAACCCGTTGAAATAACGATGGGTGAAAACATCCCGGTCGGGGCCGCGCAAAGCAGCAAACATCAACTCTATAAAATTCCCATCACTCAAACAGAATACTATCTCGTCGAAAACCGGCAAAAGGATTTCAATGGCGACGGTTATGCGTTTGGTCGCGATGCCAATGGAAATCGTGCCGAATTCGATACCACCGGCCAGGTCCTCCTTGAAGAAAATACCGGCGTTTTGGTGCGGATCGATGAATATGATTTTGGCATACCGGGGTCGGGTATTCTGATATGGCATATAGATGAAACGGTAATAGAACGAAACCTGGCTCAAAACAGGATCAACAACAATCGCGAACACCGCGGCGTCGACCTGGTCGAGTGCGATGGCGCTCAGGATATCGGTTACTATTATGATCTTTTCGACCCCGGATATGGTACGGAAGCGGGGGATTATTTCGATCCCTGGTGGTCGGGCAACGAATCACATAAAATCGTAAACGATACGGCCGTGGTCGAATTGTCCTCTTCCAGCATTCCCGCCGGCAAAACGTTTGATGGTGCCTTTAGCCATATACATCTGTTCGATTTCAGCCGTCGCGACAGCGTTATGACATTCTCTCTGCGATCCGAACGGTGGGTGAATGGGTTCCCACAGGCGGTTGGAAGAGATAACCAATTTGGCTCTCTGCTCGCGATACCGCGAACAGAAGGCGCTCTGATCGCTGCCGTCAGCAACCGTGGTGAGGTGATGATCTGGCAACGCGATGGAGAAAAGCTGATCGAAAACGGTCGTACCGTCTCATACACAAACATCACAAAGGAAACGGATGTGTATCCCCTTGCGGTTGCGTTTGAAATGGCTGACTCGATACAACTGCCTCTGGCGGCAACCGAGTCCTGTGAACAATTGGTGCTCGCCGGCAACTCGGGTGTTGTCCGGATATTGAACCTGGTTGATGAGGACCAGGACGGTTATGCAGACATCCATTCCCAAATTGATCTGAGGAAAAATCCAACGGCGGGGCCGCTGGTCTTGCCGGCCTTCGGGAGTGGACAGGGCTCAGTAATTGTCATCGGTACAAAGGATGGTACTCTTTTTTCTCTTGCGCTCAATCCGGAAAATCAGTATGAGATAAAAAATCAGAATCAGATCGATCAACATCGAATAACGGCTCTGGCCTATGGCGGCTCGGACCAAAACGCCATCATTGCTGCTTCAGAAACAGCGAATCTATATGCTCTGGACACAGACCTGAACATAACCTGGCAACATAAATTACCTGCGAGCTCCGGAGATTTTCAGCCCCTGGTGGCCGATTTTGACGGTAACCCAGGCTAAGAGATTGTCGTGCTTTCCAACCGCGGAGAGACGATCGCTTTATCCTCGGCCGGTGAGCCGGAGATCGGCAGTCAGGGCGGCCATAACCGGGATCGCCATAGCGCCCCGGCTCTCGCCGATATCGACCGGGACGGATTACCGGAAATCATCTATCATTCCCGCTATAGCCTGGTCGCTCTAAACCGGACCGGCAGTGCTGCAACCAATTATCCCTATACCTATTTCCTTGAACCGGATTCTCTCGGCTTTTTTCGTTCATCTCCCCTCTGGAGTGGCGCTCAAAGTGGTCAGCTCCTTACCGTAACGCCTTCCGGAAAGTTGTATAGCCTCGATGAAACCGGACGCATGGCAAGCGGTTTTCCTTTACCGGGGGGAATGGATGTTGATGCTTCGCCGGCCATGATCGATCTAGACGAAGATGGTGATGTTGAAGTTCTGAGCATATCTGCTGACGGCTTTATCTATGCCTGGAATTTGTCGTTCGAAAACACATCCGCTTCATCATGGTGTCAGGTCGGGCGGGACGCCTTTCGCCGCTTTTTTGTTCCCGGTGACCAGCAATTTGTTGTCGAGCAGGACAATCTAATGCCGGCAAAGACTGTTTTTTGTTATCCCAATCCAACCTACGAAGCAGTGACCTATATACGTTATGCCCTGTCGCAAAGCGCAGAACGGGTTTCCATACGTATTTATGATCTGAGCGGCGAATTTGTACAAGACCTGCAAGCCAATGGTATAACACCGGGTGTACATGAGGTGCCCTGGGCCGTGGAACGGCTGCAAAGCGGTGTATACCTTGCCCGGGTTGAAGCCTTTACCACCCAGGAAAACGCATTGAAAATCATAAAAATTGCTGTGATCAAGTGATAACCGATGAAAAGATATCGTCTAAAAATTTTGTTACTCTTGCTTTTGTTTGCCGCCGGCTTGTGGGCACAAACGGATTTGTATAATCATCCCGAACTGGATTGGTATACCCTGACCACCGACCATTTTGAAGTACATTTTCACAATGGTGCCGAGCGCAGTGCCCGCACAGTGGCCAAAATCGCAGAAGAGATATACGGTCCGATAACCCGTCTCTATCGCTGGCAACCCGACGGAAAAATCCATTTTATTATCAAAGATTATGAAGACAATTCCAACGGTGCCGCCTTTTACTATGACAACAAGGTCGAAATCTGGGCACCGCAGATGACGTTTATTTTGCGGGGAACCCACAACTGGTTACGAAATGTGGTCACACATGAATTTGCCCATATGGTCTCGCTGGGGGCGAGCAGAAAAATTAGTCGCAGGATTCCTTCCCTTTTCCTCCAGTATTTCAGCTATGAACGCGAAAAGCGACCCGATGTCCTGTATGGTTATCCCAATGCCATTGCCTCCTATCCCTTGCCCATGACGGTGATTCCCATGTGGCTGGCCGAAGGCATGGCGCAATATCAGGTTCAGGGTTTTGATTATGACCGCTGGGATAGTCATCGCGATATGCTGATCCGCACAGCCATAGAGGCCAACGAAGCGCTTTCCTTTGATGAAATGGGTGTGTTCGGTAAAAACAGCCTCGGTAATGAACGGACGTATAATTCCGGTTATGCTTTTGTGCGTTACATTGCCGAAAACTGGGGACAGGAAACGCTCTATCAAATGGCGGACAAGAGCAGTCGTTTGCTGACGGTGTCGATAGATAAAACGCTTAAGGAAATTACCGGTAAACCGGCAAAAAAATTATATAACGCCTGGACCGATCGCTTGAAGCACTATTATGATACACGTTTGCAACCGATCAAACGACACCGGCTGGAAGGCAAAATTTTAACGCCTCGGGGTGTAGGCAATGTCTATCCCGTCTGGTCGCCTGATGGCGGCAAAATCGTTTATTGCGGTGGATCGTCGAATGACTATCTGAGCATGACCAGCCTCTGGCTCTATGACCTGAAAACCGATCAAAAACGCCGCCTGAAAAGCGGTATAAACAGCCGTATTTCCTGGTCGAACGATGGCAACCGGTTGCTTTATGCCGAAAAAAAGCGGGGCTCGCACGGATCGCACTATTTTGACCTTTTTGCATATTCTCTTAAAGACAAAAAAGAAAAGCGTCTGACGCGGGAGCTGCGCGCAGTCGATCCGGCCTGGGCTCCTGATGATTCGATGATCGTCTGTGTGGTTCAGAAAGACGGAACCGATAATTTGTTGCTGACAGACCGAGAGGGCAAAACAGAGCAATATCTGACTGAATTCAAAAACGGAGAAGGCCTCTATGCGCCGGTGTGGACGCCGGATGGGAAAAGAGTTGTTTTTTCCCAGGCGCGACGCCACGGTCGTGATCTGAAGATGATCGATATAGAGACCGGTGCGATTACGGGTATTGTTACCGGTAAGGGAGACGCCCGCGATCCTGCGATTTCACCGGACGGCGAGGCGCTCTATTTTGCCTGGGATAAAAGCGGTATTTTTAATATCTATCGCTATACCTTTGCCGATTCAACCATTACAGCGGTTACGAATGTCTTGGGCGGCGCCTTTATGCCTTCGATATCCTCGCGACGGGAGCTGGTCTTTTCAAATTTTAAATATGACGGATATAAAATAGCCTTGTTGCATAAAATTACCCCGTTGCCTGATAGTGCGGTGAATTACCAAAAAGCAGAGGCCTTTAGCGATCTCGGCCTTGAACCGTTCGAATTTAATGATAGCGATTCTTTATTGGCGACGGTGCGTCATTATGATGATACGAACTTGCCGCAGATCGATGCGGAACCTTACAGCATGACCTATGGCCAGCTTACATTGCTTCCCCGCGTTGCTATCGATTCCAACCGGGTCAAACTCGGCACTTATTTTTATGCCGGTGATGTTCTTAACCGGTATTCCGTTCTCGGTGGCGCAGCCATGGATGTGAGGACGGATCTGGATGCCTTTGCCATCTTTGAATACAGGGGAATGGCGCCAACCTTGTTTCTGGAACTCTATGCCTATACCCGTCACATGACCACTTCGATCGAAGTGATTCCCGATTATCCAAAGAAGATCCCGGTTGATCTCAGTTTTCAACTTCTGGAGGCGGATATCGGTGCAGGGTACCGGCTGGGTGATAGCCATCTTTTGCGCACCGCGTTTGTTCACAGTCGCTATACCAGTAAAATCAAGGATTTTTTCTTTCAGGGCATTACCTGGCAGTCGCCGCGGAACACCTATTTTATCGGCAACCAGTTTCAGGTTAACTGGATGCTGAATGGAATCGTTCCGGGCATTGACTCGAATATCAATCCTTCCAGAGGGTTGCGAATCGACTTGAATTATTCATATGAGCTCAATAAATTTTTTGAAGATTTTTCCGTCGATAATGATTATGGAACGGTACAGGAAGTCTATACGGATTATAACTATCACCGAATCGATTTGAATTTGTATCATTATATGCCCAATCCTTTTTTTAAGCGGCACGCTCTGGGTTTGAATCTGCATGCCGGATGGATCGACCGGTCTGTTGACGATTTTTTCAATTTTTATGCCGGCGGCTTGCCCGGATTGCGGGGATACCCGTTTTATAGTATCGGCGGCCGCAAACTGGCTGTTGCCCGTCTGAGCTACCGCTTTCCCCTGCTGTTTAACCGGCAAAAACGGTTGTTAAATTTGACCACCAATCATATCTATGCGGGTGCCTTTTTTGACTATGGGCATGCTTTTAATGAGGACAAAATCGATTTTTCCGCTTTTAAGAAAAGTGTGGGGATGAGCCTTCGGTTTGAGGGATTTTCGTTCTACGGCTATCCTACGGCGCTTTCTCTGGATGCAGCTTATGGATTGGACGATGTTACCTATTTTGACGACGAGGTGAAAGCAAACTATACCTATGGCAAGGAATGGCGTTTTTACGTCACGCTATTATTTGATTTTCTCGATTAATGTGGAGGATGGTAATGAAATCGGTTGTAATTGTAATATTACTTATCTTTGGCCTATCCGCCCATGCCTCTGATCTTCAGGAGCTGGCTTTGCAATCTCCGTTTGTACAATACCCCGTGAGTATGGAGAACGATAACGTACCGCTACACTTAAAATCCGCCGGCAAGGGATTTATCTTTTCCGCCGTCGTTCCCGGAGCCGGGCAGCTCTATGCCGGTTCGTATCTCAAAGCGGCTCTGTTTGTGGCTGTTGAGGCTACAGCCTGGTATATGTATGCTCACTATAATCAGGAAGGCAATGATTTGGAAGATCAGTTTCACACCTATGCCGATGCGCACTGGAGTGAGCCCGATTACTGGAAATGGATTTCCCAGCATTCCGGCATTGTCTATTCGGAAGAGAATATGGAAGCGCTGCGCGACTGGGAACACGAGCATTTCAGCCATGGATTACACCGGCAAAAGGATCAGCAGTATTATGAAATGA
>CAZMUU010000081.1:0-12707 GCA_964569215.1 uncultured Cytophagia bacterium
CATCCAATACAAACCGGAAACCGGATCATGAACGATATAAAACTGGTTCTGTGCGCCGGGAAGGGGATGAAACTGGCGAAATCGATAGTTAATGAGGTTTCCATCATCTTCGATATCGCAAATCACGCCGACACCGACCGTATCGCGATTGTCGAGCATAAATCGCCAGCTCACCTGCAGGCGTCCGTTGACCTCAACGACATTGCCCTCGAGGATTTTGCCCCGGCGGCTGCGCAGCCGTGTCATCGACGGTGGTACCTGTGGAATCGGAAGTGCATTCGAAATGCGCCAGGCCGCCGGATCGGTCAGATCCTTATGCAAATCCCCGGCGACAATAAAAGTCGAGTCCCGCCCGGTGTCGAAACACCAATAAAAATAGCCGTTATGCATAACATAGCTGCCGGCCGGATTGTAGAACGATCCCCTGAAGAGCATCACCGGTTCGGTCCAGGAATAGCCTTCATCAGTTGAGCGGATAATTTGAATGCCGGAATTCGGATCGCGATGAATGGGACCGGCTCCCAGAAAATAGAGCGCATCTTCATGCCGGAACAGAGTGCCGCAACAAAAGTCACTGCCGGTGTCCTGTTTTGACCATGTTGTACCCCCATCCATACTGCGGAAAAATACAAGCGGGCGCATGGGTTCTTTTGGCTTACCCCACTTTAAATGGTATGGTACGGCGCATAACAAGCCGCTATCGCGTGTGCGGACCAGAGACGGCGCATCGGAAATGATTTGTCCGTGCTGCATCGGTATTTGGGCATAATGATCAAAAACAACCGTATAATCGCCCAGAGCGGGCTCAATTTGGGGGTCAATCTCCGGCTCTGCAGCTTTTGATTGCATAGGTATAAAGGCATGCAATACGGCAACCATAATAGTCATCATGCAACAGTGATTCATAGTAAACCTCCACTATTTCATTACAATCTAAAGAACATTGTCTTATCAGATTCCGGTATCCCTGTTTTTCCCTTCCGTCAGCCATCTGCTCGTAGCGCTGATAGCAAAGATTGGCGACTTGTGCATCGGTCACCTTGCCGTATCCGGTCGCCCACGGTTGCGTATGTGTCCAGTAGCCTTTGGTAAAGGCTACAAGTGTATGAATATCGGCCCCGGCCACGAAACCTATACCATCGGGCGTCAGGTCGTGCTTGAGAGACAGATACACTTTGTCCATTGCCGCGCACCGGCAATTCTTAAAAAAGAACAAGAGCGTCTTGTCTGCCTCTTCAGCAAATTTCTTTTCTCCGGTAATTATGGTCAGTGCATAGAGAATCTGATAGAGGTTCTGATCGTGCATCGGATTGGCAGCGGTCGTACATCGGTCGTGTTCCCGTATTCCTTCAATGGCTGGAAAGTTTCCGGGATTGATTTGTATCAGAATACAATAACCATCAATCTGGACCAATGGTACAGAAAGAGGTGTAAGAAGGTCACATCATCAATCGGCATCCGTATGCAGCAACAAGTCCGAGATAATTGCCAAGAGCATAGCCGACCAGGGCGAGAAGAATGGCAATGGGAATCAGTTCTTTTCGATGATAGGCGGCAACCACGGGCGCCGAGGCCGCACCACCGATAGCTGCAACACTGGCAATGGCGGCCATGTGGATGTCAATTTTGAACAGACGTGCGCCCAGCACAACCAGCAATAGATGCACAATCATGCAGATGATACCTGCCAGCATAAAATAAGGCGCTGTAGCGGCCTGAGCCAGATCTGCCTGAGCGCCGATCATGGAGAGGTAGGTATACACCAGAGCCATTGACAGTGCACTGGTGCCCGGGACATTGCGAAATCGCGTGGTCGCCAGGATCAGTCCTGATGTGGTCAGGATCAAGATCTCCCAGGTTTTCTCGGTAAAAATGCCCGGTAACACCGGCATATGTGCGGCTATCATTTCAACGATCCAGATGAGTAAAAAGCCGACACCAAAAAGAGCGAGTACGTCACGAAAGTTCACTTCTTTGGACTTTTGTTTGAGATCATTGACCGCTTTATAAGTGTTCTGAGATTGTTCTTCGCTTACACGGGCAAAACGTGCAAACGATTTGCCCCAGCGTTTCGCGGCAAACAGCAGCGGAAAATATAGAATAAAAATAAACGTGTCCGCCAGCACCACGATTCCCATCAGGGTTGGAGGCGTGGACACGGCTTCGGCCACAGCTGCCATATTTCCGGTGCCGCCGATCCAACTGCCCACCAGAGCGCCAAATCCGCGCCATGCGTCAGGCCCAAGATGATTCCTGAGCATGAAAAATGCAACCATACCGCCAATCACCACACCAATCGATCCGAGCACGACAACCCCCATGCTGCGGAAGGCAATTTTTACCGTAGCACGGATATCCACGTCCAACAACATCAGAACAATAAACATGGGAACGGCAAAAGCTTTGAAATTGTTATAAACCGGTGATTCATTTGGAATGACATCCAAACTACTCATAACGATCGGCGATACAAATATCCAGATAATCGGCGGAAAAATATCAAATAATTTCCAGCCCGTCTTTTTTTCCAGGCCGATGAATATAACCGGAGTCAGCATCATAATCGCAAGTAAAGCATAGGGATGTGAAATGAGAACGTCATTGTGTGTCATAGGAAACCCACGCTATTGGGATTTTTGTTTACATGAATATAATAGCAATCAATGTATAAATTTATTGCAGGAAATGAAAAGATTTTTTTTCGCTTGGCCAGTGCTTGTGATTTCAGACATCAAAGCATTTTCATCAACTTGATAAAGCGACACAGGTCGCGAGCGAGGCTGATAATGAACGAAAAACGTCTGTTTGACTTTTTTGTGTTCCGCTACTGCCAAATACTGAATAAATTTGGAAAACTGATCGCCCTAAAATTGCGCTTGTTGTTGTAAAAATTTATGAATCACAAGAAAAATATGCAAAAGAGGCAATTCAATAAAAATCAAAACGCGCGGCAGGAGAGCATACCGCGCGGTTAACAAGGTGCAACTCGATGAAAAAATTCAGGAATCGATAAATGGTACTATTTGTCAGTCAACGCCACCACACCAGGCAGCTCTTTACCCTCCATCAGCTCCAGACTGGCGCCGCCCCCGGTGGAAATGTGGCTCATCTCATCAGCAAAGCCGAATTTTTTTACGGCGCTGGCCGAATCACCGCCACCGATGACGGTAACCGCATTCGATTGCGCCAGGGTTTCGGCAATGGCTTTGGTGCCTTTATCAAACCCCTTGACTTCGAATACACCCATGGGGCCGTTCCAGACAATGGTTTTGGCCTTTTGCAACTCGTTATTGTATTTTTCGATGGTCTTTGGGCCGATATCGAGACCCATATTTCCCTCCGGAATCGAGGCGTCATCAGTCACTTTACCCTCAATGGGATTATCAGCTTTGGGAAACTCGGTCGCGATAACGTGATCAACCGGCAGGAAAAAACCGATATTGTTTTCTTTTGCGATTTCAAGTAAATCTTTAGCTTTTTCGATAAAATCCTCTTCCACCATGGACTTGCCAACCGAAATATTTTGTGCCTTTAAAAACGTATAGGCCATGGCCCCGCCGATAAAAATAGCATCGACGCGTTTCATCAGGTTTTCGATAACGTTTAGCTTGTCGCTTATCTTGGCGCCGCCAAGGATGGCCATAAGCGGGCGATCCGGATTGTCAAAGACTTTGGCAAAGTAATCGAGCTCTTTTTGCAGTAGATATCCGGCTGCGCCTTGCCCCAACTTTTCCGGTACACCGGACATGGAGGCATGGGCGCGATGTGCAGTACCAAAGGCATCGTCGACATAGAGATCGGCCAACCTGGCAAGGCCGTCGATAAACCACCGGCGATCCTCTTTCGCCATCTTTTCACCCTCTTTTTTGCCCTCTTCCTCGGGATGAAAGCGCAGGTTTTCCAGTAAAAGAACATCGCCGTTGTTCATTTGCGATACCATCTGCCCGGTTTTATCGCCGACACAATCGGGCGCAAATCCTACGTTTTGGTTGAGCAGATTGCTCAAATGTTCGGCAACCGGTTTGAGCGAAAGCTCGGGTTTGACCTTGCCCTTGGGACGGCCGAGATGAGACATTAAAATCGCCTTGCCGCCCTCATGTATCACCTTTTTTATGGTCGGCAGAGCCGCCACGATGCGTTTGTCGTCGCCGACCTTGCCGTCGCCGGTCAGCGGCACGTTAAAATCGACGCGTACCAGAACGCGCTTGCCCTGAAGATCGAGATCATCGATGGTCATTTCTTTCATAGTATCCTCGCTGGTTATATGATTTTCGATTTATATGATCTATTTTATGTCATATCGTTTTTAAACGTTCTGTAATATAAAATTTTTAACGGAAAAATTCAAATTAAAAACTATTTCTTGACAAAGTATCTTAATTGTTTTATATTTATAGTCGATTCGCCGAGGTGGTGAAATTGGTAGACGCACTGGATTCAAAATCCAGCGGGCATTTTGTCCATGGGGGTTCGATTCCCCCCCTCGGCACCAATTTTAATAGGGTCAGGTAACTACCTGACCCTATTAAAATTGTACCTAAAAAATAAATTGATTTATTATAATCTGCTCCGTTTTTCATTTCGATTTTGTTTGCTATTCCTGTTAAATTCCCTCTTGGAAATTTTACTATTACTTTTAGAGCCAACTTGTTTAAAACCTTTTGATGATTTCGGCAAAAAGTCCCATTCTTGAAAAGTCGCTTTATAATGGCAAAAAAAATGTCAAAATTTGTAAGAAGAATGAATTCTGCCTGACTATTCGGTCTTAATTTCCGCACAACGCTTTACTCTGTTTACCATACCAGTAATGCACACTATTAAAAGGATCCAACCATGCAAAAATACGATATCATCTGGATCGGAACCGGACAGGCTACCGGTGTCACAATTCCCAAACTGGCTCAGGCCGGTAAAAAAATCGCTATTGTTGAAGGCGGACCGTTTGGCGGGTCCTGTGTTAATTTTGGCTGTACCCCGACCAAAACCCTGGTGGCAAGTGCCCGAGATGCGCATATGGTAAGGCGCAGCAGTGATTTTGGTGTTAATGTTAAGGATTTTTCAGTAGAGTTCGACCGGGTAATGCGACGACAAAACGAAATCCGCAACAACAACAGCAAAGGTCTTGAAAAATGGTTGACGGATATGGACAAGGTTGATGTCTATAAGCATTACGGCCATTTTATCGACGAGCATACCGTGGAGACCGGTGATGAAAAGATATCCGGTGAAACCATCGTTATCCATACCGGCGCCAAAGCGCGGGAACCGGAAATACCAGGCCTTGAAACAGTCGACTGGCTCGATAATGTACGCCTGCTCGATTTGAAAGAAAGGCCCAAACACCTCATCATCATCGGAGGAAGCTATATCGGCCTCGAATTCGGCCAGGCGTTTCGTCGCTTCGGCTGCAAGGTGACCATCCTTGATAAAGGCCCGCAACTTATTTTTCGAGAGGATGAAGATATTGCCGATACCGCACAGGAAATTTTGCAGAATGAAGGCGTTTCGGTAGAGCTCAACGCCGATATCCGTGAGGTCAAAGCCGCTGATGGCGGGATTCGGGTGTTTTACAATCGAAACAACGAACAAAAATCCGTTCAGGGATCACACCTGCTCATCGGTGCCGGCCGCCGGCCCAATACCGATTTTCTAAATCTCAAAGCAATCGATATCGAAACCGACAAACGCGGACACATTGCAGTCGACGACGTCGGACAGACATCCATTCCCCATATTTATGCTCTCGGCGATGTCAACGGCAAAGGTGCTTTTACCCATACCTCCGTCAACGACGGAGAGGTGTTTTGGGATCATTACAGCGGCAAAGGCAACCGGAAGATTAAAGACCGGATATTAATATACGCCCTCTATATGGATCCGCCGTTGGGCCGGGTCGGCATGAGCGAAAAGATGGCCCGTGAGAGCGACAAGAATGTGCTCATGGCCACGCTGCCGATGGAAAAGGTTTCGCGGGCGATAGAAAAAGATGAAACCGCCGGTTTGATCAAATTGCTGGTCGATGCCGACAGCGAGCAGTTTCTCGGAGCGGCAATATTCGGCACCGGCGGCGACGAGCTCGTCAGCACCATTGCTACTTTTATGTATAGCAAACAAAGCTGGAAAACGTTTCAGCGAGCTGTTTTGCCGCATCCGACCGTTGCCGAGATGCTTCCCTTTGCCCTGGATGGGCTTGAGCCGTTGGAGTGAGGTGTAAACTCATTTTTTAGTGGATGTTCCCAGGCGTAAACCCCGTGGCACCAGTACAACTTCGCTGAGATCGAACATCCCCTGAACCAGCAACGCCAGCAAGGCCGCCGGGACGGCACCTTCGAGAATGAGGCTGACATTATCGAGTCGTATGCCGGTAAGAATGGGTTGTCCATAGCCACCGGCGCCGATCAATGCTCCCAGCGTTGCGGTACCGACATTGATCACAGCAGACGTTTTGATTCCGGCGAGTATGGAGCGCGACGCCAGCGGCAGTTCGACCCGCCGCAAGAGGGTCAACGGCGGCAGCCCCAGCGCAAAGGCGGATTGACGAATCGGCAGGGGGATATCATGAATTCCGGTAAAAGTATTTCGCACAATGGGCAACAAGCTGTATAAAAAGAGCGCCACGATTGCCGGCGGTCCGCCGATACCGAGTAGTGGTATCATAAAGACAAGAAGGGCCAGCGAGGGAATGGTTTGAATAATGCCGACGGCACCGAGAATGATGTTTTCCAGCCGTGAAAATTTGGCCGCAACAATGCCGATCGGTATGGCGAGTAAAATTGCAGCGCCGAGCGAAATACCGACCAGAAAAAGATGCGCTTTGGTGGTTGTCCATAATCTCTGCCAAAATCCCCTGGTTTGTGATCGAACATCCATTGCAAAATGATCATTTACAAAGGCAGCAGCAACGCTGCTTTCCGATTCTCCGTCCAGCTTGACGGCAGCATTCAGTGCAACCATTTCGTTTTGAAGAATTTTTCCGGCCAATGCTGTCATATGGGACACCAGCTCTGGTGCCCCTTTCGCCAGGTCATTGCGATAGAGAAAAACCGCCTCATAATCGGGGAAATAGTCCAGATTATCGATCAGGGTAACAAGATCGTAATACTTGATCTCGGCATCGGTGGAATACATATCGATAACATCGATCGATCCGGCGGCAATGCCTCTGTAGGCCAGGTCGTGGTCGAGCCCGCGAACATTTTGATGCGGCAAGTTGTAATGTTGCTGTAGACCGGGCCAGCCATCCTGACGGTCCATAAATTCATTGGTAAATCCAAACACAAGCTGAGGATATTGTTTTAAATCGGAAATCGTTTCCAGTCCGAGGCGTTCAGCGGTTTCGCGAGTGACCCCGATAGCATAGGTATTATTGAATCCCAGCGGCGGGGTAATGGTGATGCCATATCTCTGCAATACTGTATCGAGGCCGGCCCTGCCGGACAATCCCGGACGATGAAAGATTTCTCTACGGATGGTGCCGGTATATTCCGGATAGATATCAATATCTCCTCCGGTCAATGCCTTCCACAGAATCCGGGTGCCGCCGAGCTGCTGACGATGGTGAATTTCATATCCTGAATTTCGTCCCAGATGAGCGACGATTTCACCCAGTATAATATTTTCGGTAAACTTTTTCGAGCCGATGACCACGGTAGCATTCTCTCCCTCTGCTATAAGAATTGGTACCGTCATCGGCAGCAGCAGGAAACAGATCAGAGCCATGCGAATCATCATTTCCCTCTCCTTGAATCGAGTGGACTGGTTTGTGCCTGAATAAAGCGGGTGACAAAAGGATTAACGGGATGGTCGATCATCTCTGCCGCTGTTCCCTGCTGCACGATTTTTCCTTCACGAATGAGAACGATGTGATCGGCAAAAAATACCGCCTCACCCATATCATGGGTTACCAGTACGACCGTTTTCGACAGCTTTTGAAAAATCGACTTGAGATCCTGCTGCAAATCAGCGCGTACCATAGGATCCAGCGCCCCGAGGGGTTCATCCAAAAGCAGGATATCGGGATCGAGCATTAACGCCCGCATCAGGCTGATGCGCTGTCGCTGACCACCTGAAAGCTGTAGCGGATATCTCTGTAAAAGCTCAAAATCGAGCTGAACCAGTCTTGCGAGTTCCTCCACCCTCTTCATTTTTTTCTCAAAGGGCCAGCCGAGATAATCGGATACCAGGGTTACATTTTTACGGGCACTGAGGTGGGGAAAGAGCCCACCTTCCTGAATAACATAGCCAATTTTACGGCGATGCTGCAGAGATGATGGTAGTGAAGCGATATCTCGATGCCACTCGATCGTTCCGGAATCCTGTTGTTCCAATCCCATGATCAGCTTTAGCAGAGTCGACTTGCCACAACCGCTGGGTCCGATCAGAACCGTCAGCTGTGCCGGTTTGATGGTCAGGGTAAAATGGTCAAGAGCGAGATCATCGCCATAGCGTTTGCTTATGTTTCGAAGGGTTAACATAGCTGAATATACACACCTTAAGGGAAGAATCAAATGCCTTTGGAATATATTTCCCGGCTTGTTAATTCGCTTAAAATTTTGTATTATAATATAACATTCGATCTTTTATCGTTCAATTAAACATAATTTTCCAGTCCTAAAATTCCCTGAGGTCATCCATTTGTCGGAAAAATATTGTTCAGATTTTATGATCGATACACTCAATGGGCTTTCGTCATCTCCGAAATATTTATCTTCAAAGTATCTTTACGATGCCAACGGCAGCCGTATTTTCCAGAATATCATGGATATGCCTGAATACTATCTTACAGATGCCGAGTATGAAATTTTTCTCCAACAAAAAGAAAATATTTCAGAGGACTTTTTCGATCAGGAAAATTCCATTGATCTTATCGAACTCGGAGCCGGGGATGGTCTGAAGACCAAGGTACTGCTGGGCTACTTTTTGCAGCAAAATAAGGCATTCAAATATATACCGATCGATATCAGCAGAAAAGCCATTCAGGAACTGACCGCCGCTCTTGAGAAAGAATTTCCCGACCTTGCGGTAGAGGCACAAATTGGCGATTATTTTAAGGTCATTAGCGATTTGAGCAAATACGACAAGAACCGAAAGGTTATTCTTTTTTTAGGATCGAATATTGGTAATTTTAACTCTGAACAGGCCCGCCGCTTTTTCTCTCATCTCGGTAACGTGATGGAACAGAACGACAGACTTTTTATCGGATTCGACCTCAAAAAAGATCCCAATATCATTTTAAAAGCCTATAACGACCCGCATGGCCATACGCACGACTTTAACCTCAATCTGCTCCTGAGAATCAATCAGGAACTGGATGCGGATTTTCACCTCGACCGTTTTATTCATTACGAAAGTTATGATCCGATCACCGGCACGGCCAAAAGCTATCTGGTCAGCACTCGGGATCAGTCGGTTGCCGTAAAAGGCCTTGATAAAACGTTTCATTTCGACCAATGGGAAGCGATATATATTGAAATGTCGCAAAAATATGATGCGGAAATGATTCAAAATATCGCCTCGGATTGCGGATTCAATGTCATCAATAATTTCTATGACAGCCGTAAATATTTTGTCAATTCAGTATGGAAAAAAAGAGACGAGACTAAAAACAGTGCGCTCTGAATCAGAGCATTTTTAAAAATGTAAAAGAATAACCAAATCCGATTACAAATGGAGCAGATTATGAAGTCATCGATAAGTACCACCGACCTTTTGTCCTCATATAAGGCGAAAAACAGCGTTGTTCTCGATTGCCGGCCATCTGCGGCTTATAACGGCTGGGCTCTGCAGGGAGAGGTACATGGCGGACATGTGCCGGGCGCGCGATCTTTTCCTTTGAAATGGTTTACAGACCTTGGAAACGATGCGGCGCTGCTGTTGTTGAATGATATGGGAATCAAAGCAGATGCACAGATCATGGTTACCGGATACAGCAGCCGTGAAATCAATGACGCGGCAAACCACTTGCGCGCACTAGATTTCACCAACGTTCGAACCCACGATGCCGGTATGATGGATTGGTTTGAGGACCCCGACAGACCTTATCAATTTCTGCCGCGCTATCGCCATCTCATACATCCTGGCTGGTTGAGAATGCTTTTGGAAGGCAAAAATCCGGAACCGCAAACCATTAAACGAACCGTTCTCGGTCATGTCAATTTCGATAACTGGGGCGATTATGATCTCGGTCACATTCCCGGCTCGATCTGGCTGGATACGCTAATACTCGAGGATGACATGACCTGGAATCACCGAACGCCGGAAGAACTGGAAAAGGAGCTGTGTGAACACGGTATTACCAAAGAGACCACAGTGATACTCTACGGTCGCACCTCGGACCCCAACATGTCGCAGGAGCATCCCGGCAAGCAGGCCGGACAACTGGCATCGATGCGCGCTGCCCTCCTGCTTATGTATGCCGGCATCGAAGACGTGCGTGTTCTCGATGGGGGACTCGATGCCTGGACAAAAGCCGGCGGCGAGGTTACCCGCGAAGAAACGTTGCCGTCGCCGGTCAAAAAAACCGGACTCGATATTCCGGAGCATCCTGAATATATCGTCAATACCCGGCAGGCTAAAGAGATGCTCGCTGCCCGGGATGCAGAGCTGGTCAGTATGCGCAGCTGGGCAGAGTTTATCGGTGAGGTCAGTGGCTATCACTATATCGAAAAAAAGGGCAGAATTCCCGGTGCCATATTCGGGAATTGCGGTTCGGATGCCTATCATATGGAAAATTACCGCAACCACGATGATACCCTGAAAAGTTTTCACGACATCGAGACGGAATGGAACCGAATGGGTATTACCCCGGACAAACATATCGCTTTTTATTGCGGCACCGGCTGGCGTGCCGGCGAATCCTTCTTTGCCGGCTGGTTGATGGGCTGGAAACGCGTTTCCATTTATGACGGTGGATGGTATGAATGGAGCTCTAATCCTGAGAATCCGGTCGAAACCGGTACCCCCTGACGCTATTTGCCGGAAAAATCGATTGAGGGTTTGACGATGTTGATATGTACCGGATTGCGCAGGAGACGGGCATAATGGCGAATCATTTTTAAAGGATCGTCTCGATCAACGGTAAATGTCAGATAGGCATTTTTCTCCATATAGCGGCTACCTTCAGGAACAAAGGTATTGACATCACAAATCAGATATCGGTTCCAGTACTTTCCCCCTCCCTTTCCATTCGATACGCGCGTATGCGGAAAGGCCAGCGGGGAGGCATGGCCATATTGGTCCAGAACAGAATAGTGCAGCCGAATGACCCCAAACCCATACCCCTTTTTCGAATGGTAGAATGCCAGCCACGGTGCCTCATTGCTTATCGGCTCATTTTCCAGCTCCCCATACCTCTCTTTAAAAAGCATGCTGCTCTCACGACCATTCTGCCGCATAAAAGCGACATGAGTAAAGAGACTGTCCATGGTCATTTCATCATTTCGCAGGCGCTGGAGACAGAGCCCTTTCTCAATCGTTATGACGGACGAGAAAAGGAAATAGGGTTTTCGGGCGAGAAATTCATAGCCGGCGGAGATCAAGATTTCCGGATAGTCGGGCAGGCCCCCCAGACGCGTTGTTTGTACGCAATAGGGTCCGGTTTCGAGCGCGGCATAATCAGGTGGATTCCAATGTCCGAGGGTTTTATAACGCTGTTCTGTACATCTTTTCGCATTCGGAGCCCAATGCATCAGGTTTTTGGTTCTATAAAGCTTTTGATCGATGCCGGATTTGATTACCAGCTCGCTGAGCTGACCGGAAAGATTTCCTTTGACCCCGTCATGGTCCGGCAGTTTACCCAGAAAGGCTTTGTAATATAGATTCTCGACCTGCAGAGATAAGGCGTCGTCCGTGTGAGCGAGATCAGTTGTGAATGCATTTTCCAGGGCAATTGCCGGAATCCAATAGAAACAAAGTCTTCTTGTCTCATTTGCATCCAGCGAAAGTGGAAATAAAATACTAAAATCCACCAGGCCGCTGGCCGGATCATAGTGTTGTGCATAAAGCTGACAGGCCGTGGTATCGTCAGGATTTTTACCCACCGCGATCACGGCCTTTGTGCTGAATGGATTCTGCGATATTTGTGTCTGGGTGCGAATTCGAATATATTCATGATCGCGGGCAATACCAATCGGTTCGCTGATTTCCACCTGTAAAAAACACTCTGCAGCCTGCAGACAAGACCATAGGAGCACTACCGATATCATTACCTTGTTCATGATCTCCTCGTATGTTATTGCAGTACAAGCCGATTGACGATATCATGGATCCATTCAAAAAGCAGAGCCGAGCGGGATATTAAACTGTTCTTGTTCAGCCGCCTGTTGAATGCAAAGTGCGATCTCGCTCGCATGTAGAACCTGTTTCGTCGTCAGACCGGTGGCTTGAGGGGTTTTATCCAGTTCATTTAGAAAACTTGACAGATATCCGGTTTCATTCGCCTCAGTGAGCGAAACGTCCTGAAAAGATGCATCCTTGCCAGTGGCCAAGCGTACAGAAGATGCTGTACAACTGGTTTCCAGGACACCCTCGCGTCCCCAAAAGGTAATGCGCCAGTAAAGCGGATGATTATAGCCGAGACGGTCGGGTACCATATAGGAGACATCACAGAACAACCCTGCCTGGTTGTTCATCACGGTCATAAATTGTGCGGCATGTTTAAAATAAGGGTATTGCGGTACAAAGGAATTCCAGCAGCGGGCCGACAAGAG
>CAZMUU010000082.1:0-12667 GCA_964569215.1 uncultured Cytophagia bacterium
TCCTAAAAGAAAAATTTTACATTTTCTAACCACCCATACCATTAATCTTTCTCTTTCTCTTTCTCTTTTCCGAGGTCCTCCGAAATCTCTGTGGTTATTATTCTTTTGTTGCAAAAATCAATTTTGGACAAAAATGACAATATGTATACTTTACTATACTTTATGTATATAAAAACATACATAAAGTCAAGGCTTTTTCAAGAATCAGGAAAAATATAGAGGAGAACAAGAATAATCCGGGAGGTGAAGAAAACACTATTTTGCCGGAACCTTGTATATACGCAGACCTGAAACACAGCCCTGTGTCAGCTCTTCAAAATCCTCGAGAAAAGGAAAACGCGTCGGTGACAACCAGACGAAAAAATAATCGATACCATACTTGTAGAGATCGGCACAAACCTCCTGTGGTGTAAACGGCTTTTTTACCCTGCCGAAATAACGGCAGTCCAGATAAAAAGCGGTGAAAAAGGTTTTTTGCCAGCGCGTGTCCGAGGCGATATCGCCATCTAAATTAACACAAGCATTAACCTTACGGGAAAACTCGTAAAGTTCTTTGCCCTTGTATCGATCTTTCCACAGGTTGCGCGCCGGAGCGAAAACAAAGCTCAGGGCAATCAGGTAAAGCAGTCCATATTTAAGCACAGGCGATACAGCGCTTTTTCGAAAAAACAACGTCATCAAGTGTCCGGTTATGAGCACACCGATAACAAATACCACCCATAGAAACCGTTCCCTGATGACAAGAGGGGTATATCCCATGGCAAAGATAGCCAGACTGAGAATCCACAACAGTCGGTAAACATGGATTTTACCCAGCGGAAACAGATAGAGAATCACATAAAGGACAAAGGCGATTGTAAAAACGGGTGTAAAGATCGCATAATAGGGTGCCCAGAGACCGGAAATAATCTTCAAGGTACCATAATTGTTTTGTAAAATTTTATGAACGCTATATCGAAACAATTCAGGCGAATCGAACGGACTCCATTTGATATGGGGCAAATAAAAGTGATCTTCACCGATGGCGACAGCGGTGGCATTGGGGGGTTCAATGAATCCCATGTGATAGACATGAAAACCGTTGAATCCCGGATAATTGATCGTCTGATTAAATTGAGCCGCGGTACCGATGATCAATTTATCGTATTTATTGCTGATGATAGTAATCCAGCTCCCACTGATGATAAAAAAGAGCAAAAACCCGATTGCGGTGTGTTTAAGCACTCTACCTCGATGTTCGGGTTCCTTAAAATAATAATAGAAATTCATGAGAATAAAATGAACCAGGAAAAAGGGGAATCCATAAGCTTTGGAAAGGTAGAGCAATCCGCCTATTATCCCGCACAGCGCCCCGCGATAGCGTTTTTTGCTATAGTGTTCATCAAAGATAAAATAAAAATAAAAGAGCAAGGTGGTCAGCAAAACCAGATCAGCGGTAATAAAGGCAAAGCTGAAGAAGAGAAGGGCTGGTACCATTGCCACAAAAATTATATTTCGAATGGCCTGATTTATATCAAAGCGATAGCTCAGCAACCGCGTTGCGATCAAAGTTGCCGATCCAAAAAGTAAAAGAACAAGTTTAGCAGCAACCAGAGAATCGATTCCGAGCCGGATAAAAAAACCCATAATCCAGATATAAAGCGGCCCCCAATAGCCATTGATGGCATCCTGCCACTCGCCGCGGCTGTATTTTTCTGCGATAGAGATATAGGAAACACCATCGGGATTGATGTGATATTGATAAACCGGAATCAACGCCAATCCGATTAGAAAATAGCCCGCAATCGTGACAAAAAGCAATTTATCTCTGGATAGCCGGTAGTGTTCTCCGTTATTCGTCATTTCGCTCTCCCCCGGTTTTATTCTGAAAAATGCGATAGTTAACGATCCCCCATTTGTCAAGACGGAACATCAGAGCGGTTTTGAGAACACCAAAGCCGTATTTTACGCTTCGCATAAAGTTAATGGAAGATGCCTGGGGAAAATATTTGGTTGGACAAGAAACTTCACCAACTGAATAGCCGAAATAGAATGCCTGGGCGATCATTTCATTATCAAAAACAAAATCATTGGAATTGTTGTGTAGCGGAAGAGTCATCAACAAATAGCGGGAAAAGGCGCGATAACCGGTATGATATTCGGAAATCTTTTGATGCAGTAGAATATTTTCAATCAGGGTAAGAAACCGGTTGGCAACATATTTATACAGGGGCATACCGCTTTTCAACGCATCTCCTGAAATGATACGCGAGCCCAGTACCATTTGATATTGTCCGATAGCGACGAGGGATGCCATGGCGCCGATAAGTTTGGGTGTATACTGATAATCCGGATGTAGCATCACCACCACATCCGCCCCGGCTTTGAGCGCCTCATTGTAACAGGTTTTTTGATTGCCGCCATAGCCGAGATTGTTCGCATGAATAAAAAGCTTTATTTTCAACTTGTAGGCAATTATGACGGTCTCATCGGTACTGGCGTCATCGACCAGGATGACATCGTCGACGACATCAAAAGGAATCTCATGATAGGTTTTTAAAAGTGTTTTAGCAGCATTATAAGCAGGCAGAACGACGACAACCTTTTTCCCGTGTATCATCTGCATCCCCTCATTTTAGCGACAGCAAAAATCAATCAACGGTTTCTGCCTATCCATCCACCCCAACTCAAATATACAAGACCCGCACAAATTTTTCAAGAAAAACTTGTCGATAAATAAAAGTAGCAGCATAAATAGTGATATGGAGAAAAGTTATAACAAAAAATGTCAGAGGATAACCATCGATTAATGAAAATGCATTATTTCACTTGATGCTGAGAGGGATCAGCTGGATTCATTTTCACAGTGTTCGCCACTACAGGTACAGTTATGACAACTCTTTTTTTCTTTATATCTTGCAAAATGCAAACTGAACCATAAAAAGAGTATAACCAAACTGAAAAATAAAAATGCAACCAGGACTTCTTTCATCTCATTTGCCTCATTTCAAATAGGTTGTTGAAAACAGAGATGTCATTTCTGTCGCAAAGCCATCTTTTTTTCTGATCAGCATATATGCGGGCAATGATTTTTTCCGTGCAAACTCGTACCCTTTTTCCGGGCCAAGAACATCGATGGTTGTGGCATAAGCATCTGCCATCATGCAGGAGCTGTCAATAACGGTCACAGATGCCAGTTTATGCGTAATAGGCCGCCCGGTTCGAGGATCCAGGGTGTGTGAATAGCGAATGCCATCCTGTTCAAAATAGTTACGATAATCTCCTGATGTGGCAACAGCCTCATCCCGGAGTTCAACAACCCGATGGATCTGTCCCGTTTCATCGGGTTCCGAGATGCCGATCCGCCACGGCTCTCCCTGCAGATTTGTACCCCGGCTCTTAATTTCACCGCCGATTTCGACCATATAATTGACGAAACGCTGGTCATCGAGCCAGGCGGCAATGTTGTCGACCCCATAGCCTTTGGCAATCGCCGAGAGGTTGCATTGTAATTGCGGGATATGTTTGCGCAGGGCCGGCGGCTCTTTTCGGGTTTCGAGGTATTGATAGCCGACGAGTTGGGAATATTTTTCGATTGTTTCTGCCGGCGGAATGGTCTGATGAATTCCGGTTATGCCGAATCCCCACAGATCAATGAGAGGTGAAACCGTAATATCAAATGCGCCTTCAGACTCTTCGCTCACCTGTAATGATTTTTCAACCACAAATACCAGCTCTGCAGGAACGCTAAACCAGCCGGTGGAGTCAAAATCATTAAAACGGGATATCTCGGAATTTGGGTCATGAACCGACATCATATCATTTATCAGAATCAATAAACTGTCAATAGCGTCCCCGGTAGAGCTGTCCGGTGTTTGCGCATCACTGCTTTGATAGACTATTTTGACGGTATAACTGGTTCCCATTGTGGCTCCTGAAAAAACCCGGATTCGGTTTTCAGAGGAGGTACAAGAGAAGAAGAGGACGTAGATAAAGCAGAAAAAGCCAACATGTATCCTGGACCTCAGTGTCTTATTTTTCCCAGCGCCAGTTTTCATAATATTCCCAGCTTACAATGGCGTTTAATTCCTGTAGCTCGCTTGATTTCAGATTCAAACTCGCTTTCATCACATCGCCGGTGGACAGCACCCCGATATACTCACCTTCTTTCCGGATCAACAAATGTCGCAACCGTTTTCCCAGGAATTTGTCCAGCAAACTGAATATAGAATCCGAATGGGAAGCATGGTAAAGATCAGTCGTCATATAGTCAGAGATACGGTCCTTTTGGGGTGAAAATTCCGGCTCCATTACATTGTGCATCAGATCCCGTTCAGTCCAGACGCCGATAATTTTGCCTTTATCTTTTACAAAAAGGGAGCCTATATTGCTGGAAATCATTTTTTTCAGCGCTTGCTGAATGGTGGTATCCGGCGAAACCGTTATAATGTCACCACCTTTGGATTTTAAAATATCTTCAGCTGTTTTCATAACCTCTCCAGGGGACAAATAATATCAACATCAATGCTGTTTTTAAAAACAACAGGTTCACTGTTCTTGTCTGCATTAATCAGCCGGCTTTTTGTGTACTGTCTTTTTTCCCGGTGGAAATTTTAAACGGTACGTAAAGCGGACACCACCTGATCAGGGCCGTACCCAGTGGGATCAATCCGATTAATCCCCACCAGGATTTAAAATACAACCCGGCCAGCAAAATGATGATGCCGGCAATAATGCGCAACGTGCGATCCGTTTTGCCCATATTTTTTTTCATGTCAAACCTCCGGTTTGGTGTTCATATACATCTATTCAAACAACTGCAGAGGATACTATATTCCGCAACAGCAACACGCTTATCCGCCAAAATCATCAAAGGCTATATTTTCGGGTTCAACTCCCAGGTTGTCCAGCATTTTAAGGACCGCATCGATCATAAGAGGGGGCCCGCAGAGATAATATTCACAGTCTTCCGGCGCCGGATGGTCTTTAAGATAATTTTCCAGAAGAACCTGGTGAATAAATCCGGTCGGCCCTTTCCATTCATCTTCCGGTAGAGGTTCGGAAAGCGCCAGATGCCATGCAAAGTTATCGTCTTTTTCCTGCAATTCATTAAACTCTTCATCATAAAAAACTTCCCGAAGGCTTCGCGCGCCGTACCAGTACGATATTTTCCGATCCGTATGTATTCGATTCAACTGATCAAAAATATGCGAGCGCATTGGCGCCATTCCGGCACCGCCGCCGACGAAGACCATTTCATTATCCGTTTCTTTGGCAAAGAACTCCCCATAGGGCCCTGAAATGGTCACTTTATCTCCGGGTTTTAGATTAAATATGTAGGAGGACATGATTCCCGGAGGCGCACCGGGCTTGTTCGGAGGTGGCGTGGCGATACGAACATTCAACATAATGATGCCTTCTTCTTCAGGATAGTTAGCCATTGAATAGGCCCGCTGCACGTCTTCATCGCTGACGGATTCGAGTTTCCATAGATCGAGTTTATCCCAGTCGGGTTTATACTCTTTTAAAATATCAAAATCGGAAAACTTGACATGATGTGGAGGCGCTTCGATTTGAACATAACCGCCGGCACGAAAATCGACAGTTTCACCTTCAGGTAGTTCCAGAATCAACTCTTTGATAAAAGTAGCCACGCAGTCATTGGAGCGCACCGTACATTCCCATTTTCTGATCTCAAAAATTTCCGGCGGAATTTCCAGCGACATATCCCCTTTGACCGGGACCTGACAGGACAAACGGAATCCTTCGCGCATCTGCCGGCGGGTAAGCTTGCCTTTCTCTGTCGGCAGTATATCTCCGCCGCCTTCCTTGATGACCAGTTTACATTCACCACAGGTACCGCCTCCGCCGCAGGCTGAGGGCACATAAATCTCCTCCTGGGCAAGCGCATTGAGCAATTTATTGCCCAGCGATACTTTGAGAACGCGATTCGGATCTTCATTGATGGTCAGAATCGCTTTCCCGCTTGCAACCAGCTTGGATTTGGCAATCAGAATAAGAACAACCAGCAACAGAACCACAAAGGTAAACATTGTAACGCCGAGCAATACAAGGCTGAATCCACTCATCGAAAAAATTCCCTCTATAATTGAATTCCAGAAAATATCATAAATGCTATAGCCATCAGACCCACGGTAATAAATGTAATTCCCAGACCGCGCAAACCGGCGGGAACGTCGCTATACCGCATTTTTTCGGTAATACCGGCCAAAGCAATTACTGCAAGTGCGAAACCGGTTCCAGACCCCACGCCAAACACCACACTTTCGCCAAACGTATAGGTTCTCTCCACCATAAAAAGCGTTCCGCCGAGAATGGCACAGTTGACGGTGATCAGGGGCAAAAAAATACCCAGGGCGTTGTAGAGCCTGGGAACAAATTTATCCAGAGTCATTTCCAGGATTTGAACCATGGCGGCAATAACACCGATATAGGTCACCAAACCGATAAATGTCAGATTGACCTCTTCCAGTCCAAGCCAGCCGAGGGCTCCCTCTTTCAGAAGATTATGGTAGATCAAATTATTTATCGGCACGGTGATGCTTTGCACAACCACAACCGCAATCCCCAACCCGACAGCTGTCTCGACGCGTTTTGAAACCGCCAGAAATGTACACATGCCGAGGAAAAAAGCAAGTGCCATGTTTTCGATAAAAATGGAGCGAATAAATAAACTCAGATATTCTTCAAACATCTCTTATTCCTCTTCGATTTGTTCCGGTTTCCAGGTCCGAATCACCCAGATGATAAATCCGATTAAAAAGAAAGCACTGGGCGAAAGCAAAAACAGACCATTTTGCACATACCACCCTCCATCCGTGCTCAGCTTGAGGACTTGATAACCGAGCAATTGTCCCGACCCCAGCAGTTCACGGAAAAATCCGACGACGAGCAAAATAAAGCTGTACCCCAGTCCATTGCCGATACCATCGATAAAGCTGACCATAGGGGGATTCTGCAGGGCAAATGCCTCAGCCCGTCCCATAATGATACAATTGGTTATGATCAAACCGACATATACCGACAACTGTTTACTGATGTCAAAGGCATAGGCCTTAATAATCTGATCAGCGATGATCACCAGAGATGCAATAATGGTCATTTCAACAATAATACGAATATTGTTGGGAATATGCTTGCGAATCATGCTCACAGACAGATTCGAAAAAGAGAGAACAAAGATCACCGCCATTGACATTACAATGGACGTTTCCAATTTTGAGGTCACCGCCAGCGCTGAACAAATACCGAGAATTTGTCTACCAATAGGATTATTATTAAATATCGGATCGAAAAGAACGTCTTTATATTTTTTCATCAACTCTTTTCCTCTCTCAAATAATCAAAAAACGGGCCGTATCCATCCTCGCCCAGCCAATAGCGAACCAGTTGATCGACACCGCGAGTGGTTAGAGTCGAGCCGGAAAGGCCATCGACCTTGAACTTTGAATTTGGATCAGACTGGTCAACGCTTCCCTTGAGAACCTGTATGCGCAGTTGCCGGTCCTGATCAAAAGCCATCTTTCCCTCCCAGGTCTGTTTCCACTTTGGATTATCCACTTCTCCGCCGAGCCCCGGGGTTTCACCATGGTCATAAAAGGTAAAGCCCCGAATGGTGCGGAGATCGTCATCCAGAGCAATAAAACCATACATGGTGGACCATAGCCCTTTGCCATAAATCGGTAAAATATACTTGCTCACCGAATCACCCTCCATGACGCGGTACACCACCATATATTTCGGACGCCTCTTAATATCCGCAATATCCTCATCCGGCGGTATCTTTTGGCTCAAACGCGGATCGTTGCTGACATCCTTTAGGTCAAAATTTTGTATGTTGAGTTCTTGAGGTACCTCGTCTTCGCTCAATATTTTTCCACTACCGACGTCGATAACCACCGGATCGATATTGGACTCATACCTCTTTTCAATGGATGCCTCTCCCTGAAGAAGGTCACCAGCGGCGAGAATATTCTTTAATTTTTCCCGTTTTTGATTGTTCTTTTGAATAGGGTTCAATGATACCGCCGTTGTCGATACCAGAACAGAACAGACAATACACACCCCAAGGGCGATAAAAATGGTCTTCTTGGTACTATCAGACGACATTACGAGCCAGCCTCCTCTTTATATTTCGATTGATATAAATCCGGTCGATGATGGGAGCAAAAACATTCATAAACAGAATGGCCAACATCATCCCCTCCGGAAAGGCGGGATTCACCACCCGGACCATGACCACCAAAATGCCAATGAGCAACCCATAGACATATTTTCCGCCCCGCGTCATTGCCGCGCTCACAGGATCGGTTGCCATATAAACGGTCCCAAAGGCAAAACCACCCAGAACCAGGTGCCAATGCGGTGCCATCTGAAACATCGGATTGCTTTCGCTGCCGACGGCATTGAAAAAGAGTGACATCCCCACCATACCGATGACGACGCTCAATATAATTCGCCACGAACCGATTCCGGTAATGATCAACACAGCGGCACCGATTAAACAGGCAAAAACAGAGGTCTCACCCATAGAGCCGGGGATAAAACCCCAAAAAGCGTCCCACCACGAGACGGCCACATTCATGACCGGATCCGCAAATTTGGCCAGAGGAGTTGCTTTGCTTAATCCATCCACTGCCACCCAGACTTTATCACCGGAAATCTCCGCCGGATAGGCAAAAAAGAGAAAAGCCCGACCGGTCAAAGCGGGATTGAGAATATTCATCCCCACACCGCCAAACACCTCTTTGCCGATAACGACACCAAAGGAAATTCCCAGCACAACCTGCCAATAGGGAATGGTTGGTGGCAGAATGAGGGGAAAAAGCAAACTGGTCACCAAAAAGCCTTCATTGACTTCATGACGGCGAACCGAGGCAAAAAGAACTTCCCAGAATCCACCGGCGGCGAGTGTGATAATATAAACGGGCAAAAAGTAGAGTGCCCCCTGTAAAACGTTGGCCAGAAGATTCGAAGGATCAAATCCCACCCCCAAAGCCCTGATCACATCTGCCTGCCAGGGAAGGTCGCCGGGCAGCCCGGTTTGCTGATAAGCCAGATTGGCCTGAAGGCCGGTATTATAAAACGCCATCAAAACAGTGGGTATCAGCGCATAAACCACAATCATCATCGTTCGTTTCAGATCGATCACATCACGGACGTGAACAGGACCTCCGGCAAGCTTGTCGGGTGTAAAAAGAAAAGTACCCACTGCTTCATAGAGCGGGAAAAGCCGTTCCAGTCTGCCACCGCTGGTAAAATGCTTTTCCTGTTTGTCGAGAAATCGTCGTAGAACCTTCACTATCCTTCCTTTTCTATAATGGTTAATACTCTGCGCAAATTTTCTCCATGATCGATCTTGGCGGGACAGGCAAACGTACTCAAAGCCAAATCCGCTTCCTCAAGCTCAAGACAGCCCAGATTCTCCGCTTCTTCAACATCATCCACCGCCAGAGCGCGGTACAAATAGGTGGGCAAAATATCCATGGGCAACACCTGTTCATAGGTGCCTACCGGTACAATAGCGCGTTTCCCGCCATGTATCGACGGTGTAAATGCGAACTTTTTCCCGGGGAACAGTTTGGACAAAACGATATTTTTAATGGAATATAGATCAAAGCCCGGACTCAGCCAGCCGAGAAATTGACGCTCAACATTGCCCGGAATAACGCTGACTTGCTGATGAAAACGCCCCAAAAATGCGCGAGCATCGACAGCATGACGCCCATCCAGAATAGAACCGGAAATAAGGCGATGCGTTCCGGATGTAAGCTCGCCTTTTGTCAATTCATTGATATCGGCACCAATGCGCGTTTTAATCAGGCGTGGATTTTTAACGCCGGGCCCGGCAAGGGATATGATACGGTCGACCAAAATCCTGCCGGTTAAAAACAAATGTCCGATAGCAACTACATCCTGAGCCGCTATCGACCATACTGTTTTACGACGGCTGACCGGATCGAGATAATGAATATGCGTACCGGCCAAGCCGGCAGGATGGGGCCCGTCAAACGCATGAACCTCTGTTCTCTTCAGATCGGATGGAACCGGAATGGACGCCTCCGGTCGCTTGCAGATATAACATTTTCCATCGGTCAAAGAGTTGAGGATATGTAATCCGGCTGCAAAATGTTCCTGCTCCTCTTGAAGGATTACAGCAATATCGGCAGCGAGGGGATTGCTGTCCATGGCAGTAACAAATATCGCATGGGGAGTACTCTCCAGAGCGGGTGCTTTGGAAAAAGGGCGTGTTTTAAAAAGCGTCCACAATCCGGACTTTAACAGTTGAGTCTGTGTTTTTTGCCTGTCCAGTTCTTTTAGATTATCTTTAGAATAGGCCGCAAACGTTACCTCTTCATCGCCCGCTAGTTCGATCACCAGGGAAAGGAACTTGCGCTTTGCGCCGCGATTTATCTCCACAACTCTACCGCTACCAGGAGATGTATATTGAACACCGGCATTCTTTTTGTCGGTAAAGAGCAATTGACCCCGTTTTACCCGGTCGCCCTCTTCTACCTCCATCGTCGGGCGCATACCGATATAATCTTCACCTAATAGAGCCACACGGGTTATATTATTCCCCTGTGTAATCTTTTGTTGCGGTTTTCCCGCAATCGGAAGATCCAAACCCTTTTTAATCTTGATCCTGCTCATTTTATCCCTTCCTGAATGGATCTCAATGATGGTATGATTCTGTCAGTATGGAATTTATGAAACTTGAGTTTAAATTCAAATATTTTATTTTGATGGCAACCCCGGTTTTGTCAGTTTTTGCGCTGTGAAAATTTGTTCAATATCTTCATCGCTCAAAATTCCCTTCTCTTTTACCACCTGCAAAACCGTTTTATCCTGTTCCTGTGCCGCTTGCATTACTTCGGCTGCTTTTTCATATCCCACAATAACATTGAGGACGGTGGCCAACCCGAGGGATTTGCCAAAATATTCGAGGCAGGCTTTTTTGTTTGCCTTTATGCCGGTGACTCCTCTTTTCGTAAACGCCTTTAATGCATTGGTCAGTATTGTCATCGATTGCAGGATATTGTGAATAATAACAGGCATCATGACATTGAGCTCCAGTTGACCGGCCTGAGCCGCCATCGCGACAGTGGTATCGTTGCCGACAACCTGAAACGCCACCATATTCAGCATTTCCGCCATCACCGGATTTACCTTGCCGGGCATGATCGAAGAGCCGGGTTGAACCGGCGGCAGAATCAATTCGTACAAGCCGGTATTGGGCCCGGAGCCGAGCAATCGAAAATCATTGGCGATACGAATCAATTCCAGTGCCAGTTCGCGCAAGGATCCGGAAAATGCGGTAAACGGTCTCATGCTTTGCATGGCTTCGAATAAATTGAGGCTGGGTTTCAAATCCAGATGCATCATTTTACTTAAAAGCTTTACCACTTTTTGCCGGTAATCCGGATGCACATTCAACCCCGTTCCCGCTGCGCTACCGCCGATACCCAAACGTTTAAGCTCCATGGTTGCGGATTCGATTTGGGTTGCAGCCAAAGAAAGGGTATCGGCCCAAGCCATAAACTCCTGTCCCAGTGTTATCGGTACCGCATCCTGCAAATGGGTTCGACCGCTTTTGATGACCTCTTTAAATTCATCGCCTTTTTTCCGCAGCTCGCTTTCGAGATGGATTACCGCCTCATTCAGCACCGGCCAGTGTCGGAGAATCGCGATTCGCATGCCGGTAGGAAAAACATCATTTGTCGATTGGCCAAAATTGACGTGATCATTGGGATGAACCACTGTATAGTCTCCGCGCTCGCCCCCGAGAATTTCGATAGCCCGGTTCGCCAGCACCTCGTTAACATTCATATGATGAGACGTACCGGCACCGGCCTGATAGACATCGACGACGAATTGGTCATTATAGTCTCCGGCCATGACCTCATTCGCGGCTTGAATAATCGCCTCGCCGCGGTTTTTGTTCAAAAGCCCGAGCTCCATATTAACGGTTGCCGCCGCTTTTTTAACCGCCGCAGAGGCCCAGATAAAATCAGGATGGGCTTTTTGATCGCTGACGGAAAAATTATTTACCGCCCGCACGGTTTGGGCACCATAATAGACAAAAGCCGGCACCCGGACAGTACCAAGAGAATCTTTTTCCCGGCGAAATGACCTGGTCTCTTTTTTCATATCGTCACCCTTGTTATTTTAATAAATCGGAATGAACAAAACTCGAAAAAGATAATCTTCTTTTAGATACGAAAAACAAAATCTTGATACAATAAAAAATTGAACACTATCAAAAGAAAATATGCTTGCATAACAAATTTTTCTTTATAACTTTAACTAAAAACAACAGTATGGAAAGACTCGAAACCAACGCTCAAAACCCACAGAAGCGCAATATCGACCATGCCAGGGAAATTCTGGAAGATGGCGGACTGGTGATATATCCGACCGATACGGTTTACGGACTGGGGTGCGACCTGTTCAACAAAAAGGCGGTCGAAAAAATATATCGCATCAAGGGAAGAGACAAGCGCAAATTGCTCAGCTTTATTTGTCCGGATTTGAAAAACATTGCCCAATATGCGCATGTTCCAACCCCGGCCTATAAAATCATGCGCCACCTCACTCCCGGCCCCTATACCTTTATACTGACGGCAACCCGCCTCATACCAAAAGTATTGCTCGAACGGCGTAAAAC
>CAZMUU010000083.1:0-12640 GCA_964569215.1 uncultured Cytophagia bacterium
GGTGATAACAGTCATAGTGCTTTTGCTCATTCAATACCAACCCGTTCTGTTGCAAGACACCCGCATTACTGATCTTAACCACAAGGCCTTGCTGAAATACGATGAAAAACACGATCAAACGGGAGATGCCGTTTCTCATCCACAGTGGCTACCCTATATTTTCTCCGGTATGCCACTGGTAACGGATATATTAATTGTTCCAAAGACTGATATTGTGGATCAGGGGTTGCTGGATTTTTTCAACTGGTTTTCTTTTGCGCTAGGTGAGCCATTGATTTATTTGCTGATCATCAACAGCGTAATATTTTCATGGTTTCTGTTTATTTATCTAAAACAACAAAATCTTTCTACTGAATCGGCTCTTTTTCCGGCCCTGACACTTCCATTTTTACCGCTTTTTACGGATTTGATAACTCATGGACAGCACTCGGTTTTTTATACATTTACATTATTACCGGTTTTGCTGGTTGTTATATTAAAATTATCGCAAAAACAGAATGCTCTGTATTTATGCCTGAGTGCATTGCTCTTTGGATTTATGTTCCTGCGGGGGAGTTTATCACTTTCATTGATGATTATTGTCTTTTTGTTGTTTGTATTTTTGTTGCTACGTCCGGAAGCCGGCCGAGGTAAAAGATGGTTTTTCCTCCTTTTGATGGTGGTTGCTATTGCGGCAGGATTTTTGTTGTCTGCAGTACACTATTTCCCCATGATTGCCGGTTCCTCTCTTCTTGCCGATCTGACGGAAGAATCTTTGCATTTTGAAAATCCATTCAAAGCGTTTAGCGCGGTAATCCCTTCTTTTCTTCAAGTCACATCATCCGGATCGGATTTTTCACGGCTCTATATGTATCTGGGAGGGGTCATAATTTTTTTGGCAGGGATTGCGGTGTTTTTTCGGCGCGACCGTCAAACCCGTTTTTGGAGCTCTGTTGCCTTGATCTGTTTTCTCCTTTTTTTAAGTGGATTTATGCTCATCAAACCTATTCCACACGAAATCCTGAATCTGGTTTATCTTTTTTCGGCCTTTGCTTTTTTCATTTTGGCCGCTTATGGAATTCAGTATCTACAAGAGGTGTCTGTCGCGCAAAATGACAACAAAAAATTTCTCAGAATTTATTTTTTTGTTTTTCTCGCAGTGATATTGCTTTTTCTTATCTATCTGATTTTTGCCCGCAATCAGTATTTAAATGTCATCGCTGCTGAGGGCGTCTTTCTGACGATTCCTGAGCGACTTGAGCACTATTCCACGTTGTTATTTGATTTGATTCGAATCTTGTTTTTTCTGATTATAACACTCTATTTTATCGGACTCTGTTTGGAGCAAAAAGTGCGGATTCGCAGTCTGGTGCTCATTTTAGCGGCTATTGCCTTATTGGACTTTGGATTTATCAACAGGCGGCTGGTTGAAACTGATTTGCATTATAACGAAGATACCTATTTCAACGCCACCCCAACCGTTTATTTTATTAAATCCGACAAGAGTATTCATCGGATTTTGCCCATTCAAAACACAAAATGCGCCAACTGGTACGTTTTGCATGAAATTGAGAGTGTTACCGGTTTTGCACCTCAGGTACCCGTGTTTTATCACAGCTTTCTTGAGCAAACGGGATACAGGTATCCGTTTAATGGATTTTTGGCCAAATACTGGCGCATGACCATGGTCGATAAAAAACCAGAGTGGGAACCGGTTCCCCTCATGGAAATACCGGTGAACCGTTTGAATTTTGATTATGCCATGCTGGACATGCTAAATGTAAAATATATTGTATTAGATTCGCTGCAAATTCCTGATCCGCGTTATGATCTGGTCTATGATACCGGTAGACAACGCGTCTATGAAAACACCCGTGTTTTGCCCCGCGTCTTTTTTGCCGATACGGTTAAAGTGATTGTCGGTAAATCTCACATTTTTGAATATATGAAAAACAGACATTTTGATCCCCGCAAGATAGCGATCCTGGAGGAGGATCCGGGATTTACTCTGTTTGATGCGGATAGCAATCATGCAGAGATTGTTTCCCTGTCAGCGCATGAAATTGTCATAGACGCCAATGCCGATAAAAACACGATTATGCTATTAAGTGAGCCCTATTATCCCGCTGGTTGGAAGGCATATATTGATGGTATTGAGACCAGAATTTATGCAGCGAATTCCGTTCTGCGCTCTGTTTGTTTAACGGCCGGAGAACATCGTATTGTCTTTCGTTATGAAGCAAATGGCTATAGGTTGGGAAAGTGGACGAGCCTGAGCGTACTTTTATTCATTTTGGCTTTACTGCTTGCCGTGCTCGCGGTATATATTAGAAATCAAACACAGAAGGCGTTATGAAAAAACCGGATCTTTCTTTTCATAAAACCATATATATGTTTTCCGGGACCCTTAAAGGGCTCTTTTTTATCCTGGTTGTAATTTGCATTCTGGTTATTATCATATATATCCAGAGTCTGATCAATGATCTGAGGGCCCAAACCAGAGAATGGATAGAACTGCGGGTCCAGGAGATACAACAGCTGGCTTCGGATGAACAGGCGGGAGACAACCTTACCTGGGGTCTGGAGAATATCATCCAAAAGACAAAGCTGCCGTTGATTGTCACCGATCAGAGAGGTAATCCGGCAGCATGGTCAAACATCGGTGTAGCCCGCGATGATTGGTCGCCTGAAGCCATAAATGAGGTACAACGGCTGTTGAAAAAAATGCAGAACAACAACCGGCGGTTTCCGATTACCTATAAGGGGCAAGTGGTCAATTATCTCTATTATGGTGATTCCAAGCTTACCACCCAGTTGCGTTATCTGCCCTTTATCACTATCTTCGGCCTTGGATTATTAATCTTTGCTGCCTTTATGGGATTCAGTAGCATAAAGCATAGCGAACAACGTTATGTATGGGTGGGTATGGCCAAGGAAACCGCTCATCAACTCGGCACACCTTTATCATCGCTGATGGGGTGGCTTGAAATCATCAAATTGCATCCGGATGATCCGTCGCGCATTAAACAAATGGCCGAAGATATGACCATTGATGTTAACCGTCTGGAGCAGGTCGCGGCACGGTTTTCAAAAATCGGATCGAAGGCAGAACTTGCCATACAGGAGATCCATCCTGTTCTTCAGGAGGTGATTGCTTATTTTCAAAAGCGTCTACCCCAGAAGAGCAAAGATATTCAACTGATAGCGGATTTAAAACCGGTTAAACGGGTCGCTTTGAACCGGGATCTCTTTGAATGGGCGGTGGAAAATTTAATCAAAAACGCCCTTGACGCTGTAAAACGCAGAAATGGTAAAGTAATCATTCGAACCGGTATGCTGGAGGACGAAAACAAGATTTATATTGATATCGAAGATACCGGCGTCGGGATTCATGTGCAAAATCGACGAAATGTTTTCAAGCCAGGCTATAGTACAAAAAAGAGGGGATGGGGATTAGGCCTGAATGTGACAAAGCGCATTGTGGAAGATTTGCATAAAGGACGAGTATTCATCAAGGAGACTCATATGGACAAAGGGACAACCATGCGGATCGTGCTGTGACGGATTTGAACAATAAAGTTGTTTTGGTAACCGGGAGTTCCAGAGGGCTGGGTAAGGGAATGGCCATAGGACTGGCACGTCATGGCGCCTTGGTGGTTGTCCATTATCTGCAAAACCGGGAAGCGGCAGAGCAAACCGGGGAGGAAATTTCAAAGGTTGGCAAAGAACCCCTGATTGTACAGGCGGATGTTCGTCAATGGCAACAGGTTCAGTTGCTTATCGATAAAGTGATCCGGTTTTATGGGCGAATTGATGTTATGGTAAATAATGTCGGCTCTTTTTTGCAGTCTTCCATGGCGGATTTGGATATAGAGTCCTGGCATAATTTGTTGGATAGCAATCTGAACAGCGCTTTTTATTGTTGCAAGGCGGTTTTACCTTATATGCGTCAACAGAGGTGGGGCAGGATTATCAATATCGCTGTGGCAAACGCGGACCGGATTCAGGCTTATCAGAGAATTACCGCATACGCTATTGCCAAAACAGCGGTTTTAATTTTGACAAGATCATTTGCTGTTGAGGAAGCAAAAAATGGAATTACTGTAAACGCCGTTTCGCCCGGCTTTATGGATAACGGAGCTCTTTCAGAACAGGAAAAAACCAGACAGAGTCTGGTGGTTCCTCAAAAGCGTTTGGGCAATGTTAATGATTTGTTGCCTGTCATTTGTGCTCTTATCGACGATCGGAGCCGTTATGTAACCGGTAGTAATACGGTGGTCAGCGGAGGCTGGGGTCTCTGAACTAATGCCGCGGAAATTCAAGCTCGTTTGCTACCTCATCCATCAAAGTGTCTCCCTGTTTGGCTTTTTTTTCAGCGGAGAACCCGGATGTGGTTACATAAATTTTATAATAATAACCATAGGCCGGATAGGAATAGACCGAATTGCCATAAACGCTTTCGATGAGCGGCAACCGTTCACCGATGTTGTAGAGAAAGCGCCAAAAGCCATTGTTTTGGCCGGCAACCAGGGTGTAGGGTGTTACTTGTTTGCTTTCCGCGCTTTTAACATCGGAATATCTTCCGGCAACACGAGTCAGTCTGTACATCGTATGCAGGCCGACAAAGTTAACCATGTTTTCCCATTTGAGAATATCTCCTTCAACCGTCCACTGGTCTCCCTTTAACGGAAAGGTATGCGGTTGCTGTTGTACACCGTCGACAACGGGGATGAATACGAGTTCAAAGTCGGCCAATTCGATACGGGTTGGCCGGCATTGGACGAAAGCGACCAATTGCTGTTTTGTAAAAGCGTGAAAAGCACGCAAGTAGGCGGCGGTGGAAAAAAGAGCAATGGCGGTGAGTAGCAAGATCAGTGATATAATACATCCGAGCCTGGGGCTCTTTTTCTTTTTTTGGGTTTCCTTTTTCTTGAAAGTGTTGCGAAGGGCCAATAAGATATAGGCTGCGATAAGCGTAATAACGAAAAGCAAAGCATAGACAAGGATTGTGTTCATGTCTGCAAAGAGTTCTCTCATTTGATTTCCTCATAAATCAACATCTTAAACTTTTCAATTACCTGTTCCACTGTTATTTCATTCATACAATTGTACCGGTCACAGGAGGAACAGGTTTTGCATTTGTTTATGTCCGGCATCAACACGCATGCTCTGTTATCATATGGCCCCCAGCGATTCGGATGACAGGGAAGCAGGGGACAATAGAGACCGATAACAGGGGTTCCAACGGCCACAGCGAGATGCAATGGGCCTGTGCTGTTGGCAACGACAAGTTTTGCCTTTTTTAACAACGCCCCCAGCTCTTTGATGGAAAGTTGACCCTCCAGACGAATCGGTTTGGTTGTCGACAAATCCATCATTTTGTCAATGAGCGGTTTTTCGTTTTGCGTGCCGCTAACGAGAACCCTCTCATTCAGCTCGTTTTGGATGCGGTCTGTGAGAAGGGCAAATTTTTCTATCGGCCAGTCGAGAGCGGAACCGCCACTGCCCGGATGAATGACGATGAATGGTTTTTTTACAGGTTTGAGCAACGCATTGATTTTTTCGTTGGCTTCGGGAGGTATGTGAAAATAAAATCGGACATCATGCGGACAAGCATCTAGTGCGGCAGCGAGGTCGAGATTTAGGTCTACTTCATGCCTGCCGCTTTTTTTACGATGATGAGGAATCCTCAGGCTAAAGAGAAAAGAATAAGGTCTGTACCGGGTTCCAACCCTGACCGGTATTCGCGCCAACCAGCAAATCAGAGCCAGTTGGAAGGTGGGATGGAGCAAGAGGACGGCATCAAAGCGTTGCGATTTAATTTTTTTTAAGAGTTGAAAAAATACTGTTAGGAATCTTTCTCCCGAACTTGTCAGGAGAATTTGGTCGAGATGCGGATGTCCCTGAACAACTTGATAGGTATAGGGTTTGATCAGCATGGCGATATGTGCGGTGGGATAACGTCTTCTCAGAGCGGTGAGAACCGGGGTGGAAAGAATTACATCGCCTATTCGGTCGGTGCGGACGACGAGAAAGCGCTGATACAAAGTTGTGTTTTCATTTTTCGTCATTAGATCGCTTCCAGAACGGTGTTGATTTCGAGAGCGGATATGGCCCCTTTTCTGATAATGCGAACAGGCTTTTTGGTAACATCAATTACCGTCGAGGGCACATCGGAGGGTGAGGGGCCGCTGTCGACAATGCAGTCCAGTTGATCGCCAAAATAGTCATAAACGTCGTGAGCTGTGGTTGCGGCCGGGCAATTGCTCTTATTGGCACTGGTAGAAACAATTGGAAAGCCGCAATTTTTTAACAGAGCCAAACAAATGGGATAATCAGGGATGCGAATAGCGATCGTTTTAATTGTTCTTGGTGCAGAGTCCTTTAAATTTGATGAGGCAAGAAAGACCATTGTTAATGGGCCCGGCCAAAAATTTTCAGCCAGTGTTTCAGCTGAAGCGGGAATTTCTTCAACGAGATAACGCACCTGAAGAATATCGGCTGCGATTAAAATCATGGCTTTGCTTTGGTCGCGGCCTTTAAGGGTATAAATTTGATCCACCGCATTGGCGTTAAACGCATCGCAGCCTATACCATAAATAGTCTCTGTGGGATAACCGATTACACCGCCGGTTTGTAAAACGCGGCCTACCCGGCTGATCAGATCGGGTTCCGGTTGAATGGGATCTATTTTGAGTATTTTATTCATAAAGATGATGCTGTTTTAAAAAGGTTATGGTTTCCTCAACTATTCTTTTGGGCTTTATCGCTTTCATACATTCATGCGTTTTTATCGGACATTCCGCACTGCCATGCATACCACATGGCCGGCATTCGAGATTGTTTTGTATGATTTTATGTTCAACCTTATACGGATAAAAACCAAACGCCGGTACTGTTGGCCCGAATATTGCGATAACAGAGGTGTTCATGGCGGAGGCTAAATGCATAGGGGCGCTGTCGTTGCTGATCAGCAGAGAACAGTTGCCGATGACCTCTGCCGATTCCAAAAGAGACAATTGATCGACGAGGTTAAGGATGTTTTTACGATCTGTTGGCAGCGTTTTGACCAATTCCCGATCTTTAGGTCCGCCCAGTAAGATAACACTAATATTTGCTCTAAGCAATGCTGAAATCAAAGCTGCATAATACCGAGTGGGCCACCGTTTGGTAAACCAGACGGAGCCCGGCGCAACGGCGATAACCGGTTTATTCAGTTTTTCGATGATCTGTCCGGCTTTTTCTTTCTGGGTATCGCTGGTAATGAGCGTGAGTTTAGGCTCAATTTTACGATTCAGATACGATTCCAGCAGAGAAATATTTCTCTCCACCTCGTGTATATTGTGTTTGTATTTTACGAGATGCGTCATTAAGAAGGCTCCTGCGCTTTGATCGAATCCTATTCTTTTTGGAACCCTTGCCAGTTTGGCCAATAGGGCGCTTCGCAATGAGCGGTGTGGAATCAGGGCTAAATCATATTGTTCCCGTTTTAACTTTTGGACAACTCTGTAAAATCCGGCATAACCTTTATCTTTGTTTTTTTTATCGTAAGCAATGAACCTTGTCACCGCCGGGTCATGTTCATAGATAGCGGCTACAAGCGGTATGCCCAATATGTGAATGGCGGCATCTTTGAATGCTTTTCTGGTTTCATGTACCAATGGTGCCAGCAGAATGAGGTCACCGATAAATGCCGTATGTATTATTAAAATTTTATTGATGCTCATATTTTGTATTTTCGAGTGTTGTTTTCCATCTTTTATGCATCCAGAACCACTGATCAGGATATTCTCGGATATATTTCTCCAATAATGTTGTATGGCGTTGTGTCAATGTTTTTACTGTCTCTTGATTGAACGCCTTCAAATCATCTGTTTTTATTTTTTCAAAATAAATATGGTGGTGATTGTCTTTTTTTCTCACAGAGATACAAAAGAGAATTTCGGCTTGTTGCTTTAGGGCAAAGACAGCGGGTCCTGTTGGTGTAGAAGACGGTTGTCCCAGGAAATCGACGAAAGCGCCATCCTCATGAGCATCCTGATCTGCAAGGAGAAGGATGATTTGATTCTGTTTTAATGCCCGCAGCACGCTTCGCACAGACACACCCGGCTTGATAAGGGTTACGCCCTTTGATTCTCTGGTATTTCTAATCAAGCGATCAACCAGGGCATTGCTCTGCGGTTTAGCTACGGCCTGAATGGGGAAATTTTCGCCGGCAATAGCTGCGGCCATGAATTCCCAGTTGTCGAAATGCCCGCTGACGCATATCGTACCTTTGTTTTTTTTTATGGCCTGATGTAAAACATCTAGTTGATAAAACGCAATTCGATTCCCGAGTTGCTCTTTAGTCATTTGCTGTAATTGGATGAATTCAAATATCGTTTTGGAAAAATTTTGATAGGTCTTTAGCGCAATATGTTGTAACTCTTTTTTGGATTTTTGTGGAAAAGCACGGGATAAATTTAGAAGAGATGTCTTTCGGCGAACGGGTATAAAATGAAAAACAAACCAGCCGAGTTGCTCCGCGCATTTAAGGGCCCGGGATTCTGGTAACATTCTGATCGGTTTGATAACCAATAAAACAAAAATGTATTCAATAAAATGTTTTATTTTTTTATGCGTTTTCATCTGTTTTGTCAACCGGTATTATTTCTGAACAAATTGCCATGGACGATGGTGGTGTTGAACAATATGATTTTAAACTGTTGAACAACAATAAAAATAAGCAATTATTATTATAATATCAATATGGTTATTCCCCTTCCTCAAAGTATGTCTCTTCTTCCCAGGTCTTTATTTTTTTTCTATTGCGTAACCATACGAGTGGAATGGCGATCAGAAAAAGCAAAATAAACAAAAGGCCCAGGTAATTCTGAATATCATAGAGCCATAGCCAGCGGTAGTTTTGGCGTACATAACTCTGCCATTCCTTTTCAAAGGATGCAAAATTGCTCCCGGTGGCATGCAGGAAGATTTTGTCCATGTTCTCGTTGTTTCGCAAGCCTGTCAGGATTTTCTGAATGGCATCTATATCATAGGTCTTTAAAATATATTCAACAACGCTATAACTCTGCTGATAAGCGAGTTCTGCCTTATAACGATGAAACGAGATCACATCATCGAGCTCCCGCAATGGAATAAGAGAGTTGGTAAAGACGGCTTTGGAGAGTGCGGTCATGGTTTTCCACTTGACATCTCTCGAGTAGAACAGGGCGAGTCCTTCGTCAAGCCATCTGGGTATATAGCGATTACCGATAACTTTGTGCAAGACGACATGTAGTATCTCATGCGCCAACGTGATTTTTACACTGTTTTCACTTTTATTCCATCGCGGTGATTTTAACAGAACAGTGTTTACGGCTGGAAAGGCAAACGCCTCTGCCCAGTTTGGAGGGTCTCCTCTGAGGTAAGAGCGGAACTGATCTCGATTGGCTGCAATAATTATCTTTACCGTGTCTTTTTGCTCGATTTGTAAATCATAGGCTATTTCCTGATACAGAATTTGGGAGTGGTTGAGTGTTTGTTCGGCATAAAGCGAATCGATTGGGGCGTAAAAGACTTTAATGTATCCCTTGCTCGCCATGTTGAGAGGAGGAATCCGGGATTGGGTGAAACCACATTGAATCGCGATGTAAAGAAAACAAAGTAATCTGATAGCGACTTTCATAGATAATTCCGTTGTAGAATTCAAGTGTAAAAATATTTGAACAGGTAATGATCAAAGTAGGGCTGGAAAAAATGGATATGAAACCGTCGTCATCAAAGTGTTAATTGTTATTTTTAACTTGTAATAGATCTTTGGGAATGCGATTGATATTTTTTTTCGCGGTCTTTGCAATAAGCGACGACGGTACTATTTTTTTTCGTCCGAAGTTGAGCAATGATGCAACCGGATTATGCATGATTTGTTTATCTTTGTCCTCTAATGTTTCGGTTTGTTTTTGTTGCATGTCGGGTTCTATCAGTACATTTTCAGCCAGCAGAGTTTTAATTTGACCCAGAGCGGTTAATGCATCGGTGTCACAAGACATAACACCATTAAAAAGGGTTTTGGGGTTCCGGAAGGATCCGGCCAGGGTTTTTTCATCTACGACGCTTTGCAGATCCTTTCGCAATTGCAAAAGGCCGGATTTTTGTACCGGCATTGTATTTGTAAGATTTTTCCAGAGGTCTGCTCTTTTCGAGTGTTCTTTTACCAGGTGGTTATACGAGTATTGAATTTTTGCCGGAAACAATGTATTGGTGACGTGTAGCTCGAATGACCCTTCTGACCAAAGAACAAGCTTATACAAAGCGGTCAGGGGGTCGAAATCATATAACCCGGCATTTACAACGATTCCCTTGTTGACCGTTATTTTCCCTTCTAATTGTTCCTGCATCAAACGGATGATACCGCAGTTGCCGCCGATTTCGAAGAGTTGTACCAAATCAAATATAGTCATATTTCTCAGACTGCCACTGCAATTGTCGCTGGAGAGGAGCGACCCGTGTGCTTGTTCATATCTCTCTGATAATATCATCTCAATTCTGGCGACCAATTCTTCTGTATAAAATGGTTTTAAGATAAAGTCATCGATATTGAGCGACATAATCCTGATTTTGTTTTCTTGTGAGACTTTTTTGACCGTGGCTATCAATGGAACCGCCTGCAGGCGGGGATGTCTCTTGATCTCTTTAATGAGACCGATGCCACAATATGATGGATCAAAAACAATAAAGTCCGGTTGTATATCGTGCAGGGAGGATATAATATTGCTTTTTTCGAGTACCGAAACTTCAAAGCCGTTATTGAACAGGGTTTCGAGCATCTTGCTTGTAATATTGTCGGCAAATGCGATAGTTGTTTTGGGGTTGGTAATGGTCATTGTTTTTGCTGCCGTTTTGCATAGGTTTTCAGAAGCGATTTTAAAATCGTTTTAGTTTGATTTTTTTCAAGCGCGGCTATACTATCCACTTGATCGTGATTTTCCACGTTCAGTTTTTTGCAGAGTCGATCGATGTTTGGCTCTTTGGCTGGATCTCGGGGAGATATAAAAGCGATCTGAACGGGAAATGAGTCTATTGTTTGTAGTGCTCTGAGAAGATATCTCAAATAATTGAAATTCGCCCTGGATTCATCTATGAGTAATAATATGCCGACAAGAGAATCTTTCAAACGTTCGATAACCGGGTCAAATTCTTTGCCAAGGGGTAATCCGAGAAGATTTAAGGAATATTTGTTTTTTATATTGATTACCCCATATGTAAATGGCTTTGCGTCTTTGGTGTCTGATGGGTTTTGCGATACCGGTACCAGCGTTTCTATAAACCGGGTACAAAGTTCCGGTTGATTGCTCAGAATCAGAATATGATTTTCCGATTTTGGGACAACAGGGGTTTTGTGTGGTTCGGCAGGTTGGATAATGGGATGAGGCTCTTCTTCATGTTGCTCTGGTACTTTGAGCAGCTCGTCCGCAGGATGCGGTGATTTTTCCGGCGGATAAACCATGCCGGAATCCTTTTTTCCGGTATTTTCGACTTGCCATTCATCTTCTTCAGCTGTTTGGCGGAAGATTGAAAACGGATCATTATCCATTTCGGAAAATTTTTCAGAATCCAGAACCGGATATTCAGGGATTTCGTTTTTTGATCCCGTTTCCTTGGCGGTATCGATCGTGTCTGTGTCGGGAGCAGATTCTGGTTCGACAGATGAATCCTTTGAAACGTACAGAAATCCAAGGTCGTATAGTTTAACGATTCGTTTGAGCAAGTTAAGTTCATCCATCTCGCTTTTCTGGAGTATTTTTTCCAACGTTTTATGACCGTCAAACAGATTGACAAAATGCTCCAACTCTGGTTCCATTTCCTGACTGGAGACAATTTTTTGAAAATTTGTCGTTGTCATCAGGACTGCATCAAGAGGAGGAAGCTGTTGCAAAAGTTTTTGACGTTCATCCATTATCTTTGCTCCCTGAAGTAATAATCCTAAATTGCCTATTCTGATTTCATCGGCTTCTTCGACCGGATGAAAATCCATTGCAAAATGCCCCTGTTGCCAGGACATCATTTTATAAATTGCATCTTCGGCTGCTAATTTGTGGAAGCGAGCTGCGATCACCACTCCATTACTAAAAAGAATACGGCCATTTGAGCCGTTTTGTGACAGCGAGAGTGTTCCGGACTTTTTTTGAATTCCAAATGTTTCGATGAGCTGCACGAGTTTCAGGTTTTCAAGATTGCCCGAGAATTTTTGTTCCGTTTTTTCAAGCCTTCTGAGAATCATCTTGGTGCGGGCCACGATCTCTCTGGCGTGAATGGGTTTAACGATATAATCTTTCGCCCCAAGTTTAAAGCTTTTTTGTTTGTGCCAGATATCGCTCTTTTTTGTCAAGAACAGAACGGCCGGCTTGGGTGTAGTGACAACTTTTTGTACTCTTGATAGAATTTCATATCCATCGACCTCTTCAGCATCGATTTCAGTCAATACAGCGTCATAACTACGGTGCGCAATTTTTTCGAATGCTTGCGCGTTTGAAGAGACCTGGTCGATGTTGATATTCGAACGAAAAAAATGGTCTGAAAGCATATCCAAATTATTGCTATCAACGTCGACGAGGAGTACGTGTTTTTTGTTCATTTTAATCCTGTAAGGGAATCGTTGCCAGTCACTCTTTGATAAATG
>CAZMUU010000084.1:0-8201 GCA_964569215.1 uncultured Cytophagia bacterium
CGATGGAGAACTGTATCGTAATTTCCCCGAAGAAATCATTTTCTCCACCAATCTCCCGACAACTGATATCTCCATGCCATACGGCCCCCATGCTCTGGACGAAGGTGTGGGCCTGTTTACGGTTACCAGTTGGGTGGAAACCAATAATCTCATCTTTATGGTTTCCGTGAATAATGATAACTATTCAGGCTATCACAGCCAATCCGCGCCCATCACCGTGGAAGCACCGGTGATTGATGCGCCGGATACGCTGATCGTTGAGGACTATCCCAATGACCAGGGAGGCCATGTCATTTTAAAATTTGATTATTCCGACAATCATCCGGGCATCGGCGAAAACAATCTAATCAGCTATTATCAGATTTACCGCGAGGTCAACCACGAGGTTTTCCATTGGTACACACAACCTGCTGTCGATACGACAGGAAGTTATGCCGACTCGATGATTATCGTGCTCAACACGATTGATAACGAAGAATCCAACTTTTGGGTACGTGCCGTCCATGACCGCAATCGAAGCCTCGCCAAACAATTTGTTTCTCAGACTGACGATCGGGACGGTTATCTCCTTGCCGAAAGCGTAAATCCGACCATGCTTTACAGCGAAGGGAAAATCAGCGAAGCGTACGGCACCTATATGGAAACCCTGAGCACCGGACAATATTTATCCGCAACAGTTATGTCTCATGGCAGGGCCGTCGATAACATACCACCCAAAATGCCTGAAAATCTGTTGGCCGCCAAAGAAGGCGTGGCGGTTAAACTGATGTGGAATAAAGTCCGCTTGGGTGTCAACAACACCCCCGAAGGAAAACTTTATTATGAAATCTATGCCCACAATCAAAACGCCTACTTTAACCCGGATGAAGATGGTGAGCTGCTGGCAACCATTGAAGATACGGCGTTTACCATTCCGGACAACCGCTTGCGACGGTTTTATTGCATCCGCGCGTTTGACGGAGACAACAAATCCGCCGTCTCAAACCGGGTCGGGAAATATGGCTTTGCTCTGAATAAAAGCAAAAACAGCTCGTTTAATTATCTCTCTTTTCCCCTGGAAACCCAAGACATTACGGATGCAAAGAGCGTAGCACAACTCATCGAAAACCTGAAGTTGGTCCTTTACAAGCTGAATCCGGCGACCAACAGCTTTTCAACCTATTATATCCCCCACATCGAGTACGGAACCAATTTTGCCCTCGAAACCGGGTCGCCTCTGCTGGTGAACAACGATAAAACCATTGCCGATACCTGGTTTTATACCGGTAAAATACCACCGGTTGGATCGGTTAAATTCGCTCTGAACAAGGGTGAAAAATCCATCTTTAACGAAATCATCGTCCCACTGGACAAGTTTGATATTACCAATGCCGATCAATTGGCCCAAAATATCGGCGGCATTGAGATTGTTTACAAGCTCGATCCGGAAACCAATGCATTCAGCAAATTCTGGATCCCGGACATCGGCTATGGCGAAAATTTTACAATCATGCCCGGTGAACCGGTGCTTATCAATATCAATCAAGATGCCCCGGATGTATGGCCTAACTAGTCAAATCGTAAAACGTTTTTGAGGTGAAAAATGTTAAATAAAAAAGTATTGATCAGCCTGTTTCTATTCGTCAGCACAACCCTTGTTTTGGGACAACCGCAAATGTCCAAACTGGTATGGGGAACGGTAAAAAATCCGGACGGAAGCACGCCGGGCATAAAAGAGGTAAAATATACCAGTTACCTGTCCAGTGAAGTCACGGATTCAACCCATATCGACAGCACAACCAACAATGGTGGCTGGGCCATCGATTTAAATGACTTTAACAACACGGGAAGTGAATGGGGAGAAGGTGATACCCTGTTTGTTCTTTTTGAGAATATTGCTTCCGGCGGTGAATTCAACGGTGTAACGTCAGTGCTTAAACATATTGTGGGCTCGGAATCAGATTATCCGCAGCAAATTAGCGCCTATACCCTTCCGGTTGAATTGGTGACCTTTGCCTCACAGGTTGAAAAGGGATTGCTCTATGATAATGTGCTATTGTCGTGGAAAACCCTGGGCGAGTCCAATAATTTCGGCTTTGCCGTCGAGCGGAGTTTTGATGGCACGAGATTCGAAGAAATCGGCTTTATCGCCGGCGCCGGATCGACCAATACAGCGCGGCATTATGAATACAAGGATGACCAAATCACTCAACCCGGTATCTACAGCTATCGCCTGAAACAAATCGATAATGACGGCACCTTTACCTATTCCAGGGTGGAGGAAATCACTCTGAATACACCGGAACACTATGAATTGTTGCAAAATTATCCAAATCCGTTCAATCCGGAAACCACCATAGCGTTCAAACTGAAAGAGGATACCCGGGTCAACATCACCATCTTTAATGTCCTCGGCAGGGAAGTGGAAACCCTGGTTGATAAAAAAATGAAAGCCGGTACCCATCAAATTGTTTTTAATGCCGGCACACTGCCAAGCGGCATGTATTTTTATCATATGAAAACAGGCGATTTTAATCACGTGCGCAAAATGGTCCTGATCAAATAAGGAGCCCTTGCAGCTTTTGCATAAAAAAGGCGAACCACATGGTTCGCCTTTTTTTATAAAATCGTTTTGAAATCCCACTTTTGCTCCCCCTTTTCACTTTTTAGTCTATTTGCAAAGACAATCTTGCATGCTTTTTCGGGCTGTGCTCTTTTTCGTTCGCATTTTTATCATTTTTTTGCTAATTTAAACAACTAAATAATCCTGAGCGGCAGAATGAGAAAAGCGGTAAACACAGAGGATGTGGCTATGGTACAGCCAAAACTTTACGAGATCATTCCGGGTATACAAAACTATACATGGGGAGGAACGGAATATATTCCCTCTCTTCTTGACATAGAAAACATGGAAAAGAAACCCTACGCCGAACTCTGGATCGGTACTCACCCCGTTGCACCGGCCAAGGTCGTTGTTGACGGCCATTCATTGCTACTGCATGATTTTATTAAAAACAATCGCAAAACCCTCCTCGGTTCCGCAAGCATAGAAAGGTTCGGTACCACTCTGCCATATTTATTCAAAGTGCTCGATGCCCAAAAAATGCTTTCCATTCAGGTACATCCCTCCAAACAACAGGCAGCAGAGGGTTTTGAGAGAGAAAACAGGGCAAACATTCCCCTTACGGCCAAAAATCGAAATTACAAAGATAACAACCATAAACCTGAAATTCATGTCGCCCTTACAGAGTTCTGGATGTTACACGGTTTCAGGCCACTGGAAGAAATCGATTTCTGGCTCGATAAAACAACAGAATTTAACGCCCTTCTGAAGACGTGGGACAAGGGTAATTTGTCGCTTTTGTATGAAACCATTATGACCATGCCCCAGGATCAAATAGATTCTATTCTTCAACCCCTCGTCGAACGCCTGATGCCTGCATATCGTTCTCAACAATTGGATAAAGACGAACCGCATTTCTGGGCAGCGCGTGCAGCGGATCTGTTTCCCCTTCCCGGCAATCATCTTGATCGGGGTATCTTTTCCATATACCTGTTTAATCTTCTTCATCTACGTCCGGGCCAGGGGACCTTTCAGGCCGCCGGTGTTCCCCATGCTTACCTGCAAGGCACCAATGTGGAGCTCATGGCCAACTCGGATAACGTTCTCAGGGGCGGACTTACCCCCAAACATATAGATGTGAAAGAGTTGCTCAAAATCGTCAAAATTGATCCGACCCGTCCGCAGATACTGGAAGGGGAAAAAACCAACGACCACGAAACGCTCTACCCCACCCCGGTAAAAGATTTTAAACTCAGCAGACTGCTACTGAAAACCGGCGACAACTATATCAGTCAAAACCAACACGGCCTGGAATGCCTGGTGCTGACAGAAGGCAGCATCAGAGCAAAGGACGACTATCAGGAAATGTCGTTAAACAGAGGTAAAGTGTTTATGGCGCCTGCAAATGTTTCGTATACACTGGAGGCAAAAACCAGATCCATTCTATTTAAAGCCGCCGCGTTTGGTGACGAAAATACAGAAAAACCGTAAAGACCAAAAGAGGGCTTTGACCTATGAATATATATGCAATTATTATTCTGTCAGCACTGATTTTTGAATATGTTTTTGACCTGATCACCGAAATTCTCAACCTCAAAGCTTTAGAAAGCGACTTGCCCGACGAGTTTAAAGATGTCTGGGACGAAGATCAATATCAAAAATCACAGGAATACACGCGCGTTAATATCAAGTTTGGTATCATTACTTCTACCCTCAGTTTGATACTAACTTTGGTCTTCTGGTTTGCAGGCGGATTTCAATACCTGGACAGCATCGTCAGACAGTGGGAGTTATCGATGATATGGAGAGGGTTATGTTACATTGGTATTCTCATATTGCTGCGGTCCCTGTTTTCCCTTCCGTTCGCCATCTACAAAACATTCGTGATTGAAGAAAAATTTGGATTCAATAAAACCACCTGGAAAACGTTTGTGTCCGATATGATCAAGGGGCTTGCCCTTGCCGTTATTCTCGGCGCACCAATACTTGCCGGTGTACTGGCCTTTTTCAAATACGCCGGTAACCATGCCTGGTTTTATGCCTGGATGGTAACCACTCTATTTACATTGATCATCCAATATATCGCCCCCCGCTGGATTATGCCGCTGTTCAACAAATTTGAACCGCTTGAAGAGGGAGAGTTAAAATCGGAAATCATGAATTACGCAGATTCCGTGGATTACCAGCTTGAAGGTGTCTATGTAATGGACGGGTCACGCCGATCCTCAAAGTCCAATGCCTTTTTTACCGGTTTTGGTAAAAATAAACGCATTGCCCTGTTCGACACGCTGATCGAAAAGCACGCCATACCTGAATTGCTAACCGTTCTCGCGCATGAAATTGGTCATTTTAAAAAGAAACATATTCTAAAGGGATTGATCATCAGTATCATCCATTCGGGCGTTGTGTTTTATCTCTTATCGATCTTTTTAAACCATAAAGGGTTGTATGACGCTTTTTATATGCAACACCAGTCCATTTATGCCGGTCTGATATTCTTTGGATTGCTCTATTCGCCTATCGAATTTATTTTATCCGTTTTTATGCAGCTCTTTTCCCGCAAACACGAAATTGAAGCGGACGAATTCGTCGTCCGCACAACGGACAAGGCGGAACATTTTATCAATGCGCTAAAAAAACTCTCTGCTGACAACCTGAGTAATCTGAGACCGCATCCTCTCTATGTGTTCTTTAACTATTCGCATCCTCCGATATTACAACGAATCAAACATATCAAAAAACTTGCGAAAAGCAGTTAAAAGCGCTTGAAATGATTGTTATCGATCGAAACACCGTAATCCATGAAAATGAAATAAACCTGACCGCCACAAAAAGCTCCGGTCCCGGAGGTCAGAATGTCAATAAAGTGAACACGCGGGTTACCCTTTCTTTTGATGTTCTGAATTCCAGTCTGACGGAAGAGCAAAAACATCGCTTGTACAGGCGGCTGGCCGGCAGAATCAATAAAGAGGGAGAATTAAAACTCAGCAGTCAGGAGCACCGGACACAGTCTGCAAATAAAAAAGCGGTAATCGAACGCTTTATTGAACTACTGCAAGGCGCCCTGCAAAGACCAAGACGGCGCAAACAAAGCACCCTGCCCCGGCACGTTAAGGCGAAAAGAGTGGCTGCCAAAAAACATCGCGGTGAACTCAAAAAAATGAGAAAAAAAGTAGAATGGTAAAAATTATCTTGTTAACTCTTTATAGTCTCTTTCTGAATTGTATAGTCCAAGACCAAAATAGCGAGATCGACATGCAAACTAAAATCCAGGAAATTTATCAAAAGATCCAAACACCCCATAAATATGGCATTGTTCTTAAACACCGGGATGGGCACAAGCTGGATTGTCCCAGCATATTTAGATATGCAGATAAATGGTACATGACCTATATCATTTTTGATGGCAATGGCTATCAGACGGCGTTGGCAGAGAGTGAAGATCTACTGCATTGGCATGAAAAAGGTGTTATTCTCGGCTTTAAAAAGTCGACCTGGGATGCAAATCAGGTCGGCGGCTATATCGCTCTTCAGGATTATCGCTGGGGAGGTTCCTATAAATTACTCGACTATAAAAATCGCTACTGGATGTCCTATTTGGGGGGTGCTCTGAAGGGATATGAAACCGATCCGCTGTCTATCGGAATAGCCTGGACGCAAACACCGCATTTACCCGGAGAATGGCACAGACTGGAGTGTAATCCGGTCTTAACCCCCGACCAGGCCGATGCCAGGCCCTTTGAACGAGCCACCCTCTATAAAAGTCATATTATTTATGATAAAGATAAAAATTTGGGGCACCCTTTCGTTATGTTTTATAACGCCCGGCAAAAAGGTGATTGGATTGAGAGAATCGGTATCGCGGTTTCTGATGATATGATAAAATGGGAACGGTTCGGAGACAATGCCGTTATCGACAATGGTTCCGGAATTTCCGGTGATCCCCAGATCACAAAAATCGGAGACATCTGGGTTATGTTTTATTTCGGCTATAGATGGAAACCCCGGGCCTTTGACACCTTTGCCATATCCAATGACTTGATCCACTGGACAAAATGGCAGGGAGAACATTTGATTGAACCCTCTGAACCCTGGGATGAAACATTTGCCCATAAACCCTTTATCATCAAACACGGGGGAATCGTATATCATTTTTATTGTGCCGTCGGCAAAGAGGGACGAGTAATCGCATTAGCGACATCAAAAAAATTGACCTGATCCACTCATTTTTTACTGCTTTTGAGCTTTACGTATCCGATAAACACCGCTCAGGGAATAAAATGCGATAGCAATCCAGATAATGTTGACAAACGTAGAAGGAAAAGCCCGGTAATAAAAAGTATTGACGATGAGAAAAACACTACCGAATATATTCAATATTTGATAAGAAGGTGCATTGCCTTCAACCCGCCTGGTTGAAACGAGAAAGTAAGCGATTAAAATCAATGCCGCACCGATCCAGCCGACAATATCAACGATTAAATTTATACTCAACGAATGCCTCTTTCTTTTAAACAACGCATATGGTCTGGTCCTGCAATTCCGTTACATGCCCCACGATCGGCGCCGAAATTTCTGCCCGGGAAAAAGCCTGCTGCAACAGTTTTGCCTTTTTTTCGGAAACCGATATCAACAACCCGCCCGAGGTTTGGGCATCGTTTAACAGGAGCTCTTCCGTCTCGCCGATATTCTCTGCATAATGAACATGAGGCGCCACGAACAGACGGTTGGCGCGGGAACCGCCCGGGATGTGCCTCCCTCTGGCTGTTATTTTTGCATCCTCGAGAACAGGAATCCGGTTGAACTGAAAAACCAACCCTGTTTTGCTCGCCTGCGCCATTTCGAGAGCATGTCCTAAAAGCCCAAATCCGGTAATATCCGTGCATGCATGAACACCGATTTGCAGGCAAATTTCCGAGGCCTGTTTGTTCAATTCAACCATGATCCGACAAACTCTCTTTTCCATTTCTGCAGAACCCTTGCCCGCTTTTAAAGCCGTTGTAACGGTACCGGTACCGATTGGCTTGGTCAGGAACAACAGGTCGCCGGCACGCGCGCCGCTGTTGGTAAGGATATGATTCGGATGGACCGTACCGGTAACCGCCAAACCATATTTGAGCTCCTCGTCGGAAATGGTATGACCGCCGATAATCGCTGTATTCGCCTCCCTGGCCTTATCAAACCCTCCCTGTAATATTTCAGCAAGGACATCCAGAGAAAAAATCTCTTTGGGAAACCCAACAATATTCAACGCCGAAAGAGGCGTTCCGCCCATGGCATATATGTCGCTGAGAGAATTGGCTGCCGATATTTGTCCATAAATATAGGGATCATCAACAATGGGCGTAAAAATATCGACGCTTTGCACCAAGGCCAAATCATCATGCAGCCTAATAACACCGGCATCATCTGCGGTGTTCATCCCGACCAAAACCCGCGGGTCCGTCACTCTGGGAAGGTTTTCCAATGCTTTTGCCAACTCCGTCGGCGCCAGTTTGGAAGCTCACCCGGCACATTTTACCGTTTCTGTCAACCGCTTCTGCTTCATAAAAATTCCTTATCGATAAAAAATTATCCTCAGGACACAATCTGTGCCTTAATCGCCCTAAAGCCCGTATCAGAAATAAAAGAACAATGGGTTTCACCATAAGGCTTTAGT
>CAZMUU010000084.1:8211-12592 GCA_964569215.1 uncultured Cytophagia bacterium
CCCTGGCGCATCAACTCAACCGTCAAAAAAGTACCACAGGTGCGAATAACCTCTTCGCCGCGTCCGGTTGCGCCGGCTGCTCCGACCCGGTTATCGAGATACAAGCCCGCACCAATGATGGGCGAATCACCCACACGCCCGGGTATTTTAAACGCCAGGCCGGAAGTGGTGGTAATACCAAACACATTACCGCCGGCATCTATGCCCAATACATTAATAGTACCGGTGGGGCGCTGATACGCGTCATGGCTGTAGTCATCATCCTTTGGCGGCAGCCAATCGTCTTTTTCACTCAGGTTTTCTTTCCACTTTAACCAACTCAGCCTGGCGTTATCCGTTAAAAGATTTTCTTCAACAAATCCATGCGCCAAGGCAAAGCGCCGGGCACCATCCCCCACCAGTAACATATGATCCGTTCGTTCCATGACCAGGCGCGCCACCGAACAGGCAGGTTTGATCTTTTCCAGAGCCGCAACAGCGCCGCAATTGTGAGTGGGGCCATGCATTACACAGCTGTCCAGAGAAACCACTCCCTCTTCATTGGGAAAACCGCCGTATCCAACAGACCTGTCCTCCGGATCGAGTTCTACAATATTGGCACCCCGTTCTACCGCATCCATCATCGAACCGGTTTTCTCCCAGGTTTTCCATGCCGGGCCCAGAACCTTTTCACCCCATTCCGTACCGCGACTGCAGATGACCAGCGGAGGTGCAACAGCAACAGAATCCGCGGAAGGCGCTTTTTTACCATTTAGGAGTAAAACAGCCCCTGCCGCACCCTTGAAAAATTCTCTTCTTGAACTCAGCATATCAACATTCCCTCATGTGCAACTTTTGCTTACTTTTTACGTCTCAAAAAAGAGAGTAAATCACACCTTAAGAAATAGATGGTCTGACTGTTCTATTAATATCGATCCAAAAACAGCTGGAGAATGAATTGAGGAATAATTCAAACCCTGAAATTGATCTGCAACGTTGCCGGCATGGTTGAAGCTAAACCAATCCGATTGAAAAATATAGAAAAATTATTCTTTAAAGACAACAAACATTTCATTCCGTTTGCAACCTTTTTGTTTTTTCATAGTCTTAAAAGTAGATCGATCTCAGCCGTAAAAAGGATAATGCCTGATTGCAACTGCTAAAAAATGAAGAAAATATTGTCAGGGAAGCGATTGATGGAGATGAATATGCCTTCCGCCAATTGTTTCAGGCTTATCAGGACCCAATTTACCGTTTTATCTATCGCTTGCTGGGAGATAAAGAGGAAAGTGCGGATGCAATGCAAACCGTCTTTTTTAAGGCCTATAAAAAGCTTTCTTTGCTCAAGGATCCCCGCTTCTTCTCCAGCTGGCTTTTTAGTATTGCCAAAAATGAATCTATTTCCCTGGTTCGAAAATTAAAACGTAAAAGAGAAGAATCATTGAATGCAACCGCTTTACAAATCGCAACAACCTCATATTTACCCCACGATAAAGTCGTCGGCATCGAGCTCGAAACGCTGTTTCAAAAGGCTCTGACTGAACTGCCGGTCAAATACCGCGCTGCGTTTATACTCGGTGTTCTGGAAAAAAGGCCATACGAAGATGTTGCTGAAATTTTGGGTTGCACGACGGGAACGATCAAATCCCTGGTTTTCAGGGCCAGATCGATTCTGGGAAAAAAGTTGGAATGCATATACAATTCGTGAGCGCAATGATGAATACCTGTAAATTCTTTCAGAAAAACATCTCTGCTATTTTTGATGGTGAGTTGACAGAGCAAGAATCTCATAATACTCTGGCTCACATTAAAAATTGTCCGGCTTGCGCAGCATTTTATTCCAGGTGTAAAAAGGTGCAGGGCGCCATTGAACAACTCGAAGAGATAAAAGCGCCTGAAAACGTTTCGCATCTTCTTTTTCGCCGTATAGCGGCAGACAAAAACCGGAAAAAACCACCTCTCCTCGCGAAAAAACCGGCATTGAAAAACCCATTGTGGGTTTATGCAACAGCGGCAGCTATTGTATCCGCCGTCATTACTATTTTCGCTGTCCGTTTTTCAGAGACAAATCACATAGCTGATGACACAGAGGCGGAGAAAACACAGTTTGTCCAACAACCGGTTACCCCTGCTCGCGCAGAAATGTCGATATCGGCAGAAAAAACATTCCTGTTGCAAAGTTACCAACTGCTGCTCCAGACGGCCAATACAGGCCAGACAGATCACGAATTCGAGAGAAAAACCGCAACTGAACTGTTGCAGCGTTATAATAGCATTCAGGATCATTTTAGCCGGACAAAAAGCCGGATTGAGCCGTTATTACAGGAGATCGAGCCCTTTTTATACGAGGTGGCCAATCTGGAGAGCAAACAAGACCTGGACTTTATTCAAAAAGAGTTGCAACAAAACAGCTTGTTGACCAAACTCAAATTCGCGCAGTATATCGAGGAGTAATACGATGATTGTATCAAGAGGACTAGTGATTATATGTCTTTTTATTGCCGGCCTGCAGGGGCAGACACGGGGGCAAAAGGAATGGCTCTATGCGGCAAAAAAAGAACTGTTCAACCAAAATTTTATTCACGCCTTGCCCCTCCTGGACAAAGTGGTTCAATCCGGATACGACAAACCCCTCGCTCAGGACGCTTTGTTCTGGAAAGGATATTGTCTCGAAAAATTAAATCAGCCCGAAGAAGCGCTGATTGCATACAGAACCTTGCTGAACGAATTCCCGCAGAGCAAATGGTCGGATGATTGTGAAAACAATATTACCCGGCTCTGCGGCAGGCTGGTTCAAAGCGGTAAAGAAAAATATAAAAACACGCTCTATGAAAAATTAAAAAGCAATTATAAAGGCGTGCGGCTGCATGCGCTGCTGGCGCTGACGCAAGTCGGCGATTCATCGGCAACAATCGCATTGACAAAACATCTCGAAAAGGAAGTAGACCCGGTATACAGATTTCAGATGATAAAAGCTCTGAGCAATAACAAAACCGCTACCGCCTATTCTGCACTTTCGCGTTCCTTGACTGCAGAAAAAAATGACCGGACAAAAAAATATATATTAACACATTTACAAAAGGCACAATGCAAGATACCCCTCGCTCCTGTGGTTGAAATTGCCCGAAAATCACCGCAGCAAGAGTTACGCCTGCAGGCCCTTGCTGTATTGGCAAGGTACGAGATAGCGGAAACGCGTAATGTTTTTCTTCAGGTTTTTCGTCATGACAGCCAGCCACAGATACGCATAAAAGCCCTGCAACTGCTGCAACCGATAGGTGAGAAATCAATCCAACAGGAAATATTGCAAGTATTCGATAAAGCACCCACAGCCGTGAGGCTGGAAGTACTCGATGCTCTGAAAGGCTCACTGGACTCAACCTTTATCTCAAATATCAATGAGATTATCAATTCTTCTGACGATCCTGAAATTGCAGTCAGATTGCTGGACATTACAAACTCGATAGAGTCACCCCGGGTGGTGTCGGTTGTTCATCAGATGGTACAGAGATATTCGGATCCCTATATTTATTCCAAAGCATTGTCCATTCTGGATAAATATGATCAACCGAATTCGATGCCAACACTAAGCCGTATTTATCATAAAGCCGGTGAACCCTCTACAAAATTATATATCCTCAGTATAGTGGATGATATTCGAAACGAAGCATCAATACCCCTGTTGGCGGAAGCTATAGAAGACCATAACAAACATGTAAAGCTGTTTGCGATTGATGTTCTGAAAAAAATCCCTTCAAAACAAGCCACGGAGATCATGGTGAGAAAGCTGGATAGCGACAGCCCGGAAATAAAGTACAAAATTCTCAGCTCGATAGGCGAAGAAAAGACACCGGATATCGTTCCGCAATTGACACAATTGATCGAAACAGAAAGCAACCGCGATCTCAAAATAATGGCCATGAATATGCTGACACACTATCCCGGCGAACAAAGTATACTCGCACTCCAAAATATTGCCGCCCGGGATCGCGATGACAGGACGAGGATGCATGCGCTCAACGTCCTGGAAGAGATCAAAGCAGAAGCCTCCGTTACACCGGCGGTAGAAATTCTTTTCAAGGACAAAAGCGATTCGCTTCGGCTTTTTGCCGCCAACACCATTTATCGCGCCGGTGGATCCGAGGCAGTGGTTTTTCTGAAAAAAGCCGTTATCAAAGATCCCAGTATGCAGGTGCGGCAACAGGCACTGGAAAATCTGTTCTTGCTGGATAAAGAGGAAGCACAAGAGGCCGGGGTACAGTTGCTTAAAATATATAAATGAGACTTGCTTGTACTGGTCGTTTTGTCCCATAAAAAAAAGGGAGACAAAATTGTCTCCCTTGTATGGCGGGGCCGACGGGACTTGAACCCGCGACCTCCGGCTTGACAGGCCGGTGTGCTA